>CAZTAE010000001.1:0-59312 GCA_964611535.1 uncultured Woeseiaceae bacterium
CCTGCACGCGGTACTCGCTGTCCAGCCGCCACTCCAGCCGCTCGCTCATGCGCCAAGTGGCGGCGAGCGTAGCACGATGGCGGGCGTAATTCAGCGCGTAGAAGCTGGCGTCGACGGTCGCGGCGCCGTAGTCGGCGTCCTTGTCCACGTAGGTATAGCCGGCGGCGAGCCCCAGGTCTGCCCATTCGCGGCGGATAAACGTCTCGAGGCCCAGAACGTCGTCATCCAGCGCATTCGCCTGCCGCGCGAACGGCGCGCCCCGTGCGTAGGTCCAGTCCACGAGGTCGTCGTCGCTGCGATAGAAGAGCGTGAGCCGCGCCTCCCAATCCGCAGCTTCCCTGCCGACGCTCGCCGTGAGCTGCCGCGCCTTTTCGCGGCCGAGTGCGGCGTTGCCGCCAAAGAGTCCGGAAGGCGGCGATGCGAGTGCGGTGTAGCCCGGCACCTGCGAGGCCTGCGCGTATTCGAGCGCGACGAAGCTCGAGTGTCCTCCGTTCGTCCGGCTGTACGTCAGGCCGAGCAGCGGCGAAACCGTCTCGCTGTCCCGATCCGAGCCGTCCAGTGTGGCGCCGAAGCGCAGCGTCACAACCGTGTCCGGCGAGAGCGCGAAATCGATCGATGGCAGCAGGCCCAGCTTGAAATAGCGCCTGCGAGTGAACTCGCCTTGCGTGAGGTCGGTCGAGGCCACCAGCTCGTCGGCCGTGAACTGCCCGGCGTAGCGCCAGTCGATCCGGCCGCCGCGATGCAGGCCGTGGAAGCCGAGCGCCTGGACCGCCGTCTCGTGCTCGAAAGCACCCGGCACGCCGGCCTCCTCCGTGCTGCGGTCGAAGTCGTAGTCGTCCACCAGGCGGCGATGATATGCGCCGAGCTCGATCCAGCCACGGGAAAGTGCCTGCCGGTGATTCGCGAGCAGGAGCGTGGTCTTGCTGTGGTCGGTTTCGGCAAAGGTCGAGAAGCCCGTGTAGGCGCCGGGCCAGCCGTAGAACTTGTCCTGATAGGCGAGGATGAGGTCGCTCTGGCTGTCGTCGTCGCGGCGCTGCAGGTGCAGGTTGTAGCGCTGGAAGTCGTGGTCGCCGCCGGGCCGGCTGCCGTCGCCCCGGGACGACGCAGCCGACACCGCCGCCGCCGTCGTGGCGCCCTCGCCGCCACGGACGGCCGTCGCCCGCAGCGAATGGACCTGCAGCGAGTCGCTGCCGGCGCCGACGGCGACGGCGCCACCGTCCGTCACCGGCAGGATCGAGTAGCGGACTGTCCCGACCGCCGAATTGAAGCCGCCGATCGCGTTGTCGACGTCGGTCAGGCGTTCCGGCGCCGACAACGTCGCCGGGTCCACGGGCAGGCCCGCGGCGTAGTGGCCGGTCTGCGGGTCCATGACCGTGACGGCGCCGACACGAAAGCCCGTGTTTTCGAAGATGCCGCCGCGTACGGTGACGTCCGCCTGGCCTTCCGGCAGCCCGCGGGACTGCAGCTCCGTCAGCGGGTCGAAGCGCAACGCCGTTGCCAGGCTGGCGTAACTGCCGGCCGGGCGCTTGTTGGCGATACGCTCGGCCCGGACCGTGATCTCGGAGATCTCCGCATCAGCCGGTTCGTCGCCCAGGGCATCGGCGCTCAGCACAGCAGTTACGCATGCAACCTGCACCGCGCGTTCGCATAAGCGTCCCATAACCCCCCGCAATTCCGGCACCGCTACCCGGACGGTCGTTCTTTGGCTTTGCCGCCGGAGACAAACGCCATCGGCGGGAACAAGAGGCTACTTTCTGTCGCCCCGGCGAGTCAACGCGGCAACTGCCGCTTCCGATCGCCTCCTCACCCTCCCCGTGCTGTCGGCTGGCCGGAAAAGGAGCCTCCGAACTCGTCGCAACTACAGCCTGGCCGCATCGCTCCTTCCGGCATTGCCGGGAACCGCTGCACGCGATTCCGTGATGAAAAGTTGCGCCAAACGCAATGCAATAGGCCGCTATCGTCATTGATGCGATTCCCGGCATTACTTATCGTGCCGGACACCGACCATGCCCTGACCGGAGGCGAGAATGCTCGCTCATACCGCACGTAATCGAAAGGCGCTTCTCACCCTGATTGGACTGCTGGCTGCCGCCACAACTGCGTCCGCGGCGACCGATCGGCCGACGCTGACCCTCGACAGCATATTTTCCGGCGAGGATTTCCAGGACAAGACGGTCGAGAACGTGCAATGGAGCAGCGACGGGTCGAGCTTCACGTTCACCGTTCCGAACCCCCGGACGAGACTGCCGGATGTCCACGAGCACGACGTTGCTACCGGGGATGAACGGCTGGTACTGGCGGCCGAGACGTTCACGCGCCGGGATGTACGGCCGAGCCGCTACGAATGGACCGAAGATCGTCGCTTTCTGCTGGTGACGGGACCGACGAGGCGGACCTGGGACAGCGTCATCGAGGCACCGTACTGGATCTACGATACCAGGAGCAAGGAGCTGCGGGCGCTCGCCGAGGGCAGCGAGTCCCTGCGAAACGTACGCCTGTCCCCCGACGGAAGGCACGTCGGCTATGTAACGGGCAACGACCTCTACATCACGGAACTGGGTACGGGTGATACGCGAGCGGTGACCTCTGACGGAAGCCCGAACATCTTCAATGGCATTTTCGACTACGGCAGCACCATGTTCGGCTTTACGGAGGCCTGGCACTGGTCGCCGGACGGCCACAAGATCGCGTTCTGGCGCCTGGATGTCACCGACGTGAAGGTCTTTTATATCGTCGACGAGCTGGGCAAATATAACGAGATCCATAGACTCAAGTACCCGAACACGGGCGAACGCCACGCCGTCAACCAGATAGGGATATACGACCTGCAGAGCGGACGCACCGTCTGGATGGACATCGGCGACGATCCCGACGATTACATTCCGCTGATCGGGTGGGCGCCGTCTTCGGAACTGCTCGCCATACAGCGACTCACCCGCGACCACCAGCGCCTCGACCTGCTCATGGCCGATCCGGACTCGGGCGCAACGCGCCTGATTGTCACCGACCGTGATCCGGCCTGGATCGACATCACCGGGGATCTCATGTTTCTCGAGGCGGGGGACCGGTTCGTCTGGACCTCCGAAAAGAGCGGCTGGCGCCACGCCTACCTTTACGACTACGAGGGCAACGAGACGCAGCTGACCAGCGGCGACTGGGAAATCTCATCGCTCGTTGCCGTCGATGAAGCGGAAGGATGGCTGTGGTTCTACGCGAAGAAGGACTCTTTGATAGACCAGCACATCTATCGAGTGCGCCTGGAAGGCGGAGAGGTCGAGAAAGTGTCCGGACAAGCCGGCTGGTATGAATGGGAGTTCTCGCCGGACAGGCGCCATGTCGTCGAAAGATACTCGGACACCCGGACGCCGCCGGTGACCTCGCTGCGGCACGCTTCGGGCGAGCTGCTCAGGGTCCTGGAGGAGAATGAGCTCCCGGGGCTGGACAAGTACGTGGTACCCACCCTCGAATTCCTCGAGGTGGAAACGTCCGATGGCATCGTGCTCAACGCCTCGATGATAAAGCCGCCCGGCTTCGACGAAGACAGGAGGTATCCCGTCATCGGCTACGGCTACGGCAATGCCGGCTCGCAGGTCGTCGTCAACCGCTGGGAAGGCCGGAGCGGCATACAGCGCGAGCTCTGGCACAAGTACATGGCCGGGCAAGGCTTCATCGTATTCAGCATCGATAACCGCACTACCGCGGGCCGGGGTAAAGCAGCCAGGAACCTGACCTACGGGCATTACGCAAAGTACGCCGTCCACGACCAGCTCGAAGGGGTGCAGTACCTGAAGTCGCTGCCCTACGTGGATGCGTCACGCATCGGCTTCTGGGGGTGGAGCGGCGGCGGCTACCTCGCGGCTGCACTGATGACCAAAGGCGCCCCTCATTACAAGGCCGGTGTCAGCGTCGCACCCGTTATCGACCTTTGGCGTTACCAGGCGGTCGGGGTTGAGCGCTGGATGGGCTTCTACGACGAAAACCGGGAAGGCTACAGGAAAGTGAATCTGATGAATGACGCGCACAAGCTGCAGGGGGACCTGTTACTGATCCACGGCACCGGCGACGAAAACGTCAAGTTCGGATTTACGCTGCAGTTCGCGGACGCGCTCATCAAGGAAGGCAAACAGTTCGACATGATGGTTTATCCGAACGAGCATCATGGCATCGAGGGCGCGCGGCTACACGTGTACACCAGGATCGCCGACTACTTCATGGAGAAGCTCTAACGGCCGGAATTGCCATCCTGCTTGAGCTCGTTGCGGTACACGTAACCGCCCTTCATCACAAAGAGGATGTTGCGCAGCGCAGTGATGTCTTCCGTCGGATCGCGGTCGACTGCAACGATATCCGCATACTTGCCCTGCGCCAGGGAACCGGTCTCGTCGTCGGCATCCAGCATCCGGGCCGGTTCGATGGTGGCCGCCCGTAGAGCCTGCAGCGGCGACATACCGGCTTCCACGTAGTACTGCGCTTCTCTGGCTGTCGCCGTCGTGCCGTCGTTGGGCTCCGCCGGCAGCTGATCGGTTCCGAGGGCGATGTTGACGCCCTCGTCAATCGCCGTCTCCAGTGCCTTCCAGTGCTCCTTGCCGACGGAGTCGCGCCGCTTCAGATACCACTCCGGCGACCCGATCCGCTCGAAGAACGGCTGAGTCGCCGGCTGGCTGACGACTATTGTCGGCACGAGCCACGTTCCTTGCCGGCTCATTTTCCGCAAGACAGGCCGGTCCAGGAAATAGCCGTGCTCGATGCTGTCAACTCCCGCTTCGACGGCGATGTCCGTCGCGGCGGGCGAGCCGGAATGCGCGGCGACCTTGGCTCCGAAACGGTGCGCAGCATCGACAACGGCGCGGATCTCCTCCGGCGTCATCAGGGCCTCGGCGATATCGCCACCGTCGGTCGCGATACCGCCGGAGATCAGGATCTTGACCCATGACGCGCCGGCACTGATCTCGCGCCGGGCCGCTTTCACGAGCTCGTAGGGACCGTCGCTGTAGGTGACGCCGGGCTCCGAACCGTGACCGCCGGTGATCACGAGCGATTCGCCCGAGCTGAATATCCTCGGCCCGTGTGCCTGCCCCTTGGCGATGGCGCTTTTCAGCGCCAGATCTCCATGTCGCTGTTCGCCTGGCAGACGTATGGTCGTAACACCTGCCTGCAGGCTCTCCCGGGCCGCCTCGGCCATTCGTAGCGTCAGTTCTCCTTCGGTTTCGTCTCCCAGCTCGGCGGCCATCTTCCCCGGCAGGACCAGCCCGAGGTGCACGTGCATGTTCATGAGGCCCGGGATGAGCCAGGCGTCCCCGAGCTCGATGACTTCCGCATCCTCCGGGACGTCGAGGGATCCAGCGGCTCCGATGGCCGATATCCTGTCGCCGTCGACCAGCACCACCGCGTCCCGCAGCGGTGTCCGGCCCTCGAGATCGACGACGGTTGCGCCGACCAGAGCCTTCATCGTCGGGTGCTCCTCAGCGTATGCCTGGACGCAAAGCAGCGCACAGCAGCTGCCCAGCAGAAAGGCACAAACGTGTCGGGTCAATTTCATCAGCATTACACCTGTCGGGTTTCCGTGCGACGCAGGCCCGCCGCCTCGCCCGCAGCGAGCGGCGCGCTATCTCTCAACGCGGTCCTTTATTCGCCGCCGAAGTCGTAGGTGAGCCGCAAGCCGTACGTCCGGTATGAGGGTTCGATGAACAGCCCGCCGGCGAATGCCTTCTGGTAGGCATTGGTGTAGTAGTTCTCATCGAACAGGTTTTCCGCGTATGCCACGACCGAAAGATCATCCCGTTCCAGACCCATGCGCAGATTGAAGAAATCATAGCTGGGTACTTCCCAGGGAAAGCCGTCGTAAATCAACGAGGTAGTCGTCGGGCGGATCTCGTCGCGATACGTCCACTCGCCGCGGACATAGCCCTCCCACTCGGGACCGATGTTGAAACCGTACTCCGCATCCGCTGCCAGCGTCCACTTCGGCGCATTCGGGATGGTCTGGCCGTCGAGGACGCGGTTCTGGCCGTCGATCAGCGCCGTAAACCTGTCGAACTTCGCGTCGAGATAGCCGGCGCTGAAATTCACCAGCAGGTTCTCGCCGAGCAATGCAGTCAGCGCCAGTTCTGCACCCTGCGAAGTTGCAGACTCCGCATTGTTCGTGCCCCCGAAGAGAACAAAATTTCCGTCTTCGTCGATCAGGTTTTCCTGGAAGGCCACCTGCAGGTCCTCCCAGTCCATGTAGAACAACGCCGCATTGAGCCGCAACCTCTGGTCGAACAGCGCCGCCTTCACGCCGAGTTCGTAGTTCCACAGGGTTTCCGGATCGAATGACTCCCGGTCAGGGCTGGGCGCGATCTGCACGCCGCCCGATTTGAAGCCCTTGGATGCCGTCCCGAAGAACGTAAGACTTTCGTTTGCCTGCCATGTGAAAGCGAAACGAGGCGAGAAGTCATCGAAAGTCTCCTCGACGGACAGCACCGTAACCAGTACGCCGGAGAAGCCAGTGATGTCCGATCGCTTCGTCTCTTCGCTGTAGCGTCCACCGACGGAGACCGTCAGCCGGTCCGTCAGGTCGTAATCTGCCTGTCCGAATATGGCCCAGTAGTCGGCTTCACTGGTGGAATCTTCCCGATCGATCAGGAAGCCGTCGGGCAGTCCGAGCGGCTGCGCGGCACCGACGAAGGTGCGATTCCAGTCTTCGCCCTCGTCCTTCGCGTACAGCGCTCCGATGTTCCATTGCAGACGGCTGGCGTCGGTGTTCTGCAACCGGAACTCCTGGCTGATGCTTTGCCGCTCGAGATTCCGGAACTCGTTGAAGAAGTCGAGACTGCTACCGTCAATGTCGCCATTGAGGAAAAAGTCCGAGTTGATGTAGCCGCTGATGCTGGTCAGCAACAGATCGGACATCTCGTAGTCGACGCGGATGACGCCGTTTCTGAAAGACGTACCGACATCCTGCGGAGTATTGAAGTTGGTCCTGTTCCGGTTTTCGGGATAGAAACCGACGGTGTCGACGAACGGGTCTGACTCGCCGTCGCCGTCCCGGTCCGGGAAGCGGCCTGCGTAAAGCACGTCCCCTGCAAAGAGCGAGAACACGCCGGAGGGGACACCTTCGCGCATTCCCACGCTCTCGTCAGCCCATTGCCACGTCGTGTCGATGGTGAGGTTTTCGGTGGGGGTGTATCGGATCAGCGCCTTGGCGTACTGATACTCGGAGTCATTGCCGCCGCCGGTTGGATGAATGTTCTTGATATGCCCGTCCGATTCGCTGTGCTTCAGATTCAGGCGCGCGGCCAGCTTGTCGTCGACGAGCGGCACGTTTACGACGCCCTCCAGGTCGATCGTATCGAAACGGGAGTAGTCGGCCATGATGGAACTGGAGAAGTCGTGCTCCGGTTTCCTGGAGGTAATACTGACTCCACCACCCAACGCATTCCTGCCGAAGTATGTAGCCTGCGGCCCTCGGAGTATTTCGATGCGCTCGATATCCATGATCGGCGGGTTAATCGTGCTCGCAGCCACGCTGAAATCATCGACGTAAAAGCCCGTGGTCGAAGTTCCGACGAAACCGAGAAAGTTAGTGACGCCACGTATGCTGATCTGCCGTCGTGACCTCGCTCCATTGGTAATGAAACTGGCATTTGGAGTACGGGTTATGTAGTCGGCGACATCGGCGAACATGTTTTTTTCGATGGTGTCCGTCGTGAACGCCGAGATACTGATGGGCACATCTTGAAGATTCTGTTCCCGCCGTTGCGCGGTGACCACGATCTCCTCGACGGTGTTCGATTGCTGCGCCGCCGCACTGCCGGGAAATGCCGCCGCGACGACGATCGCAGGCAGCAACGCCACCGCGAGCCTTCCTCCGGAGGCGAAAACGGCATGATCGTTATGGTGTTCCTTCCCGATGGCCTTCATGATCTCCCCCTCGACCCTGGTTGGAAGTGCGCATGCGCACTCCTCTGCTGAAACCTGGATGCCACGATGCCCTGTCGGCAGCGAGCAGCTGCTTCGTGCCACCGTTGCGCCTCGCGAACAACGACGGCGAAAGCCGCAACAGTACCGACTGCAGTCCCAGTCAGTTGCAGTGCAAGAATATGCTTCGGTAGGGCGCGTTCAATACCAGCCGACGGGAAATTCTGTTGCACTAAGTGCAATCTCAGCGGCCGCCGGCAAGCGCCGGGAACGATGGGACACGTCGATTCGGGCAAGCAGCCTGCCGAATCGGCGCGGTACGCAGCACGTCGGTGCAAGGCCGGGGACGGGAACAGGGGCAACACGCGCAGCGATCCCCGGCTGGCCTGTGGGCATCGGCGACCAGCACCGCCGCCTCCTTCACGCCCGGGAACCTTCCTGGCCCCGCTCAACGGCAGCGGAACCGTTGCAAACCCGGGACTGCATGCCACCCCTGTTGCGCCCCCCGCAACCTTTCAAGGCTGCAGCGCTATCACGGCCCGCCGGCAACGATAGTAGGCTTGCAGCAGGCAGCGAACGGAGTGGCCTCGGCATGGTCCTGGAGTACGCGACGGTGATAAAGAACCTGCCTGCCGCATCGGTCGTTGCCGCCCTGCTCACTTCTGCTTTCGCGCTGGGGGCGGCAGAAACCGCATGCTCGCAGGACATGTCCACGTACTACACCGTAAAGCACCCGGAAAAGTTCGAAATCGACTGGACAGGGTTCTACAAAAGCGCCAACGCTGCGACGGCGGAGACCCGGGCGAAACTACCGCACCATCTGGACCGGAGATATGGCGAGGACCCGAAGCAGCAGCTCGATCTGTATTTGCCCATCGAACAGCCGGTCGATGCTCCCGTGTTCCTGTTCTTTCACGGAGGCGGCTTTCAGGAGGGTGACCGTGCCCACTACGGCTTCATCGCGCAGCCGTTTGCGGCCAGCGGCACGATTACGGCGATCGCGAGCTACCGTCTGGCAACCGCCGACTTCCACTATCCGGCGCAGACGAACGATGCCAGGACCGCGGTTCTGTGGATATACGAGCATATCAGCGACTTCGGCGGCGATCCGAACCGGATTTATGTCGGCGGGCATTCGGCGGGTGCAATTCTTGCCGCGGACCTGGGGCTTGATCGCTCCTGGCTGGAGGCGAGGGAAATACCGCCGCAGGTTCTGCAGGGAATCGTACCGATCAGCGGCGTCTACGACCTGCGCAGCGCCGATCTCCCTGGATATGTCGACGCCTACGCACCGACCCCCGAGTCCCGGCGGCTGGCAAGCCCGCTCCTGAACATCGGCAATCCCGTGCCTTCCACGGTCGTCGCCGCAGGCTCACTGGAAGAGGGCGTCGTCGACGCATCCCGGTATCTGGCTGGCCGCCTTTCCGCGAGCGGCGTGGAGGCTCACATGGTGCTGCTTCCGGAGCACGATCACAGGGACACCGTGCTCGCGCTGGGCGACGAGTCGAGCCCACTGTTCAAGGCGATACTCGACATGATGAATCGCCCGCTTTAACCTGCTCGCGCGGGTGATTCGCCCGCACTGAAGACGGACGGACCGCGGCATGGACCGGTATGACGTAGCGATTGCAGGGGGCGGCCTGGTTGGATGCGCTTCGGCTTACTACCTGTCCCGCAGCGGCGCAAAAGTCATCGTCCTCGAAGAGGGCGACCTGAACCTGCAGGCATCAGGGCGCAACGCAGGTTCCCTGCACTTTCAGCTCGAATATCGCCTGATCCGCTATGGCGACGAGCTCGCGGAGCAGTCCGCCCAGGTCATACCACTGACGCTGGCGGCCCTCGAAGACTGGCGCGAGCTGGAGGGTGAATTGCAGGCGGACCTGGAAGTCGAGATGCACGGCGGCCTGATCGTGGCGGAGAGCAGCGCCGATCTGGAATCGCTGGAGAAAAGGCAGACGATCCAGGAGCGCTGGGGACTGCCAACCACGCTGCTTTCGGCCGCCGAAGTCCGCAAAATGGCACCCTATCTGTCAGACGACATCATCGGCGCCGGGTATTGCGCGCACGAGGGTCACGCGAATCCCCGCCTGGTCACCCTCGGCTTCGCGAGGGCGGCCGCCGATCAGGGTGCGAAACTCCTTCCGGGAACGCGCGTCGTCGCCATCGCCCGATCCGGAACCGGGTGGGAGCTCTCGGCAACGAGCCGCAGTGATGGCCCTGTGAAGGAGGTCGCTGCCGGAAAGATACTGAACGCCGCCGGCGCGTGGGCTGGTGAGCTTGCGGCGCTCGCGCATCTGCATTTGCCGATCTACCCGGTGCCGCTCCTGATGAACGTCCTCGAACGCAGCGATCCGTTCGTTCCTCATCTGGTGCAACATGCCAGCCGACCGCTTACGGTGAAACAGGTAGCGGACGGAAACGTGCTGGCCGGCGGCGGATGGCCCGGGAGGTTTCGGAGGGCGGCTTCGGGTTTCGATACCCGGCCGCGGCCGGACGTGGTGGTGCCGAACGCGCTCGAGAACGTGCGCCTCGCCGCGCGCCTGATTCCCGCCGTCCGGCGGCTGCATCTTATCCGGGCCTGGGCCGGGGCAACCGGGGTGACGGCGGATCAGATGCCGCTGCTCGGGGAGATTCCGGAAGCACCGGGCTTCTACGTCGCCGCCGGAGGGGCGGCGTTCACCCACGGCCCGACCTACGCGCGACTGATCAGCGAAATGGTGAGCGGACAGAAGCCGTCGTACTCCATCGACCTCTACAGCCCCTCGCGCTTCAGTCACGTGAACAACTTCATGGCGGCAGGATCGGCATGAGCCGTCGTGTTACAGCGGGCGTCGAGCGTCCGGCAGCCGTGTCCATCGTCGTCAACGGCGTTGCTGTCCCTGCTTACGAGGGGGAGTCGATCATGACTGCCGTGATGGCTTCGGGCAGGGTCGCCTTCACGCGCGGCCGCTTCGGGCACGCCCGCGGGCCTTTCTGCAACATGGGCATCTGCTTCGACTGCCTGGTCCTGGTGGAGGATCCGGCGCACCCGGGAGCCGTGCCGACCCGGGTCCGGTCGTGCCTGGCGACAGTTCGCGACGGGCTGCGCGTCACCGTCGCGGAAATACCGGTAGCCGCCGTTGACTCCTGAGCTCGGGCTGGCCGGGGACGACTCCTTCGACGTCGCCGTCATCGGTGCCGGGCCGGCCGGCCTGGCCGCAACGGAGATTCTCCGACGTTACGGCTTGACGAGTATCGTCATAGACGAACAACCGCGGGCCGGCGGACAGATACTGCGCCAGCCCCCGGAAACGTTTCGCGTCGCAGGCTGGATGACGTCTCCTCTGTACAGGCTCAGCAAGCGCCTGCTGCGCGACGTAGCGGATCGGCCGGATTCTCCGTGGCTCTTCAGCACGACCGTTCTCGGCCTGGTGCGTGAGCAAAAGGGATCTTTTCAGCTCTGGCTGCAGAACGAACGGGGCTGTGGCTCCATCACCGCGGACGCCGTACTGGTCGCCTCCGGCTGCTATGAGCGGCCCCTGGCTTTCCCCGGCTGGACGCTGCCCGGCGTGATGGGAGCGGGCGCGATACAGGCCTTCGTCAAGAGCCAGCAGTTCGTGCCGGGCGACAGATTTCTTTTCGCGGGCAGCCATCCGCTGCAGCTCGTGGTGGCTGACCAGTTGCTCGCCGCCGGCGCCGACGTCGCGGCAGTGGTCTTCAGCCAGTCGCCCGCCGCCGTCATGGCGATGGCCGGGCAGCCCCTGGCAGCGGTTCAGGGCGCGCTCCAGCTGGGGGAAACGGCCAGAATGCTCCGGCGGCTGCGCCGCGCCGCGGTGCCGCTGCATTTCGGCAGCTCGGTCGTGAGCGCACACGGCTGCGGTGAGGTGACGGGGGCTACCATAGCACCGGTTGACGGAGCAGGCCGACCCGATCGCGACCGAAGCGAGACGATACCCTGTAACCGGGTGGGCGTCTGTTACGGATTCGCCGCTTCGTCCGAACTTGCGCGACAGGCGGGCGCGGAGGCGTTTTACCGTCCGCACGACGGCGGCTGGCTGATACGGCGCGATCGCTGGTTCGAATCCACCGTGCCCCGCCTGTTCGTCGCGGGCGAGGTCACCGGGCTCGCAGGCGCCGACGCGTCGCTCTACAAGGGGCGGATCGCGGGCGTCGGGCTGGCGAGAGCGCTGTCGAGAATCGGCGACCGCGAAGCCGCTCGTCTGGCTCGTCCGGCCCGGCGGGCTTTGAGACGGCACGAGCGGTTTGCCACGGCCCTGAACCGGCTGTCGCGTCCACCGGAAGGCCTGGCTGACGCAGTGATGACGGACGAAACCTGCATCTGCCGCTGCGAATCCGTTTCGTGCGGGGCCCTGCGTCGGGTGCTTTCGGAGCACGACCATATCCGCACGGCGAATGCGGCGAAGCTCGCCACCCGCGCCGGCATGGGCATGTGCCAGGGCCGCCTGTGCGCGCACAACGTGATGCAGCTGGTATCGGACGCGCGGCGCATCGCCGCAACCGACGTCGGCGCGTTCCAGATTCAGTTTCCGGTAAAGCCCCTGAACGTGTCCCTGCTGAGCGACTGACGCGCGTCAGCCAGAGAAGATCTCCACGTACTTCGGCAGGTTGATAACCGCGAGTGCGGCCGACAGCAGGAGCCCGGCACCGAGGATCGCATTACGCACCGGGCTGGCCGTGTGCGCGCCCATAACGTCCTTGCGGTTGGCAAGGATTATGAGTGCGACGAAAACCAGCGGAATCACGACCGTGTTGACGCTCATCAACAGCAGGTTCTTGAACAGCGCCGGAAATGTCCAGAGCGGCGCAAGCAGCGCCGGCAATGCGATCCCCACGATGAGGAGACGCTTGAAATGCCGGTTCGCCTTCGAGTAGTGCCACGGAAGGCGGAACATGTCGAGGCAGATGTAACTGATGATTTCCACGACGACCACGAACGTGGTCAGCGCCGCCATGAACAGTCCGGCTGAGAAGACGACGGGTCCGAGAAAGCCGAGTCCCTCCGGAAACGCCCGGACGAGGATCATGCTGGCCTCGTGAATCGAGTCGATCGCGGCATGGTTCACCAGTGGGAACAGCGCGAAGCCGCCGGCGATGATGACCAGCAGGGAGTAGCCGCCGTAGATGAACCCGAGATTGATCACGGACCTCCTGAGTTCTCCCTTGAGATCCGGGGGACCGCTGCTGTTGTCCGCGCTCATGTAGGGAATGCCCAGCAATGCACCCGGCGCAAGGACGCTGCCAATGATCGCAATGATCGAGATTCCGCTGTGGCGGACGGCGTCGCTGCCGGGGACAGGAACATCGGGCGGTACGCCGGGCATGAAGCCCAGGGCGATGTCGCCGATCTCCTGGAAGCCTCGCAGGGCAACTGCCAGGATGCAGAAGAACATGAGAACCATGAAGCCGGTCATGATCCTCTGCATCCGGTGGTAACCCTCCGAGGTGAGCATCCATATGACGATGATGGCGAACAGTATCGCCAGGCCGAACTCCAGAGCCTGGTAGCCGCCTGTGCTCGCTTCCGCGGCTGGCGGATGGACCCCGAGGACGGCCAGGAAGGCCGACGTCATCACCGACATCTGGCCCATTGCGATGAACAGGTGAACCGGCACATTGACGAGCAGGATCAGCCAGGCGACCCCCGGGTGTATCTTCTCCCGGATCAGGGAAAGCATCCCGCGGTCCGGGTTCAGCAGCCCTACCCGCGAAGCGGAATCCAGCGCGAGCACGAACAGGGGCAGGATGAGAACCGCAGCCCACAGTAGCTCGTAGCGAAACCATGCCCCGGCCAGTATCAGTGACGAGGTCGCACCCGCCCCCATCGTTCCGGCCGCGATGACGGCGGCCGGGCCGATGATCTTCCTGAAGAAGGCGACCAGCGCGCCCATCACGCGTGCGAGCCGCCCGGCGCATCGGCGCACGCCGCCGCGAGTCGACTCGACGACGACGAAGGGCGTCGCAGAGCCGGGCTGTCGAAAGGGTCATTGCGCAACACGAAATTCCCGGCCGCTTGCCAGCGTCAGCGATGACCCGTCGAACGTCGCCTGCATCACCGTGTCCCGCAGATTCTGCGCCCCGGCGCGATCGCCTTCTGTCCAGCGTTCGATCTGCAGGGTGAGGTCGTCTCCGCTCCGCTCGAAGGTCCCGAAGCCGCTCACGCTGCTGCTTTCGCTGCCGTGAACCAGGATGAAATAACCGTCGGTCAGCGAGAAGGCGCCCTCCTCCAGCTCGTACACCTCCCCGTCTCCCGGCCCGAGCAGCTCGAATTCCTGTACCGTCCCGGTGCCGAAGACGAGCGTCAGTTCATCGCCCGATCGGCTGACGGACACGTCATGCTCGGTGTTGGCGCGGAAGGACAGAGGCGGATCGTCCTGGGGAGACACACTGATCGTTTGCTCCGCTACCAGCTGCACCGAACCAGCCGCAGCCGTATACGGCCCGGCGTGCGCCATCGCGCCCTGCTCTTCGTACGGCTCCCCGTCGAAAACCGCCTGTTGAAGAAACGTTCCCTCGTTGAACAGAAAGACGCCGGCCAGCGGCATGTCCTGTCCGCCGGAGGTCGTCAGGCCGGTATAACGCCAGAGCCCTTCCACCTGCTCACCGGTGGAGGCCGGCTCAGAGCCGTCGCAGGCGGTGAGGCCCGCTCCCTGGAACAGGAAGGCAGTCAGCAGGACGGCCCGTACGGAAATCGACTGGTAATTCATCACTGTCCCCCGATGTTGTGTTGGCTAATCCGATCGCGCTTTCAGCTTCATGTCCGAAAGTCACTAAGCTCCGAAGCCCCCCGCAGTGCTACCTGTCAGCCGATGCAAGGTCGCTGGCATCCTCACCGAACAAGGCTTCCCTTACCAGATCGGGTGGTAACGCGCCGACGCTCAGCAGCCTGTCGTACAACTCGCTGGGCGGCGACGGTTCCCCATATCGCTCGATGTAATCGTCGCGGATCTTCACGATCTCCTGCATCCCGATCAGGTAACCCAGGACATAGGTCGGCCTTTCCGTATACATGCCGACTTCGAGCTCAGCCGCGTAGCGTTCGAACCTCACCTTCCCGGCAAGGAAGTCCACCGCCTCATCGAAGCTCATCCGGTTCGTATGCAGGCTGACGTCCAGAATGACCCGCGCCGCGCGCCATAGCCGGTTCCTGAGCTGGGTCAGACGAACGTCGTCGCCCGTGAGGAAGCCCTGCTCGTACATCATCTCTTCGGTAAACAGGCCCCAGCCTTCCGAGAAGATTGGTTCCCGCACCACCTTGCGCAGGATGCGCGGATTCTCTCTCGTCTTGAGGGCATCCACGTGGTGTCCGGGATACGCTTCATGAACGGCAATGATGGGTATCCAGGCATAATGATGCGAACGAAGGCGCGCCGCCTGTTGCTCCGGCGACATCCAGTCCTCGATCGGCGTCAAGACGAGACGGCCCTCGAGTCCCTCGTCGAACTGATCAACGGACTGAAACGTTCCGAAGGGCGAGGATCTGCGCATCGCCGGCGGCGTGTCCACGGTTATGACGCGCTCGCCTTCCGGCAATGTCACGATGCTGTGTTCCTTCACGAACGCCTGCGCGGCGTCTATCTCCTTCTGGTAGGCCGCCTTGATCCCGTCGGCTGGCGGATGCTCGTCCTGCAGACGGTCATAGACCACGCTCCAGTGTTTGCCGGGCTCGATGCGTTCGGCTACTTCCTGAGCCAGCGCCTCGGTCTCCTCGAAGGCCTGCCGGCCGCGAGCCAGAATGTCGTCCGCATCCGCGTCGAGGAACCAGCGATGCTGCAGGATATAGTCGTAGTGTTCCTTGCCGATTGCCCAGTCGCCCGTGGACCGCTTCAGCAGATCGTCGCTGAGAAAGCTTTCATACTCTTCGAGCGCCCTGCTCGCCCGTTCCAGGGCAACCGTGAAGTTCTCAGCGTCAGTATCGGCCTCTTCCAGCAGGATCGGTGCGTCCTCCTGCAAGCTGTTCAGCGTGCCCCGAGTCTTGAAGACAGCCGCTTCGGTGTAGCGGCGAGGCGGATTCCCCAGGTTGCGCCGGCCTTCGGCAAGCCGGTCCGGGATGGTCTCCAGCAACGACTCGAGCGAGACCATCCGTTCCACGGCGGGCTCAGCCGCCATTGGCTCGATCAGGCGACCGATCTGATACGCCGGGACGTACAAGGAAGCATCGTTTTCCCAGAGTCGCCGCCGTTCCGCACTGTAAACCTCCGACTCCAGAATGCCGATCATCACACGACGATCGATCTGCTCAGCGAGCGACAGCTTCTCCGGATCGATGGCCGATATCTCCTCGAGCAGCTCGCGGTCGGCGGCGATGTCATTGAGAAAGGCATCCGCAGATACGTCGCGGAGCTCCATGCGGTCATCCCGAGCCCTGCGCGCTTCGACGAAGGTGTCAATCAGCGACTCCAGCTCCGCCGACGACTGCTGGCGCTCAAGTCCCCTGCCCTCCGCCTGCCCTGTCGGCTCGGCAACTGCCTGCCGCTCGGACGACTTCTCGCAAGCCGACACCGCCAGGGCCAGGGCAGCCAGGCCAGCCGGCAGCGTGCAGCGCGTCACGCGCCGTGTCGACGCATCCAATTTCGAAAGCACGGTTCCCCCTGTCTGCTTCGACCCGGCAATTGCCGGTGCCGCCCGGCGCGTTTTGCAGGGAACAAGGCAGTACGCGCCCCGCGCGCGGCGCTTCACAACCGTCCCAGCTCTGCCAGTGTCTCTCTCACCAGGTCTACCTCGTGGTTCGAGAGCGGCAGGATCGGACGGCGCGGAAAACCTCCGGGTAGACCCTGCAGGTTCAATGCGGTCTTGAATATCGCCTGAGCCGAGCCGAACTTCGCCGTATAGTCGGACCTGAACCAGTCCCGCATGATGCGCTGGTCCTGACTCCCGAGCGCGAGCGCCCTGTCACGATCACCGTCCCACAGTGCATTGAAGAAATCCGCATGAGTTCGCCCCAATACAGCACCGGCACCCATCGTCCCGTCAGCCTCTCCGTTGCAGATAAAATCCGCTCCTGTCGCACTCATAGGCACGCCGAATATGCGGACGCTGTGGTTCAGGGAAGACATGACATCGAGAAAATGCTCCCGATCGGCCGTCGAATTCTTGATCGCCACGACCATGTCCAGCTCGGCCAAATGCGCCAGTGTCGTCCGGTCCATATCGATGTTCGTGCCTGGCGGCCAGTTGTATACGCACACGGGCAGCGGCGTACCCTCGTTCACCTCCTCGTAGTAGGCGATGACCTCTCGCTCGCAAGGCCGGACGTAAGGCGGCGGTGTCAGCAGTATTCCGTCGAAGCCGCTTTTGGCCGCGGTGGCGGCGTTGCTTATCGCTTCGCTGGCAGTAAAAGCGTTGCAACCGGCTATCAGCGGCATTTTTCCCTTGAGGGCCTCCCCGACGGCGGCGAACAGCGTCGCCTTCTCCTGGCTGTTCATACTGAACCACTCACCGGTCGTTCCGGCGACGACGAGGCCGTGCATTCCCTCCTCCGCCAGCCAGTCCAGCAACTTGCGCAGGCGCGGCAGGTCCAGCTCGCCGTACTCGTCAAACGGAGTCGTTATCGCCGGGATGTAGCCGCGCCAGTCAACAGAATCACGATTCACTTTGGAGATAGCCCTGTTGCCGTTATTGGAACCGCAGACAAGCGCGCGTTCCGCGGCATGTCGGACAAGTAGCCTATGGGCGCTTGAATGATGTATCAATAACTGGATATATTCGATTCTGTTGCGGCCACCGCAACAGCTCGCCGGCTCCGCCGGCCGGGTGCTCCCTTACATAAGCCGGGATTAATGCAGAAATTTCATGATCATCGGTTGCGTTACCTGGCCGAGGCCGTTCGGGGCGGCACGATGCGTGCCGCCAGCGAGAACCTGAACGTCGCTCCTTCCTCCATCAGCCGTCAGATCGCTCAGCTCGAAGAAGAACTCGGTGTACCGCTCATCGAACGGAGCCGGAGGCGGTTGAAGCTCACGGAAGCCGGCGAAATCGCGCTGAGCTACTACCGGGAGCTGACGACGCAAGAGGAGGCGTTCGTCTCGCAACTGCGAGACCTGAAGGGCCTCAGGGGCGGAACCGTACGGCTCGCGGTCGGCGAGGCCCTCATCGGAGACCTGCTGCTGGGCGTGCTGCAGCGCTTCATGGAGGAGTATCCCGAAGTACGAATCGTGGTCCGCACGGCCGGGACCACCGATGTCGTCGCGATGATCATTGAGGACGAAGCGCACATGGGAATGGTCTTCCAGGCAGCTCCTGACGCCAAGATCCGGGTAAGGGCCTCCTCGGATCAGCCCCTCAAGGTAATACTCCGGCCGGACCACCCGCTGAGCGACCGGGCGTCGCTGAAGATGACCGACCTCGCCGGCGAACGGCTGGGCGTGCCGGAGAACTCCTTTCGCATCCGGCAGATTCTCGCCGCCGCGGAGTCCGAGGAACATGTATTCCTGAGCCCGGTCGTGGTCAGCAACTCGTTGCTCGTTCTCAAGGAATTCGCGCGGTTCGGATCCGGTATCACGGTGCTGCCCAGCATAGCCGCCCACAGCGAAATTGCGGCGGGCGTCCTCAAGGCCGTACCGATTGACCAGCCGGCGCTCATGCATACCAGCGCGGCCGTGATTACCCGCCTCGGTCGACAGCTTCCCGTGGGCGCCGTCAGGTTGCTGCAGGAAATCGAAGCCCGGATGCCCTTTCTTCCCGCACCCTGACGGCCGGGCCCGGCCGATCGGTGAGCGGACGGCGGCATGGGCGGTGCCGCCACCGCGGCACCGAATGATTGCATTCAGGACAATGAAAATGTGCATGAGATGTAATTGCCGCACCGGAGGTTCTGTGGCAACGTGACGGTCAGCTCGACTCGAACGCCGTCTGCGTAAATGCCCGATGCCACGGCCAGCGTCCATGCCAGCCGCGGCCAGCGGAGCCCGCAGACCACCAGGCAGGAGTGGAAACCATGAGCAACAACGCCTCGCTACCCGGCTATCAGCACGTCGACCACCTCGGCATTACGGTACCGGACCTCGATGCAGCCGTTGATTTCTATAGCCGCATTCTCGGCGCTGACGTGGCGTACCGGCTCGGTCCATTCGACGCTTCGGAAATGCCGCTGCAACCCGATGGGCGAGACTGGATGCAGGCGCATGTTGACGTGAAAGGCGCCAGGCTTTCCATCGCCATGCTCAAGATCGGCCCGAACATGATGATGGAGCTGTTCCAGTACGACAAGCCAGGTGACCGGCGTTCCGAACCCCCCCGCAACTGCGACGTTGGCGGGCATCACTTCGCGCTGAAAGTCGACAAACTGGAGCCGGCGCTGAAGCATCTGGAGGAGAACGGATGCACCTTGATGGATGGACCCATCGAGCTGCCGGAAGGTCCGACGGTCGGGTGCCGGTGCCAGTACCTTCGGGATCCCTGGGGCAACTACATCGAGCTGATGGAGTACGAGCGTCAGGCGTACATGGACGAGACGGGGGTACATCCATACGGCGTCGGGAACTGAGAGAACGCTCGTCAAACTGACAGGAGCCAGGCGATGACACGTAAAGCCGTCAATCCGGAAAATATGTATAACGCCGTGCAGTTCGGCTTCTCTCACGCCGTCGAAAGCACAGGGGGACGCATTCTGCACCTTGCCGGACAAGTGGCCTGGGATGAGGCGGGCGAACTGGTTGGACCCGAGGACCTTGCCGCGCAATCCGCACAGGTATTCCGCAACCTCAAGGCAGTACTGAACGAATGTGGCATGACGCCGGCCGACGTGGTCCGGTTGCGGACGTACGTCGTCGACTACTCACCCGACAAGCTTTCGGTGATTGGTC
Organism: uncultured Woeseiaceae bacterium; assembly: GCA_964611535.1. GTDB lineage: Bacteria > Pseudomonadota > Gammaproteobacteria > Steroidobacterales > Woeseiaceae > IDS-8. The sequence goes on from CAZTAE010000001.1 coordinate 19,701, forward strand.
CGGCAATCAATGATTTCTATGGCGACGTGACACCGGCAGCCAATACCCTGCTCGGCGTGGCGTCACTGGCGATGCCGGACTTTCTGATCGAAGTAGAGGCTACCGCAGTCAAGTAATCCGGCGACTGGGCGCCGTCGGCCGTCGCCGCGTCGGCGCCTGTCTGCTACCGGTCACTGGCGAGAGCGTGCCGGGTGTTCGCATCGACGCAAACTGCCACCGGCATCACCGCAAACACGTCCGATGCAAGGACGCCGAACCGCCCCGAGGCTTCGGTTACCGGCACTGCCCGGGCCGTGAGGCTGTCGACGCAGGCGGCACTCCGCGGTGGCAATTCGATTGACGTCCCGGCGAGTCTTGATGTGTCCAACGCGCCACTGTCGTCGACGAAATCCGACAACCACCGCAGCACGGCAATCACCATCGTCACGCCGCCGGCGCGCCGCGCGAAAGCACAGACGTGGCTTGCACGATCGCCGTGGACGGTGAGCGGGAGGTAGTCGCCGCTCTCGAACAGGTCCCGGTGCTTTCGCCGCACTGACAGCATGCGCCACGTGACGAACAGCTTCACGCGCCCGTCCTCCATGCCGTGCATAAGGTCGTCGACCAGCTCCCGGCATTCGCCGGCGGTGCAGCGGCGCGCCAGTTCCTCCAGCATCGCGCTGCGCCGGCCGAAATCGACCGGCCGGCGGTTGTCCGGATCGACGAGATCGAGCCGCCACAGCTCGGTGCCCTGGTAGGTGTCCGGCACGCCGGGACACGTGAGCTTGAGCACGAGCTGCGTCAGGCCGTTGTAGAGCCCGAGCCGCGCGACGCGCCGCTGGAACGGCAGGAAGTCCTGCATGAAATCACGGTTCGACCCCGGATCCAGCAGGGCGGCGGTGAAGCGCTGCAGGGATTCCTCGTAATCGGCATCCGGGTTCACCCAGGACGTATAGCGTTTAGCTTCCTTCGCGGCCTTGGTCATGTACGCGGTGAGCCGTTCGCAGAGTGCGTCGCGCGTCGTGGGCTCGTCGACCGGCTCGAAGGGCCAGACGCCGAGCAACGTCTGGTACAGGAAGTATTCCGCGTCCGGATCGATGCCAACCGCGTCGCTGCCTGACCGTTTCAGTGACCCGTTCATCCGCGCCCAGCGCTCGACGTGACTGCGCCACTCCCCCGGCATTTCCGACAACACGTGCAGCCGGGCGCGCACGTCCTCGGAGCGCTTGGCGTCGTGCGTCGAGGACGCCAGCATCGAGTGCGGCCACCGTTGCAGGCGGGCGAGATTCGCCTCGTGGAATTCCTCGATCGAAGCGCCGGGCAGTTCCGGCGTGCCGCCGACCTCGTTCAGCGATACCAGCCGCCCGTAGCGGTAGAAGGCCGTGTCTTCCATGCCCTTCGCGGCTACCGGGCTCGTGTACTGCTGCAGCCGCATGCCGAAGCCGGCTACCCGCCGCTCGAGTCCCTCGCCCCGGCCGGCAGCGCTGCGGTTGAGCAGCACGTCGCGCAGGAACTCGAACACGCTCGTGTCGGCCGCCTCGCTCCGGCGCTTTGCGGAGTCGACGGCGTTATTGATGATCGCCTCGTCGTCCCCGGAGACCTCGCCCTCGACGGCGTACGTCCTGTAGACGGGAAAGCACGCCACCGTTTCCAGCAGCGCGCTGTGCAAACCGCCGAGCCCGAAGTCCCGCGTGTGCGGATCCTGCTCCGCCAGCCGGTCCAGCTCCGCCGTCAGCACGTTGAGCTCGCTCGCCAGCGACGTCTGCATGATGAGCGATTTCGAGCGATGCAGGATTTCGTCATAGGTGACGGGACGCCCGATGAAAGCCGTGTACGCCGCGTCCAGTTCCGGCAACCCGTCGCTACGCACGAGCAAACGGTTGACGAGGTTCGCGAACTCGTAGCCGGTCGTGCCGTGGATCGGCCAGTCGTCGCGCAGCGTTTCGCCGGCGGCCAGGATCTTCTCGGCGACGAGGTACAGCGGCAGGTCCGCGCCGGCCGCAACGGCGCCCCCGCCGACGCGCTCCTGCACGGTCCGGAAGTAACCCCGTGGGTCGTACAGGCCGTCCGGGTGGTCGACGCGCAGCCCGGCGAGCCTGCCCTCGTCGATCAACTCGAAGACGAGGCCGTGCGTCGCCTCGAAGACGTCCGGGTTCTCCATTCGCAGTGACGCGAGATCGTTGATGTCGAAGAAGCGACGATAGTTGATCTCGTGCGAGGCGACGCGCCAGTAAGCGAGCCGGTACGGCTGCGCCTCCAGCAGCTGGTGCAGCCGCGCCACGTCGGCGGGATAGTGCTCGTCGCCGTTGAACACGCGCAGGCAGTCGTCGATGTAACGGCGGATGTCGGGCGCGTCGCCTGCCATGATCGCCAGCCGCTGCTGGTGGAGCTTCTTGTCGCGCGCCCGCTCCCTGCGGCTGTCCTCGTCCACGGCACTCCGGGGTGGCAGGTTGCCGAAGGCGGTGATGAGGCTCTCGAACAGGATGAGCGACGGATCGTCTTCGGCGAGGCGGCCGCGCAGCGGCTCGAGCTCCGGCTCCAGTACCCGGGGGTACTCCCGCGGGTCGATCGGAAAGCGGTGCTCGTAATAGTCCACCGCGAAGCTTCCCTGCACCGCGTCGAACACGAGCTCGAGCTCGCCCTGGTCGAGCACGTTACCGTAGTGGTCGCCCAGCACCGGCAACAGCACCTTGCCGCGAACCTCCTCCTTGAGCGGCTGCCAGTCGATGTCGAAGTATTCCGCATAGAGCGAAGCGGGGCCGTTCTCCAGCACGTCGAGCCACCATTCGTGGTCGCGGCCGGTGACCGCCATGTGGTTGGGCACCATGTCGAGGATGTGACTCATCCCGCGTGCCGCGAGGGCGGCGCACAGCCTGTCGAAGTCCGCACGCGAACCGAGCTCCGGGTTCAGCGCGCCATGATCGACCACGTCGTAGCCGTGCAGGCTGCCGGGGCGGGCCTTCAGATAAGGCGAGCAGTAGACGTGGCTGATGCCGAGTGCGTCGAGGTAGGGGAGCAGCGCCTCGAGATCGCGAAAACCGAAGTCCCTGTGCAGCTGCACGCGGTAGGTGGCGCGGGGAATCACCGCGTGTTTCGCAACCGGACCGGGCCGCACGTCGGCCTGGTCCGCGCCCGCGGTCGGCCGCTCTTCGCGCACGGCGGCCAGCAGCTCGCCCACTTGCGGCTCCGCCTGCCAGGCCTCGACCTGCAGCGGGAGCCGGCGGCGCCAGTTCGGGTGCTCGTCGGTGGTGCCGGGCAGGTTGGCCTGTTCGCGCTCGCCCAGCAGATCCTCGACCTGGACACCGACCAGGCTGCTCGCGCTCCTGGCGAGGTAGCGGTGAAAGGCGACGCGCAGGGCAGGCGTCATTTCGGTTCCGGCCGGCAGCTGCGCGTCGGCGTCCTCCGGCAGCAGGCCCTGCTTCTCCAGTGCCATCACCAGCCGCGCGCGGTCTTCGGCCCGCGACACGACCTGCTGCTCGCGCGCTTCGACGCCGGGATAGAGGTCGTGCGAGCTGCGCCACTCGATATCCGCGCCCTGCCAGAACCCGACGAGTGTCGGCAGGTCGTGCGTGCTGATTACCGAGAGCACGTCGCGGTCGAATGCGTCCGGCGGCTTGTAGGCACCTTCCGCATCCTTCTCGAAATACAGGACGCGATACCCCAGCACGCCGATCTCGTTCAGTCCCTCCCGAACCTCGTCCGGCACCGTGCCGAGGTCCTCGCCGATCACCAGACAGCGGTTGCGCACGCTTTCCAGCGCGAGGATCGCCCGCAGCTCGTCGAAGGGCCAGGCGACATAAGCGCCCTCGGTCGCGGTGCTGCCGGCCGGGATCAGGAAGCAGCGCATGAGCGCCATGACGTGATCGATGCGCAGCGCGCCACCAATCTGCATGTTGGCGCGCAGCATCGCGATGAACGGCCGGTAACCGGCTTCGCGCAGGCGCGTCGGATTCCACGGCGGCAGGCCCCAGTCCTGACCGGCCTGGTTGAAGCTGTCGGGCGGTGCGCCGAGCTTCGCGTCGCTTATGAAGACATCGCGGTCAATCCAGGTGTCGGCGCCGCCGCGTTTCGAGCTCAGTGCAAGGTCGGCGTAGATGCCGACTGGCATGCCCAGCTCTTGGGCGCGCTCGGCGGTGGCGCGCAACTGCGCGTCGGCATTCCACTGGAGGTACATGAAGAATTCGAGGCGGTCCTTGCGGTCCGCGAGGAACTCCGCGACCGCGTCGGAGCCGCTGTCGTGAAACTCCGCCGGCCAGGCGGGCCAGCCCCAGGCGCCTCGCTCGCGCCAATGCTCGTAAAGCACCTGGAACGCTGCGTAGCGGTACAGGGCTTCGCCGCGCCGCTTCCTGAACGCATCGAAGTCGCGCGCACGGGCCGTGCCGCGGTCGCGGTGACGGCGGCAGAATTCCTCGAACAACGGCGAGAGGACGCCGAGCTTGGCTTCGGCGACGGCCGCGTAGTCCACGAGATCCGTGGCGCGCAGGCTCCGCAGCGCCGCCTGGAAGGTCTCGTCGGCCAGCCGCTCCCTTGCCGCCTCCGCTTCCGAGAATTCCGGGATGGCTTCGACGTCGAGGTAGAGCGCGTTGAGAAACATCCGGCTCGACGGGTCGTACGGGCTCGCACTCTCGTTGTCCCACGCAAGCGGGCTGTGCAGCGGATTCAGCCCCACGAACGCGGCGCCTTCGTCAGCCGCGAGCTCCACGAGCCGCATCAGGTCCGTGAAATCGCCGATGCCCCAGTTCCGCTGCGACCGCAGCCCGTACAGCTGCGCCGTCAGCCCCCACTGGCGTTGCTCGCCCTCGAGCTCCGCGGGCCGATGGCAGCGTGCGGGAGCAAAAACCAGCAGCGACTCGGCCACGGGTTCCCGTGCCGCCGCGTACAGGCGGATGCGGTGGTAGCCGGTCTCCGCCGGCAGCGGGAGCGTGGCATCCGCGCGGACCCATGTCTGGCCGTCGATGTCGCGGCGGTCGCGCGCGGCGGCGGCCGGCTCGACCGCGCCCTCGCTGACGCGGCCGGACTCCTCCGCGAGGCGCCAGCTCAGCGGTCCCTCGCTTTCCGGCGCCGTCACCGGCAGGCGCAGGCCGTCGTCGCCTTCCCACGCGATGATGACGGGCGGCAGGCGCCTTCGCCACTCGCGCTCTTCCATCTGGCGAATCTCGCGCTCGATGTCGTCGTCGCCGTCCGCGGCGGTGCCCATCGCCCAAAGCAACTGCCGCAGCGTCTCTTCCGGCACCCGGTGGAGAGCCCCCCCCGCGTCATAGTACTCGCTGGCGATGCCGTACCGCGCGGCGAGCCGTTCCAGCGGAGTCGGGTTCACTGCGGCTCGAGGAACCAGAAGGCGGACCAGGGCGGCAGCCGGGCGCCCGGGTCGATGGCGGTGCCAACCGGCTCGGCGTGCAGGCACCGCCCCCGCGGAACGTCACCGTCGATCCCGAGCGCTTGCTGCCCGAGATTCGCCAGCAGCGTGAGCCGCGCACCGTTCGCCAGCTGCCAGGTCACGAGCAGGCCGGCATCGCCGGGAAAGCGGACGGCCGTTACGGCCTCGGCGGGCAGCCCCGGCACGACGTGTTGGCGGCGGAGCGCCAGCAGGTCGCGGTAGAGCGCCAGCATTCCGGCGTGTTCCGGTTTTTCCGCGGCGTCCCAGTCGATGACGCTCTTCGCGAACGTCGCCGGCGCAATCGGGTCAGGCAGCTCGTCGCCGGCGAAGGTCGCGAAGCTGCCGAACTCGCGCTTGCGGCCGCTCCTGACCGCTTCGGCGAGCTCCCCTTCGAAGTCGGCGAAATAAAGGAAAGGCTGCGTGCAGCCGAACTCCTCCCCCATGAAAAGTCCGGGCACGGCGGGGCTCATGAGCAGGATGCTGGTGACCGCCCTCAGCGGGCGCGCCGGCGCGAGTGCCGCCAGGCGGTCGCCGAACGCGCGGTTGCCGACCTGGTCGTGGTTCTGCAGGAAGTCGATGAACGCCGTCGACGGCAGTTGGCCGCTCGGCTCGCCCCGCGGCGTGCCGCCGTGGAAGGGCGACGGCTCGCCCTGGTACGCGAAGCCCTCGGTCAGGCAGCGCGCCAGGTGCGCGAGCGGACGGTCCGCGTAATCGGCGTAGTAGCCGTCGGACTCGCCGGTGAGCAGCGTATGGCAGGCATGGTGGAAGTCGTCGTTCCACTGCGCCGCGTAGCGCCGCGGCCTGCGCTCGAGATAGCGGGCTTCATTGTCGTAGTTCTCGAGCACCAGGTGTATCGGACGACTGCGGCCGGGACCGCCGTGCACCGCGTCGGCCAGCTCTTCCAGGATATCGGGTGCGGAGTCGTCGGCTATCGCGTGAACCGCATCCAGGCGCAGGCCGTCCAGCCGATATTCCTCGAGCCAGTGGAGCGCGTTGTGGATGAAGAAGTCCCGCACGACGCGGCTGTCCCGGCCGTCGAAGTTGATCGCGTCGCCCCAGGGCGTCTGGTGCCGATCCGTGAAGAACGCGCTCGCATACGCGTGCAGCCAGTTGCCCTCCGGGCCGAAGTGGTTGTAGACGACGTCGAGGAGGACCATGATGCCCTGCGCCTGCGCGGCATCGACGAACGAGCGGAAATCGTCCGGGCGCCCGTAGGCCGGATGCGGCGCGAACGGCAGCACCCCGTCGTAGCCCCAGTTGCGCGCGCCGGCGAAGGTCGCCACCGGCATGATCTCGACAGCCGTAACGCCCAGGTCGGCGAGGTAAGCGAGCCGCTCCTTCGCCGATGCGAAGGTTCCGCCCGCAGTGAAAGTCCCGATGTGCAACTCATAGACGACGGCCTCCTCCCACGGCCGGCCGGCCCAGGGGTGCTGCCAGCGATAGCCGGCGGGATCTATCACCTCGCTCGGGCCGTCGACGCCCTCCGGCTGGAAGCGGGAGGCCGGGTCCGGCACGTCGGTTTCGCCGTTTATCCGGTACCGGTATCGCGTGCCGGGCGCGGCGTCCGCCGTCGTCAGTCCGAACCAGCCGTCCTCGCCGGGCGGCATCTCGAGCCTCCGTCCCGGGCCGCCATCGAGGATGCCGAGCTCGACCCGAGTCGCATCCGGCGCCCACAGCGCGAAGCGCAGGCGGCCGTCGGCGACCGTCTCGGCGCCGAATGACATGCTGTGCCTGAGCGCGGGCGTCATCGTCCGCTCGCGCGGTGGGGACTCGGCTGGCTCAATACGACCACGGACCGCCCCTCCAGCGGATACTCGTCGCCGGCGAGATGGCGGCCTTGGGCTTTCAGGCCGCCGTCGCGCGCCGTGTCGATGATGGCGAGCCAGCGCGTGCCGCTGGCAAGGGACGGCAGGGTGAACGGCACCTCCTCGTGGTGCGCGTTCATCAGCACGAGAAAGCTGTCGTCGAGGATCCTGTTCCCCCGTGCGTCCAGCTCCTCGATGCCTTCGCCGGGCAGCAGCATGCCCAGCGTCTTGGCCACGTCGCTGTCCCACTGCGCTTCCGTCATCTCGGTGGCTTCCGGGTTGAGCCACAGGATGTCCTTTACGCTCGCGCCCTTGATCGCCTGTCCCTGGAAGAAGCGGCGGCGGCGAAAGATCGGGTGCTTTCTTCGCAGCTCGATGAGCCATTGCACGAACGCGAGCAGGGAGCGGTCCTCGTTCTCGAACTCCCAGTTCATCCAGCTGATCTCGTTGTCCTGGCAATAAGCGTTGTTGTTGCCTCCCTGGCTGCGGTTTACCTCGTCGCCTGAAAGCAGCATGGGCACGCCCTGCGACAGAAACAGTGTCGCGAGAAAATTGCGCTGCTGGCGCGCGCGCAGGGCCAGTATCTCCGGGTCGTCTGTTTCGCCCTCGACGCCGCAGTTCCAGCTGCGGTTGTGGGACTCTCCGTCACGATTGTCTTCGAGATTCGCCTCGTTGTGCTTCTCGTTGTAGCTCACGAGGTCGCGCAGCGTGAAACCGTCGTGCGCGGTGATGAAGTTGATGCTCGCCACGGGACGCCGGCCGTTGCGCGCGTAAAGGTCGCTCGAGCCGGTGAGGCGGTACCCGAGCTCCCCGACCAGGCCGCCCTCGCCGCGCCAGTAATCGCGGATATGATCCCGGTAGCGTCCGTTCCATTCCGTCCATCCGGGCGGAAAATTGCCGACCTGGTAGCCGCCTTCGCCGATATCCCAGGGCTCGGCGATCAGCTTGACCTGCGAGAGCACCGGATCCTGGTGGATCGTGTCCAGGAACGCCGTCAGGCGGCTCATGTCGTGGAGCTCGCGCGCGAGCGCAGCAGCCAGGTCGAAGCGAAAGCCGTCGACGTGCATCTCGAGCACCCAGTAGCGCAGGCTGTCCATGATGAGCTGCAGGGTTCGCGGGTGCCCCATGTTGAGCGTGTTGCCACAGCCGGTGTAGTCGGTGTAGTAGCGGCGCCGCCTGGCTTCCGTCCGGTAGTACGTCAGGTTGTCGATGCCCCGGAAGCACAGCGTCGGCCCGAGGTGGTTGCCCTCCGCCGTGTGGTTGTAGACGACGTCCAGGATGACCTCGATGCCGGCCGAGTGCAGCTTCTTGACCATCGACTTGAACTCGGACGCGGCATCCAGGGACCGGCAATAGGGGTGCGGCGCAAAAAAGCCGATCGTGTTGTAGCCCCAGTAGTTGCTGAGGCCTTTCTCGACCAGGCTCCGCTCGCTCAGGGCCGCGTGAACCGGCATGAGCTCGACGGCCGTGACGCCGAGCTCCTGGAGATAGTCGATGACGGCGGGAGTCGCGAGTCCGGCATAGGTGCCGCGCAATTCCGGCGCCACGTCCGGATGGGTTGCCGTGAAGCCCTTGACGTGCAACTCGTAGATGACGGTGTCGTGCCACGCGGTGCGCGGCCTGCGATCGTCGCCCCAGGTGAACGCGGAGTCGATGACGCGGCACTTCGGCATGTGCGCGGCATTGTCGCGTTTGTCGAAAGACAGGTCCTCGCGCTTGTCGGCAACATCGTACCCGAAGTGCGTGTCGGACCACCCCGGCCAGTTTTCGATGCCTTTTGCGTACGGGTCGAGCAGCAGCTTGTGGGGGTTGAAGCGATGCCCCTTTGCGGGGTCGTACGGCCCGAAGACCCGGTAGCCGTAGCGCTGACCGGGGCGCGCGTCCGGCAGGTAGCAGTGCCATACCTGGTCGGTCTTCTCCGGCATCGGCACCGCCTGTTCCTCGTTCTGGTCGCCGAAAAGGCAGAGCTCCACCTTCTCGGCGTGCTCCGTGAACAGGGCGAAGTTGACGCCCTCGCCGTCCCACGTTGCGCCGAGGGGATAGGGTGCGCCGAGCCAGACTCGGGAAAATTCGGGATTCGACACTAGCCTCGTCCTGGTATACGTACGGTAATGAGATCGGTCGGGCGCGGAACGCGCCGGCTGCTGTGCTTACGGCCCGCCGGGCGAGCAAGACGTCATGTGGCGCTCACCTGCCTCACGAGGTCCCCGAGCGGGCCGACCAGCCAGGGCGGCCGGTTGGCAAGCTCGTAGCGTACCTCGTAAAGCAGCTTCTCCAGGCTCGCCAGCTCGACGAGCCCTGCGGCATCCGTCTCGTTCGCGGGGTATGCCGCGGAACCTTCCATGGCGGTCCGGTAACTGTGGAGGTACGTGCTCCGTGCCTGCGCGGACCATTCCTCGAGCAACAACGCGCCGCGAGGCGCATCCGCCGGCCGCTCCTGAGTCAGGTCACGCTGGGCAACGCTCCGCGCATTATGCAGCGAACGGAGCATTCCGGCGACATCCTTGAGCACCGTGTGCTTGCCGCGGCGCTCGGCAAAGCTCCGCCCCGGCTCCCCCTCGAGGTCGGTGATGACGAAGTCGTTCTCGACCAGCAGCACCTGCCCGAGGTGGTAATCGCCGTGATAGCGCGTGCGGACGGCATCGACCGACTTCGGCGCCAGGGAATCGACCAGCGACAGAAGCGACTGCTCGTCCGCCAGCAACTCCTCGATCAGGGGTCTGCTCTCCTCGGGCACCTGCGCACGCCGCTCGGCCAGCAGCTTCAGCGTCAGCGCCGCTTCCCTCCTGAGGCTTTCGTGCCACCGGGACAGGCTCGCCTTGTCCATCGGCTCCGGATCGAACGTTTCGACGCCCGTCACGCTCGCCAGCGCCCGGTGCAGGTCCGCGGTCCGCCGGGCCAGCGTCTCCATGTGCATCAGGTAGGTCGCGTGAGCATGTTCCTCCTGCGATTCCTCCGGGCTGCGCGCCAGGGCATGGTCGAGGTAGCGCTCGAGGTACTCCTGCGTGTAGCTCCAGCCGTCGCCCTGATTCCGCACCGCCGCCTGTATCACCAGCAACGTCGACGGTTCGGCATCGGCCGGCTGGTATTCGACCGCACCGGCGACTGGCGCCGTGCAGCCACAGGGCGCGAAGTCGGTGAGGTGCCGGCCCATCTCCCATTCCGGGTTCACGCCTTCCTGCAGGCGCCGGTACGCCTTGAGGAACAAGCGGTCGCCGATGAGGAACGTCGAGTTGCTGCCTTCCGTCGCGGTGCGCCGGACGGGCAGCTGCTCGAGGTCGCCCCGGGTCAGCTCCTCGAAGGCGCCGGTGGTGATGAACTGCAGCCGGCCGCCGCCCCACTCGATGCTTTGGCCGGCGCGAAACGCGTCCAGGAGGTCCAGGTAGAACGGCTGCCGCGCGAACGCGTCGTACAGCAGGCCCGTCTCGGCGCGCTGCCGGATACGCGCGAGCTTGAGCGGCGCCAGCGCTGCCGGCGCTTCTTCACGTTCCCACTCGAGAGCCAGCGGCAGCAGGTAGCGCTGCTCGCTGCCCCGCTCGAGCCGGGCATCGACGAAAGCGAGCAGCCAGCAGTCGCGCTCCGTCTCCCAGACGGTGGCATCGGCAAGCGAGGTGTGCTCGATCGCCTCGTCCTTGGCGGCGAACCACCGCTGGTGCTCCAGGTACGCCGGCGCCACTTCCGTCTCGAACTGACGCCGCAAGCGCGCCGTCGGCGACTCGGGCCCCGCGGCCTCGGCCATGAAGCTGCGCAAGCCGTCGACCAGCACCAGCCACGGCAGCTCCCCGTGCGTCAGGTGCTCTTCGTGCCAGCTCGGGATCTCGGCGCCTTCCGCGAGCTCGAACCAGTAGAAGCCGTGCCCGGGCAGCGTCAACAGGTAAGGCAGCTCGCCGATCGGCGGAAAGGGCGTGCGGCCCATCAATTCCAGGGGCACGCGACCCGCGAACCGTGACAGATCCAGCTCGACGGGCTGCGCGGTGCGGGCGAGATTCGCCACGCACAGCAGCACGTCACCGTCGTACTCGCGAATGTAGGCGAGGATCTTGCGGTTGCCCGGCCGCAGGAAATGCAGGCTGCCGCGTCCGAAGGCCTGGTGGGCGTTGCGCACGGTCAGGATCCGCCGCGTCCAGTTCAGGGGCGAGGCCGGCTCGCGCGTCTGCGCCTCGACGTTGACGGCTTCGTAGCCGTAGATCGGGTCCATGATCGGCGGCAGGAACAGGCTCTGGGGGTCCGCGCGCGAGAAGCCCCCGTTCCGGTCCGGGCTCCATTGCATCGGTGTGCGGACGCCGTTGCGGTCGCCGAGGTAGAAGTTGTCGCCCATGCCGAGCTCGTCGCCGTAGTAAAGAATCGGCGAGCCCGGCATCGACAGCAGCAGGCTGTTCATGAGCCGGATCCTGTCCAGGTCATTGTCCATGAGCGGGGCCAGCCGACGCCGGATGCCGATGTTCACGCGCATGCGCGGGTCGCTCGCGTACGTCTGGTACATGTAGTCGCGTTCCTTGTCGGTCACCATCTCGAGCGTCAGCTCGTCGTGGTTCCGCAGGAAGATCGCCCACTGGCAGGTCTCCGGGATGTCCGGGGTCTGCTGCATGATCTCGACGACCGGGTGGCGGTCCTCCTGCGCGAGCGCCATGTACATGCGCGGCATCAGGGGAAAGTGGTAGGCGGCGTGGCACTCGTCGCCCGAGCCGAAGTATTCGCGCGTATCCTCCGGCCACTGGTTGGCCTCGGCCAGCAGCATCCGGTTCGGAAATTCGCGGTCGACGGCGCGGCGGATCTGCCGGATGACGGCGTGGGTTTCGGGCAGGTTCTCATTGCTCGAGCCCTCGCGCACGCAGAGGTAGGGAATGGCGTCGAGCCGCATCCCGTCGACGCCCATCGCGAACCAGAAGCGCATCACCCGGATCACCGCTTCCACGACCTTCGGGTTGTTGTGGTTCAGGTCCGGCTGGTGCGAAAAAAAACGGTGCCAGTAGTACTGTTTGGCGACCGGGTCCCAGGCCCAGTTGGATTCCTCGGTATCGGTGAAGATGATGCGCGTGCCCGCGAACTTCTGGTCGCTGTCGCTCCAGACGTAGAAATCGCGCTTCGCCGAGCCCGGCTTCGCCCGCCGCGCTGCCTGGAACCACGGGTGCTGGTCCGACGTGTGATTGACGACGAGCTCGGTGATCACCTTCAGGTCGCGGCGATGCGCTTCCCGCACGAACGCACCGAAGTGCCGCCGGCTCCCGTAGGCGGGATGGATGTTGCGATAGTCGGCGATATCGTAGCCGTCGTCGCGCATCGGAGACGGATAGAACGGCAGCAGCCAGATGGCACTGACGCCGAGGTCCTTGATGTAGTCGAGCTTCTGGATCAGGCCCTGGAAGTCGCCGATCCCGTCGTTGTTGTAGTCGAAGAAACTCTTGACGTGCACCTGGTAGATGACCGCGTCCTTGTACCAGAGGGGATCGCCTTTGGGATCGAGTTGTTGTCGTGCGGTTTCCATCATATGAACTGGTCGTAATCCTGCTCCGTGAGCACGCGCCGGCGAAGCCGGAAGACGTGTGCCTGGGATCCCTGCGGATCGAGCTCCACGTAGTTCCTCGGACCGTGCCAGAGGTAGCGGGAGTCCGACAGCAGGTCGTGAAGCTGGTAAGGCTGCTCTGCGTCCATTCCCCACGCCCCGAGGGGAAGCTCGATGAACCCGCTCTGCCGGTAGTCCGGATCCAGATTGACGACCACCAGCACGATGTTCCGCAAGTCTTCCGTGGCTTTCGAGTAACAGACGAGCTGCTCGTTGCTTACCGGATGGAATTGCAGGCGCCAGTCCGAATGCAGGGCGGGATTCTCCCGGCGAATCCGGTTGAGCCGTGCGATGTAATGGAACAGGCCGTCGGGACGGTCGAGATCCCAATGGCGGACCTGGTACTTCTCCGAAGCCCGGTATTCTTCCGTCCCGGGCTCGCGAGGCGCGTGTTCCAGCAATTCGTAGGCGGGACCGTAAATGCCGTAGTTGGCTGCCAGCGTCGCTGCCAGCGTGATCCGGGTCACGAACGCCGGCCTCCCGCCGGTCTGCAGGTACTCGTGGAGGATGTCCGGCGTGTTCGGCCAGAAGTTCGGGCGAAAATACTCGCGCGACGGATGCTGTGACAGCTCCGTCAGGTATTCCACGATCTCCTGCCGGGTGTTGCGCCATGTGAAGTAGGTGTAGGACTGCGTAAAGCCCAGTTTTGCGAGGCGGTGCATCACCTTGGGTCGCGTAAAGGCCTCGGACAGGAAGATCACCTCGGGATGGGCGCGCTTGATCCGCTGGATGAGCCACTCCCAGAACGCGAACGGCTTGGTATGCGGATTGTCGACGCGAAAGATGAGCACGCCCTGCCCGATCCAGAACTCGAAGACGCTGGCGAGCTCCGTCCAGAGCGCCTCCGCGTCTTCCGTCTCGAAGTCGAACGGGTAGATGTCCTCGTATTTCTTGGGCGGGTTCTCGGCGTACTGGATGGTCCCGTCCGGCCGCTGCCTGAACCACTCGGGATGCTCGCGCACGTAAGGATGATCGGGCGAGCACTGAAAGGCGATGTCGAGAGCAACCGCGATGTCGCGTTCCGCGGCGGCGGCGCAGAGCTCGCGAAAGTCCTCGAGCGTGCCGAGCGCCGGGTTGATCGACTTGTGCCCGCCTTCGTCCGAGCCGATGGCCCAGGGCGAGCCGGGATCGCCCGGCCGCGCCTTCAGCGCGTTGTCCGGACCCTTGCGGTTCGTGCGGCCGATCGGGTGTATCGGCGGCAGGTACAGCACGTCGAAGCCCATCTCGGCGACGTAGTCCAGGCGCTCGATGCACTGCTTGAGTGTTCCGTGCCCGGTACCGTCGCCCGCCGTCGAACGCGGAAAGAGCTCGTACCAGCTCGAGTAACGCGCCCGCGGCGGGTCGACGACGACCTCCAGCTTGCGGCCCCAGACCGTCTCGCGGCTGCGGTCCGGATAGAGGCGCATGAGCGATGCCAGCTCGGCGCCCAGCGCGAGACGCCGACGCTGGTCGAGGGGATCGTCGTTCTCCAGCCCGTCGGCCAGCTCCTGCAATCGCCTGCGGTCGCCGCCCCGGGCGCGCTTCGCCGCCGCTCGTGCCAGACCCACGGCCACCGGCAACGCACCGGCGATATCCGCGACCTCTTCCCGGCGTTCGAACTCGTGGCGCCACGACAGGAAGCGATCGACCCACGCAGCCACGCCGTACTCGTAGCGGCCGAGCTCCTCCACCCCGAACTCGGCGCGCCAGCGGTCGTTGCCGAGCGGTTCCATCTCCGTTTCCCGCCATCGGGACGCGCCGCCCTTCCGATAGTGCAGCCGGCAGACGACGCGGTCGTGGCCGTCCGTGAACGCATCGGCTTCGACCGTCACGCGTTCGCCGATGACCCGTTTGATCGGGAAGCGCCCGCAGTCGACCTCCGGCCGCACGGCCTCGATGATGACCCTGCGGCGGTCCTCATCGACCCCCATGCCGTCCTCCGGGCGGGGCGCCAAGGATCAGCACGCCGAGCGGCGGCAGGTTCAGCGACAGCGAGTGGTAACGGCCGTGCGCGGGCACCGGCGAGCTCTCGACGCCGCCCAGGTTTCCCTGTCCGCTGCCGCCGTAGGCGGGTGCATCGCTGTTCAGGAGTTCCTTCCAGTGTCCGGGGAACGGCACACCGATCCGGTAGTTGTTCCTCGGCACCGGCGTGAAGTTGATGACGACCACGACGGGACGTGCGTCCGCGGCGTCCTTGCGAACGTAGCTCAAGACGCTGTTCTCCGAATCGGTGCAGTCGATCCATTCGAAGCCCTCCCGCGCAAAGTCCTGTTGCCAGAGGGCGGGTTCCGAACGGTAGACCGCGTGCAGATCCGTAGCCCACCGTTGCACGCCCGCGTGCAGGGGATCGTCGGCGAGCTGCCACGCAAGCTGTCCTTCGTGACTCCACTCGTCCCACTGGCCGAACTCACAGCCCATGAACAGAAGCTTCTTGCCCGGGTGCGTGTACATGTAGCCCAGCAAGGCGCGCAGGTTCGCGAAACGTTGCCATTCGTCGCCAGGCATCTTGCGCAAGAGGGACCCCTTACCGTAGACGACCTCGTCGTGGGACAGCGGCAGGAGGAAATTCTCGGTGAACGCGTAGAAGATGCTGAACGTCAGCTCGTTGTGGTGATACTTCCGGTACATCGGGTCGCGCGCAAAGTACGCGAGCGTGTCGTGCATCCAGCCCATGTTCCATTTCATGCCGAAGCCGAGCCCGCCGAGCTCGACCGGTCGGGACACCATCGGCCAGGCCGTCGACTCTTCAGCGATCGTCTGCACGTCCGGGTAATGTCGGTACAGCGTCTCGTTGAGCCGGCGCAGGAAGCCCATCGCCTCCAGGTTCTCGCGGCCGCCGTACCGGTTCGGAATCCATTCGCCTTCCTTGCGTGCGTAATCGAGGTACAGCATGGATGCGACGGCATCCACCCGCAGTGCGTCGATGTGGTACCTGTCCAGCCAGAATTCCGCACTGGAAAGCAGGAACGAGCGGACTTCGTCGCGCCCGTAGTTGAACAGATAGCTGTGCCACTCGGGGTGATAACCCTGCTTCGGATCCCGGTGCTCGAAGAGATGGGTGCCGTCGAAGAACGCCAGCCCGTGCTCATCGCCGGGAAAATGCGACGGGACCCAGTCCATGATGACGCCAATACCGCGCTGGTGCAGGTAATCGATCAGGTACATCAGGTCCTGCGGCGTGCCGTAGCGCGCCGTCGGTGCGAAATAGCCGATGGTCTGGTAGCCCCAGGAACCGTAGAAGGGATGCTCGGTCAGCGGCAGGAACTCGACGTGCGTGAAGCCGACGCTCGATACGTAGTCGGCGAGCGGCTCCGCAATCTCCCGGAAGCCCAGGTAGCGTCCGCCGTCGTCATCCCGCCGTCGCCAGCTTCCAAGATGCACTTCGTAGATCGACCACGGCGCGTCCAGGCTGTTGGCGCGGCCTCGCTCCGCCATCCACTTTGCGTCGCCCCAGTCGTAGTCGAGCTTCCAGACCCGGGAAGCGGTGCGCGGGGGCGCCTCCGCGGCGAAAGCGAAAGGATCCGCCTTGTCGACGCCGTAGCCACCCTCGCGCGACTCGATCCGGTACTTGTAGACGGCGCCCTGCTCGACGCCTTCGATGAAGCCCTGCCAGATACCGGACTCGTCCCAACGGGGCTGCAGCGGGTGAGCGTCGGGCTGCCAGCCGTTGAAATCGCCCAGCACGGACACCCGCTCGGCGTTGGGCGCCCAGACCGCGAAGTGGGTACCGGCCGGACTTCCCGACGTGCGCCGCCCTCGCGCCTGCGCCGGCACGGGATGGGCGCCCAGGACCTGGTACAGGCGCGCGTGCGTGCCCTCCCGGAACAGGTAGACGTCGTCCTCCGTACCGGGAGGGCCGTGTTTCGATTTGTCCGTCGAGACTTGTCCTGGCACGTCAGCTGGTCTGATGAACGGCATTCCCTGCGGCGGCGGGCAGGCGGCTGCCGCGCCGGACCGCCGGGCGGGGAGCCACGACGGCTCCCCGTGCGACAGAGTGTACATGCAGCGCGGGAGATGCAGGAATCGTGCCGGTGGGGCGCTGTCACGCCCACCGGGAGCAGCGGTCTCATTGCCGCCCGGAAAACAGAACCGCCAGGGGCGATTTCAGCCGAAGATCACGATCCGCTCGCGGGGAATGCCGTCAGCACTTCGCGCAGCAGGTCCCAGCGATCGACGCGCTTTGGGGGTCTCGGCCGGCTGCCGCCGCTGAACGAGGCCGCCATCGGTTACGGCAGGCTGCGGGATCGCCTTCCGGCGGCGGCAGTCCGAGGTTCCGGAGTGTCAGCCCTGCGATCAAACGCCCCTCCGGATGGTCTGTAGTTGAATGAATTGCTCAATGAGCGCCGGAATGGTCTTCCTGTGGGCAGCCGCGTCGGTCGCGGGGCTGACCGCGTTGCCCGCTGCGGCTGCCGGCAGCGAGCCGGAGTCCCGCCAGTACACCTTCGCCTGGCCTTTTGCCGAGTCGAGCGAGATGCGTCCCCGCGGCGGCACGACCCGGGGGCCCGAGGTGACGCTCGATCGCGAGCCGGGAGACGCCTGGCGCTCGCTGCGGGAGCCGGAGCTCGCGGACGTCGAGCGCGACCGGCGGGCCATCCTGGCAATGGCCGGGCCGTACCGTACCACCTTCGACTTCATCGAGACCGCCGGCTTCGTGCCGGAGTTCGCGCCCTCGCGCCCGTACCAGTCCTGGGCTACCGAATACGTCCGCGTGATCGCCGACGAACCGGGCTTCATCAGCCTGCAGCACATCCTCGTGATGTACTTCGAGACCGAAGACGGAGAAACCCGGGGGCCGATGGTGACCAAGCACTGGCGCCAGGACTGGCGCTACGAGGACCGCGACCTGCACGTCTACGCCGGCGACCACACCTGGGAGCGGCGACGGCTGTCGCAGGCCGAGGTGCGCGGCACCTGGTCCCAGGCCGTTTACCAGGTGGACGACTCGCCGCGGTACGAGGCGATCGGCCGCTGGGAACACCGCGGCAATCACTCGAGCTGGCTGAGCGGCAAGACCTGGCGGCCGCTGCCGCGGCGGGAGTCCAGTGTCCGCGACGACTATGACGTCCTCGCCGGCACGAATCGCCACACGATCACGCCGACCGGCTGGGTGCACGAGGAAGACAACCTGAAGCTGGTGCTGGAGCGGGGTCAGCCCCGCGAGACATTGCCGTACCTCGCGCGCGAGGCCGGGCTGAACCGCTACGAGCGGACCGTCGGCCACGATTTCTCCGCCGGTGACGCCTACTGGGAGCGCACGAAAGCGTACTGGAGCGACGTGCGCGAAGCGTGGCGCGGGCTGAAGGCGGAGAGGGACCGTTTCAGAATCCGCCCGTCGGTCGACGGTGAGCGCCTGTTCGACGCGATGTTCGAATACGCGGAGGGCATAAAGACCGCCGAAGATTACGATCCGGCGGCGGGCAACGCCTGGATTCACGAGACGCTGTCACGATTCGTGGAATGAAGCGAGTGCTCACCTGCGGTGCATCCCTCCGCGTCCGGCCGCCGCTCAGAGCGGCACACGGATTTCGCCTTCGACCTCGCTCCTGTAGAAGTCGGCGAGCTTCCGGTGCAGCGCGGCCGGGAGCGGCTCGAGGCCGCTCGCGCTCGCGTTCTGCGACACCTGCTCGGGCCGGCTCGCCCCGGCGATGATCGTGCTGACCGCGGGGTAGTCGAGTATCCAGCGCAGCGCCGTCTGCGCCATCGACATGCCCTCGGGCAGCCATCGTTTCATCCGCTCTACGAGATCGATCGCCGTTTCGAACGGGATGCCCGAAAACGTCTCGCCCTGGCTGAAGGCTTCGCCGCGCCGGTTGTAGTGGCGGTGGTCCGTTTCGGCGAACTGCCTGTCGCGCGTCATCTTGCCGCTCAGCACGCCGCTCGCGAGCGGCAGCCGCACGATGATGCCGACGTTCTTCGCCTCGGCGAGCGGGAAAAGCTCGTCGATCGCATTCTGGCGGAAGACGTTGAAAATGATCTGCAGCGAGGTCAGCGCCGGGCTGTCCATCGCAATCTTCGCTTCCTCGATCGTTTCGACGCTGGCGCCGAAGGCCCTGATGAGCCCCGTCGCCTGGAACTCCTCCATCCAGGCCAGCAGGTCGCCGGTCTTCAGTATCTCCGGCGGCACGCAGTGCAGTTGCACGAGATCGAGCGTGTCGAGGCCGAGCCGCCGGGCCGATTCTTCGATGCCGGCGCGCACCTTTTCTTTCGTGTAGCCGTCCGGATACAGCGCGCCGTCGCGCCCGACCTTCGTCGCCACGACAGGCGCGGCGCCGCGGTCTTTCAGGTACTGCCCGATGCGGCGCTCGCTCAAGCCCCCGCCGTAGACGTCGGCCGTGTCCCAGAAGGTGACGCCCTCCTGCGTCGCGGCGTCGAGTATCTCCTCTGCGCGATCGTCCTCCACCGGACCGAAATCCCCGCCCAGCTGCCAGCAGCCCAGGCCGATTTCGGAAACGGGCATACCGCTCTTGCCGAGCGTTCGGGTTTTCATCGTCCGGCACCTCGTGAGTTGTCGTTACCGCTCGCGCCGTCGCCGGCCTGCAAGACCAGCTGCGCCAGCGCCGCGCGCCGGCCGTCCGGATCGGTCACGATCCCTTCGCGATAGTAGAGCAGCCTGCCACCGTCGCCGGCCGCGGCCAGGATATCCCGCAACAGCTCGTTGGGCCGCAACCGGAAGGCCCGTGTCTTCGGCCCGATCACGTCCTCGTCGGATGCCAGATGCTGCTCGTACACGATTATCCCGCCGGGACGGAGCCGCCGCAGCAGGTGGGGATACAGCTTGCGATTCACGTACCGCACGACCACGATCAGGTCGTACGGCCCCTCCGGCAGCGTCTCGTCGGGAGATTCGTCGAGGTCCGCCTCGATCCAGGAGACGCCCAGCCCCCTCGCTTCGGCGTCCTCACGCGCCCGCGCGAGACCGGCCGCCGAGATGTCCGCGCCATCGACGTCCCAACCGCCCGTCGCCAGATAAAGGCTGTTTCGGCCGGCGCCGCAGGCGACGTCCAGCGCCCGACCGGCCGGCAGCTCCGGGGCCCACTGTTCGAGCAAGGGCGTCGGGTGCTTGCGGTCGGCATAGGCCCCGCTCGCGTACTTCTCGTTCCAGCGGACGCGCTCCTCGTCGCTCATGCGGTCCGCTCCCGCTCCAGCAGCCGGCGGGTGTTGCGCACGGCCTGGCGGATCCGGTGCTCGTTCTCCACCAGCGAGAACCGCACATAGCCTTCCCCCGCTCTGCCGAAGCCGACGCCCGGCGATACCGCGACGCCGGCGCCCGTCAGGAGGCGCTTCGAGAATTCCAGCGAGCCCAGGTCACGGTGCGACTCCGGTATCTTCGCCCAGACGAACATCGTCGCCGCCGGCTTCCCGATCGGCCATTGGCCCGGACCCGGCTTCGACAGGCCCTCCACCAGCCGGTCGCGGCGGGCCTGGTAGATGGCGCAATGCTCGCCGACGCAGGCCTGCGGGCCGCGCAGCGCCTCGATCGCCCCGACCTGGATCGGCGTCGGTATGCCGTAGTCCAGGTAGCTCTTCATGCGCGCCAGCGCCTGGATCATCCCGGCATTGCCGCAGGCGAAGCCCACCCGCCACCCCGCCATCGAATGGCTCTTCGACAGCGACGTGAACTCGATGCCGACGTCGGACGCCCCCGGCACCTGCAGCAGGCTGGGCGGCCGATAACCGTCGAACGCCAGTTCGGCGTAGGCGAAATCGTGCAGCACCATCACGCCGTACTCCCGGGCCAGCCGCACGATCCGCTCGAAGAACGCCGGCGATGCGCAGAGCGTCGTCGGGTTGTGCGGAAACGAAATGATCAACAGTTTCGGCCGCAACTGCGGCACCACCCGTTCGAGGTCCGCCAGAAAAGCCTCGCTGTCGATCAGCGGCAGCGTCTCGAGCCGGCCGCCCGCGATCGTCACCGAGTACTGGTGGATCGGATATCCCGGATCCGGGCACAGCACCGCGTCGCCCGGCCCCACCGTCATCAGCACGAAATGCGCGAGACCCTCCTTGGAACCGATCAGCGCGATCGCCTCCTCGTCCGGATCGAGCCTGACCTCGTAATTGCGCGCATACCACTCCGAGATGGCGGCCCGCAGGTTCGGAATGCCGCGGGAGCTCGAATAGCGATGCGTGCGGGGGTTCCCCGCCACTTCACGGATCTTCGCGACGACGTGCTCCGGCGTCGCAAGATCCGGATTGCCCATGCCGAGGTCGACGACGTCCTCGCCCGCCCGGCGCGCCGCCTGCATCAGCTCGGTCACCTGGGCGAAGACGTAGGGCGGCAGCTTGTCGAAGCGGTGAAACTTGTGTGCGCTTGTCATTATTCCCGGCAGCAGCGATTTCCCGGTCGCTCGACGAATATCCGGGATGCGCGCGGCGCTTGCAAGTGGCCCGCGGCGGCAGCGCAAGCGCGCCGACCATTGCCTCTACGGTCTCAGCGTGCTCAGCACGTCGCTGTAGTCGTCCGTCCACAGGCGTTCCGTGTCGGTCGGCGGCAGCGGCGCGGCCACGACATGCTGCGGCGGCTCCGCACCGGGTATCCACTCTCCCTCGACGAGCAACATCCACTCGGATCTCGAGCTCACGCCCGTATCGACCACAGTCGTCACCAGGAGCGCCCGCCTGTCGAAGAACGATGCCAGGTTGCCGATCACCGGTGACAGGTCGAGGTAGCTGTTCGTCACGTGAAATGCGAGGACGCCGCCGCGCTTGACGTGAGCAAGATACGTCCGCAGCGCCTCACGCGTCAGGAGATGCACCGGAATGGCGCCGCTGCTGAACGCGTCGATGACGAGCACGTCGTACTCCCGGCTGCCGATCCGCTCGAGCTCGCGTTCGAGCGAGATCCGCCCGTCCCCCGGCACGACGTCGGTCCTCGCGGCGGAATCGCGCAGGAACGAGAAGTGCGTCCGCGACAGCTCGACGACCGCTGGATTGAGCTCGTAGAACCGGAACAAGTCACCCGGCTCGCCCCACGCAGCGAGTGTGCCTGTGCCGAGGCCGACCACGCCGACGTGCAGGCCGGCGTCACCGCGGTCGATATGTTGCATGACCAGCCCGATGCCCGTTCTGCGGCCGTAGTAGCTGGTCGGCAGCATCCTGCGGCCCTCGTCCAGGAGCTGGAATCCGTGGATGGTGGTGCCGTCGATCAGGACCCGGCGCGGCGGATCGGCATCGTCCGTGATATCGCGCACCTTGAGCACGCCGTAGAAGTTGCGCGTGCTGGCGACGTTGTACTCCGGCCGCAACCCGTCGAGCACCGCGACGAGCGCCGGAAATGCGAGCAGCCCCGTTGCCCAACCGGCTGCAAACAGGCGCCGGCTCCAGCGATCCACCATCGCCTGCCGCGCGGCGGGTCGGAGCCGATCGCCAGGGGCTTTCCCGCGCCCTTCGCGCAGGACGAGCACGCCGAATGCAAGATAGAGGACGTACGCGGCTGCGAGGGCTTCCCAGTACCTGACGAAAACCGCCGGTGCGACCAGCGAGACCAGCGCGCCGCCCGCGGCGCCGCCGGCAGCGATCAGCAGATAGTACAGACTGAGCTGCCGCGGCTCCGGCCGCAGCCGGTAGAGCTCGCCGTGGCAGACCATGCAGAGACAGAAAAGCACGAGCAGCCACGCGATCACCGCGGGCACGATCGGAAAGGCGCTGCCGAAGAAATCCAGGATGATCAGCGTGCTGCCGCCGACGACCAGCAGCGAGCCCCAGACGGGTCTGTCGTACCAGCGCTCGCCGCTGAAGCAGACGATCCAGGTCAGGAGATAGATCACCAGCGGCAGAATCCAGAGGAACGGGACGGGCGCGAGGTTCTGCGTGATCTGGTTGGTGACCGCGAGCAGCAGCGCAACGCCACAGGCGGCGAGCGCGACGCCCGATGCTGCCGCCGTGCCTGACAGGCGCTCCCTCCGGTCCGTGATGCCCGGCGCCTCCGCCGTGCGGCTGGCCCGAGCGGCCGCGTCGTGGCGGAGCCGGAGCATCCGGCAGGCGGCCAGGGACGCAGCAAGGAATACGAGGTAAGCTGCCGACCAGGTCAGCGTCTGGGCACGCAGCGCCATGTTGGGCTCCACCAGGAACGGATAGGTGAGGAGCGCCGCCAGTGCGCCGGCGTTGGACAGCGCATACAGGCGCCAGGGCGGACGTGCCGGCCGGGTCAGCGTCGACCAGCGCTGGATCAGGGGCGCGGTGCTCGCGAGCATGACGAACGGCATGCCGATCGTCGCCAGCAGGATGAGCAGGATCAGCCCTCCCGGATGTGCGGCCGTCGTGTCGAAACCTTCGGCCGCCAGGGAGACCGGCAGGAACAGCGCGGACAGCACCAGCAAGGCCGCGTGCACCAGCGCCTGTCGCCGCGGATGCAGCGCGTTGGTCAGCAGGTGCGTGTAGCCGTAGCCGGCAAGCAGCATGGCCTGGAAGAAGAACATGCAGGTGATCCAGACGGACGCGCCGCCGCCGAACGCCGGGAGCAGCAGCTTGCCGACGATGGGCTGGATCTGGAATACCAGGACGGCTCCCGCGAGAACGGCCACCGCATAGACCGCCGCGTCGCCCCGCGATATCGCCTTCCCGGTCACACGTTCGCTCCCTTCTCGCAGGTATTGGCCAGTCCGATGGTAACGGAGAAGCAGGGGGTGCAGCCGGCCTGCCGGACCGGTATGCATTGACAGGTCCGCCGCCTCTGCTACGGTAGCGCTACCAGTCCGCGGCGGGGGGCGTCAACCGGCCGCGGGCGGCACAACGGGCCGCGTCGGCCCCGGGAGCCCGCCATGAAGCCTCTCTACCTGAGCCTGATCTGCTGCCTCGTGCTGCCCGGCTGTTCGGCGCCCCCGGACAGCGGCACGGAAGCGGTGGCGCCGGACAACCGCCCGGCGCTGAAGTCGCTGGTAGACTTCCCCATCGGCGTCGCGGTGCCGGCCGGACCCGCGGGCAACAGCCTGCTGGACAGCCCGGAACGCCAGTCGCTGGTGAACCGGCACTTCGACAGCCTCACGGCCGAAAACATCATGAAGATGCGCTACCTGCAGCCGGAACCGGAAGCCTTCGTCCTGGAACACGCGGATGCACTGGCCGACTATGCGCAGGAACACGGCATGCTGCTCCACGGCCACGTGCTGGTCTGGCACACCCAGGCTCCGCGATGGATGAACGAGTTCGCCGGCACGCGCGAGCAGTTTCTCGCGGTGCTCGAGGACCATGTCCGCACGGTGGCGGCACACTTCTCCGGCAGGGTCGCGAGCTGGGACGTCGTGAACGAGGCGTTCGACGATGAGGATCCCGCCGGCTACCGGCAAACCATCTGGTACGAGAACATCGGGCCGGAGTACATCGAGCTCGCCTTTCGGCTGGCGCGCGATCAGGACCCGAAGGCCGATCTCTATTACAACGACTACGGCATCTCCGGCGGCGGGTCCAAGCTCGACCGCGTTCTCGAGATGATCGACGATTTCCGGGCGCGCGGAGTTCCGCTCGATGGCATCGGTTTCCAGATGCACATCGACACGGAAAGGCCGAGGCTCGAGGCCGTGCGCGAATCCTTCGCCCGTGCGGCCGAGCGCGGCATCAAGGTCCGGATCTCCGAGCTGGACGTTTCCGTCAATCTGGAGAGCGCCTGGTCCGAATTCACTCCGGAACTGGCCGAGCGGCAACGGCAGCGGTACGCGGACGTGGCGCGGGCGTACCGGGACAGCGTGCCTCCCGCGCTGCGGGGCGGCATTACCCTGTGGGGCATCACCGATGCGGACAGCTGGATCCCGGGGTTTCGGGATCGACCGGACTGGCCGCTGCTGTTCGACGCCGACTTCCGGGTCAAGCCCGCCTTCGACGGGCTGGCGGAGGGCCTGACCGGCCCCTGAGGCCTGCGACGACCATGGACCCCGCGCTGCCCCACGTCAGCATCGCCGAGCACGTCACGCCGCGGACGTTTCGCGAGGAGATCGTCCCGGGCAACCGGCCGGTGCTCCTCAAGGGCGTGGTTGCGCACTGGCCGGCCGTGCGCGAGGGAAACCGGTCACCGGAAGCGCTGGTCGCCTACGTCAGGCGCTTCGACCAGGGCAAGCCGGTGGAGACGATCCTGGGCTCACCGGACATCGACGGGAAGTTCTTCTACAACGAGCGGCTGGACGGCCTGAACTTCGAGCGCAGGCCGCAACCGGTCGGCGCTTCCGCCGAGCGCATCGTCGGGCTGCGCGGGCAGGAAAGGCCGCCGTCGATATACATCCAGTCGGCGTCCATTCCCGAATTCCTGCCGGGCTTCGCGACCGAAAACACACTGGACCTCGTCGACCCGGCGGTGGTGCCGCGCATCTGGATCGGCAATCGTCTGACGGTACAGACGCACTTCGACCTGAGCGAAAACATCGCCTGCGTGGTAGCCGGACGCCGGCGCTTCACGCTCTTCCCGCCGGAGCAGACTCCGAACCTCTACCCGGGACCGTTCGAGCTGACGCTGGCGGGACCGCCGGTCAGCATGGTCCGGCTGGACGCGCCCGACCCGGCGGCCTACCCCCGCTTCGCCGCGGCGCTGGAGCACGCCCTGGTTGCCGAGGCGGAGCCCGGCGACGCGGTCTATATCCCCTACTTCTGGTGGCACCACGTCCGGACGCTCGATGACCTGAACGTCCTCGTCAATTTCTGGTGGAACGAGGCCGAGCCCGACCTGGGTTCGCCCTTCGATGCGCTGCTGCACGCGATACTCGCGATCCGCGACCTGCCGGAGCACCAGCGCGCCGCCTGGCGGACGATGTTCGAGCACTACGCCTTCGGCGTGAACGGCGACCCGGTGGAGCACCTGCCGCCGGCGGCGCGCGGCGCGCTGGGGGCGCACAATCCACCGATGCGGCAGAAGATCCGGATGATGCTGCTCAACGCGATCGGCCGGCAGGCCGGCCTGCGACCCGCCGGCAGGCCGCCGGCAGGCGGCCGCCGGAACGGCTGAGACCGCCGGCCACGGAGACCGGCCGGTCCTCCTCCGCCTGGCAGGCGGCGCCGTCCCGCCGCGCTACTCGCCGAAGTAACCCCTCAGGATCAGGGTGTACCGCCGGTCGTTCATGAACCAGCTGCGCGGTGCCGTCTGCAGGTCATCGTTCAGGACCGCCGAGGTCCGGATCGTCTCGTTGAGCAGATTCACGCCCTGCACACCCAGCTTCCACCGGTCGCTGAAGTTATAGAAGACCGACGCGTCCAGCTGCCCCGTCGCCTCGTGCATGATCGGCTGGAACGGCACGATCACGTCGCGAATGGTCAGCAGGAACTCGTCGCGCCAGGACCAGGCCAGCCGCGCGGACCAGTTCTGGTGGTCGTAAAACGGCGCGAGATTGACGGTGTGCCGGGACAGGCCCTCCAGCGGGAGCCTGCTGATGTCGACCACCGCCTGATTCCCGGCGGAGACGTCCGGATCCGTCTCGGACAGCGTACTTTGCGGGACGTTCTTCGAGTCGATGTAGGTGTAGTTCGCGGCCAGCCCCAGCCCGTCCAGCCATGCCGGCAGGAACTCGTAGGTCTGCTGGTACGACACCTCGAAACCCTGGATCTCGCCCTCCTCCTGCGAATTCACCGCCGTGGTGACGATGGCGTCGAACGTGGCGCCGTTGTTCGTGAACGTCTGCCGCTGCACGTCGTTCGTGCGTATGTTGGACAGGGTCTTGTGGAACAGCGCCAGGCTCAACTGTCCGACCTCCGAGAAATACCATTCGAAGGTCAGGTCGTAGTTGTCCGACTCGACCGGCTTGAGGAAGGGATTGCCCGCCTCGAAGCGGCCTATCGGCCTGCCGCCGCCGGCCACGATATCGTCGGCGTTCGTCTGCAGGTTGATGTTGTAGAAGGCGCGGGTCAGGCCGAAGTCCGGAGGCGCGACGCCCTTGAAGTACGCCGCGCGGAACTGCACGCCCTCGGCCACTTCGAGCTTCAGGTTGATGCTCGGCAGCCAGTAGTCGTAGTCGAGCTCGGCCGTGAACGGAACCATCGAGCCGTCGGCGAAGTTCCGTGCATCCTGGCGGACTTCGAACGGCAGCCCGCAGAAGGGACTCACCTCCTGTCCCATCTCCGGGACGCAATCCTCCTCGGTAGCGAATTCCTGGAAATTGAAGACCTGGAAGCCGCTGGCCTCGCGGGTCGTCTCCGAGTAGCGGAGTCCGAGGTTGCCGGAGAGGTTCCAGCCGTTGTCGAGGATGCTGTCGAAGCTGACCATAAAGTAGGCCGCGTTGTTGGTCTCGAGCACCGGGTTGACCTCGCTCGGCAGGAACCAGCCGTCGGTCCCCGGCCGCTCGGCGAGCGGTACCCACGACGCGCTGTCGCCCCATTCCTCCGCGATGGCCATGGCATAGTCCGCGTACGCCTGGTAGTCGCCGGTGATGCTGTCGGCGTAAAAGAGCCGCCCGGAGCCTGCCAGCGGATTGGGCGTATCGCCGTCGAAGAAGTTGTCGAAGAAGAACGGCTCGAAATTCTGCACCGGCGCCTCGTCGAACCAGACGGGTCCGCCTGCGCCCCAGATCTCGCTCAGGCTGCCCCAGTTGTACGTCGAGAAGCGCGCGGTCTGATCGCGCTCGGCGTACCGGTAACCGAAGCGGATCGACTCGAGCCAGTCGCTGTCGTGCAGCAGGCGTTCGGCGTCGATGCGGATCGCATCGGAGGTCCCCTCGCTCTCCTCCACGTGGTCCATCGCCGCGCGATAGAAGGAGTTATAGGGATCGGTGAAGCTGTCGTTGCCGGCCTGGAAGTAGGTCGGGCACTGGTCCGACGGCGGGCCGTCGCAAAGTATCGGTGGCGTGAACTCGACGGTCGGCAGGTCGCTGCCGTCCATGTCGATGCGGGCGTTCTGATAGGTCGAGCCCCAGAGCGTCACATCGAGGTTGTCGACGGTCGAGTCGACATGCTGGTAGTCGAAACTCAACGCCCAGTCCTCGCTGACGTTCCAGATGAAGTTGAGGCCGAAGTCGTCGGTGACGAACTTCTGGTCGACTTCGCGATGGATGTTGTTGCTCTGCAGGCCGAAGATCGGCGTCCGCGGATCGGCGGTGAACTGGTCGTCCCGCCAGCCCGTGGGGCCGGTGATGAAGCCGCTGTCGAACAGCCCGCTGTCGTCGAACTCGAAGGTCGTGCCGGGCACGGCCCGCGAATCGCCCTGGTCCGTAACGACGTCCGTGGCGATCTCGACCACCCGCTCCGTCCAGGCCTCGCGGGAGTCCGAACGCAGGAACTGGAAGGTCGCCTCCATGCGGTTGTCCGGACTGCGCCACTGCAGCGCCGCGGAATAGCCGTAACGCTCGCGATCGAACTCCTGGGTGCCCATGACGGCGCCGCGCGGGAAGATCACCGTATCGACGGGCGTCTCGCCGCCGCCGGTGTCGACGACGTCGCCGGACGAAAAGAGCGTGCGCTCGGCGAAGTTCGAGACCTGGAAACGGTCCGCCCGCGACAGCACCTGCGAGTAGACGAAACTGCCCAGCAGCCCGAACTCGCCGTAGTCGGTGTCCCACCGATAGCTACCGAGCGCGGAACCGGTGGGCGAGTAATCCTCGATGAAATCGCCGTAGTTGCCCTCCAGCGAGAAGGCGAACATCGGATCCTGGCTGTCGAACGGCTTGCGCGTCCGCAGGTTGACGGTGCCGGCGATGCCGCCCTCGATGCGGTCGGCGGAGAGGCTCTTGAAGACGTCGACGCCGACCAGGAGCTCCGGCGGGACGTCGGCGAAGCTCAGGCCCCGGCCGTTGTTGGCGGTGAAGGAATCGCGCCCGTTGACTTCGCTCCGGACGTAGGTGAGGCCGCGAACGACGACGCCGCTGCCCTCCACCGAGAAGTGATCGGGATCGCGGCCGGCGGCGAAGCGGTTGATCGCCACGCCGGGAATCCGCTGCAGGGTTTCGGTGACGGAGCGGTCCGGGAGTGCACCGATGTCCTCGGCCGTGACGGAATCCACGATGACCCCGGAGAAACGCTTGAGCGCCTGCGCCGACTCGAGGCTCCTGCGCACGCCGCGAACCACGACTTCCTCGAGCGGCTGGTCCTCGTCGGCGACCCGGAAACGGTCGTCGTCCCGGGACTCGCTGTCATCGGTGGGCGGGTCGGTATCGGTTTGCTGGGCAAACGCCGGTGTGTCGAAAGCGATGGCGCCGGCGGCCAATAACGGCAGGCTGGCGCGAATTGCGGTTGCGAGCCTGGTGCGACGCCAGGTGCGGTTGGTTACCTCGTCAGCCATGCCTCGTCCCCCACGAAAGCTGCTTCAAACGCGTTAACGTTACCGCTAACATACCCAATACTAGCTGCAGAACTTGCCATGTCAAGCGCCTCGTTGACAACGTTATCATCGGGAGCCTCGCCGCAGCCGGGCCGCGCGGGTACGATGGGACCGAAACGACCGCCGGACGCGGCCTCAGGCCGGGCTCCGGCAAGCGCTGTCCGGCGTCGCGGACACCAGGGGGAAGCCGTTTGCCGCCTACCGACACATCATCCTTGCGCGTACTGATCGTCGGCGGCGGCACGGCGGGCTGGATGACGGCCGCCGCGCTGTCGCAGCTGCTGCCGCCCGGGCTGGCGGCGATCCGGCTGATCGAATCGGCGGCGATCGGCACGGTCGGCGTCGGGGAAGCCACGGTGCCGCACATCCGCTTCTTCAACGCCCGGCTCGGCTTCGACGAGGCCGATTTCATGGCGAAGACGCGCGCGACCTTCAAGCTCGGCATCGAATTTCGCGACTTCTCGCGCCGCGGCGACTCCTATATCCACCCGTTCGGCGCATTCGGCCGCGACCTTGCGGGCGTCCTGTTCCATCAGCACTGGGTCCGAGCGTGCCGCGCGGGCCAGGCCGGCGCGCTCGAGCAGTATTCCCTGCCGATACTCGCGGCACGCGGCGGCCGCTTCGCCCATCCCGCGGAGGATCCCGCCTCGCCGCTCTCCACGTACTCCTACGCCTACCAGTTCGACGCCGGGCTCTACGCCGCCTACCTGCGCGCCTATGCGGAGGCCCGCGGCGTCCACCGCACCGAAGGCAGGATCGTCGACGTCAGCGCGAGCGGCAACGGCTTCGTCGAGGCGGTGACGCTCGAGACCGGCGAGCGCATCGAAGCCGATCTCTTCATCGACTGCTCCGGTTTCCGGGGCCTCCTGATCGAGCAGACGCTGAAGGCAGGTTACGAGGACTGGACCCACTGGCTGCCCTGCGATCGCGCCTGGGCAGTGCCCTGCCCGACCCGCGGTCCGCTGACGCCCTGCACACGAGCGACGGCAAGCGACGCCGGCTGGATCTGGCGTATTCCGCTGCAGCACCGCGTCGGCAACGGGCACGTGTATTCCAGCCGCTACCTCGACGACGACGAGGCATTGGCGGCGCTCCTCGGGCAGCTCGAGTCACCGCCCGGGGCGGAGCCGAAGCAGCTGCGCTTCACCCCCGGGAAACGCCGCAGGCAGTGGTCGGGCAACGTCGTGGCAATCGGACTGTCGGCCGGTTTCCTCGAGCCGCTCGAGTCGACCAGCATCCACCTCATACAGCTTGCCATCGGCTACCTCGTCGACCTGTTTCCGGACCGGGAATTCGATCCCATGAACGAGACCGAATTCAATCGCGTCATGGCTCTCGAATACGAACGCATCCGCGACTTCCTCGTCCTGCACTACCACGCCACCGAGCGCGACGACACGCCGTTCTGGCGCTACGTCAGGACCATGGACATTCCGGATTCCCTCGCCTGGCGCATCGAGCTTTTCCGCGGGCGCGGCGTGGTGCCGCATTACCGCGAGGGCATGTTCCTGGACGCAAGCTGGCTCGCGGTGCTGTTCGGCCAGCACGTGATGCCGCGGCACTACGATCCCTCCTCGGACCGGGTCTCCGGAGACGAGCTGGCCCGCCACCTGCAGGCGATCCGCGGCGAGTATCGGGAAGCGGTGGCCACGATGCCCGAACATCAGGCCTTCCTGCAGCGCATCGGCGCGGACCGGGCGGCATGAGGAGGTCTCGATGAGCGAAGGCGAGAACGTCCGGCCCCTGCAGCGACGCATCGTGATCGTCGGCCACGGGCTCGCCGCCTGGATGGCTGCCGACGCGCTCGCACGCGCGGTCAGGCGTGAGGACTGGTCCCTGCGCGTCGTCGCCGACCGTGCAACCGACGAGCCGGAGCCGTTCGAGATCGCCGACACCACGCTGCCGCTTGCCGACGGCATCCACTTCGCGCTCGAGACGGACGAGGATCGGCTGGTCGCCGGCACCGGCGGCTCGTTCACCGTCGGCATTGCGCTCGCCGGCTGGTCCGCGCCGGGCGCCGCCTGGTTCCATCCCTTCGGGTCGGCCGGCGCAAACCTGGGTCCGGTCGCCTTTCACCATGTCCTGATGCGGCTGCGCACCGAAGGCGCCGCGCTGCGGCTCGCGAACTTCTCCCTCGCCGCGCTCGCCGCGCAGGCGGGGCGCTTCTCGCGGCCGGCGGACGAGCCGCAGTCGGTGCTCTCGACACTCGCCTACGGCCTGCACCTCGACTGCCGCCGGCTGGCGGACGTGCATCGCGCCTCGGCGCTATCCGCGGGTGTTGCGCTGGAGGAGGCGGACCTGGCGCGCGTGGAGCGGCGTCGCGACGGATCGATCGCCGCCCTGGTCGGCACCGACGAGCGGCGCATCGAGGCCGACCTGTTCCTCGATTGCACGGGCAGCGCAGCGCGGCTCGACGGAAACGAAGGCGCCGATTGGGAAGACTGGTCGCCGTGGCTGCGCTGCGACCGGGCGATCTCGATCGCGAAGGAGGACGCGCAGCCGCCCCCGCCCTACAGCCTTGCGGCGGCGAACGACTCCGGCTGGCTGCGGCACGTGCCGCTGCAGGGCAGGAGCGTACTGACGGCGACATGGTCGAGCGAGCACGCGAGCGATGACGAGATGCGCGCTCTTCTCGCGAACACAGCCGGCAACGAGGTCGCACAGCCGCCGCGGCGATTGCGCTTCGGCCGTCGGCGAAACCCGTGGCAGGGGAACGCCCTGGCGCTCGGTTCCGCCGCCGCGCTCATCGACCCCGTCGCCACGAGCAACCTGCAGCTTCTGCGCACCGGGATCGACCGCCTGCTGCGCCTCCTCCCCGGCAGCTCCGGGTTCGGCGTGGAAGCCGCGGAATACAACCGGCAGGCGGCGCTGCATCTCGACAATGCCCGCGACTTCGCCGTCCTGCATTACCGGCTGAACGGCAGGAAGAACGAACCCTTCTGGGACGCCTGCCGCCACCGCGAGCTGCCTGCCTCGCTGGAGTACCGGATGCGCCTGTACGAGAGCCGCGGGCGCGTGGCCCTGTACGACGAGGAACCGCTCGAAGCGGAGAGCTGGATAGCGCTCTTCGACGAATGCGGTGTCCGGCCGCGGCGCTACCACCCGATCGCGGACGGTTTCCCGAGAGCCCATCTGGAGGCGCACGTCGAGCGGGTGCGCGCCATCATGATCGAGGCGCTGGCGCGGATGCCGTCGCACGGCGACTACCTGTCGCGCCTGCAGCCGGCGAAGAAGGCGGCGCAAGGCGGATGAGCGAAGCAAGACGCACGGGGGACGCCGCCGGGGCGGCCCGCATCCGCAGCATCGTCATCGTCGGCGGCGGCACGGCCGGCTGGATGACGGCGGCCGCGCTCGCGCAGGTGCTGGGGCGCGACTACGCCAGCATCAAGCTCATCGAATCGGACGCCATCGGCACGGTGGGCGTCGGCGAGGCCACGATCCCGCAGATCGGGATCTACAACCGCCTGCTGGGCATCGACGAGAACGACTTCGTGCGCCGCACGAAGGGCAGCTTCAAGCTCGGCATCGAGTTCGTGAACTGGCGGCGGCCCGGGCACCGCTACATCCACCCCTTCGGCAGCTACGGCGTCAACATGGAGGGCGTGTCCTTCCATGCCTTCTGGCAGCGCCTGAATCACGCGGGGCTCGCGGCCGACGCCGCGGATTATTCGCTGATGGCGACCGCGGCGAAGCGCAACCGCTTCATGCGCCCCTTCGACGCCGGGAACTCGCCGTTGTCCTCCATCGCCTACGCCTTCCATTTCGACGCGGGACTCTATGCGCTCTTCCTGCGCGACCACGCCGAAGCGCGCGGCGTCATCCGCCGCGAGGGCAGGATCGTCGACGTGCACCAGCGAGGCGAGGACGGCTTCATCCACTCCGTGCAGATGGAGGACGGCGAGCGCATCGAGGGCGACCTGTTCATCGACTGCTCCGGCTTCCGCGGCTTGCTGATCGAGCAGACGCTGCACGCCGGGTTCGTCGACTGGTCCGGCTGGCTGCCCTGCAACCGCGCGCTGGCCGTGCCCTGCGAGAGCGTGCCGGAGCTCACCCCCTACACGCGCTCGACCGCGCTCACGGCCGGCTGGCAGTGGCGCATCCCGCTGCAGCATCGCATCGGCAACGGCTACGTCTATTGCAGCGACTATCTGAGCGACGACGAGGCGGCCGCGATGCTGCTCGCGAACCTGGACGGGCCGGCGCTGAAGGAGCCACGCCTCATCCGCTTCACCACCGGTCATCGGAGGAAGTACTGGGACAAGAACTGCGTCGCGATCGGCCTCGCCTCCGGCTTCATGGAGCCGCTGGAGTCGACGAGCATCTGGATGATCCAGAACGGCATCTCGCGCCTGCTGTCGAACTTCCCCGACCGCAGCTTCGCGCAGATCGACATCGATCGGTACAACCGGGTGCTCATCGAGGACACGGAGTACATCCGCGACTTCCTGATCCTGCACTACAAGGCGACCGAGCGCGACGACACGCCTTTCTGGAACTACTGCAGAAACATGCCCGTTCCGGAGCGCCTGGAGGAGAAGATCCGCGTATACAAAAACAGCGGCCGCACCTTCCGCGAGCACGAGGAACTCTTCAACGACACGAGCTGGTTTGCGGTCATGACGGGGCAGCTGGGCCGGCCGCGGACCTGGGATCCGGTCGCGGAGATCCTGAGCCTCGAGGAAACGCAGAAGCGGCTGGACCACATCCGGAGCGCCGTCTCGAACTCCGCCGACTACATGCCCGACCACCGCAAGTTCATCGAGGAAAACTGCGCGGCCTGACGCGCCGGACACGAGGATAGCCATGAACCTTCCCCCGCGAATCCTTTGCTGCCTCCTGATCCCGGCCTGTACGACCTCGCCGACCGGGACGACCGCGCCAACGGCGGACGCCGCTTGCGACGCCGGCATTCACCTGAACCAGGTCGGCTTCCTGCCGGGCGCCGCGAAGCGCGCGGTGATCGCGGCCCCGCAGGACGCAGCGCGGCGCTGGGAACTGGTCGATGCCGGGGGCAACGTGCTCGCCGAGGGCGCCTCGGCCGTCTATGGCGAGGATGCCGTCTCGGGCGAGCATGTGCACCGCGTCGACTTCAGCGAAGTCGACGCGACGGGCGAAGATCTGCGCATCCGCTCGACCTGCGCCGAAAGCCACCCGTTCGACATCGGCGAGGAGGTCTTCGGGCGACTGAAGTACGACGCTCTGCGCTACTTCTATCACAACCGCAGCGGTGTTCCCGTCACGGCCGAGCATGCCGGGGGTGCGCGCTGGGCCCGGCCCGTCGCGCACGAAAAGGAAGTGGCCACCTGCCGCTCCGGTACCGACGGCGACGGCAACGACTGGCCGGGTTGCGACTACACGCTCGACGTCACCGGCGGCTGGTACGACGCGGGCGATCACGGCAAGTACGTCGTCAACGGCGGCATCAGCGTGTGGACGCTGATGAACCTGTTCGAACGGCAGCGCCTCATGGAGCGGAACGGGCTGGGTGACAGTGGAGCCCGCATTCCGGAGTCCGGCAACGGTATCGACGACGTGCTGGACGAGGCGCGCATCGAAATGGAGTTCCTGTTACGGATGCAGGCGCCGCCGGAGGCGATCGCGCAGGTCCCGGTCGGCGTCAAGCGGAGCAGCGAAAAGCTCGAGTTCGCCTCGATCGACGCATCGGGCATGGCGCACCACAAGGTCGCCGACGAGAGCTGGACGCCGCTGCCCATGCCCCCGCACCTGAGCCGCGAGCGGCGTGTCCTGTACCCTGTCAGTACGGCGGCGACGCTCAACCTCGCGGCCACGGCGGCGCAATGCGCGCGCATCTGGCGTGGCCTGGACGACGCCTTTGCCGAGCGCTGCCTGTCCGCTGCGGAACGCGCGTATGCTGCTGCCCGGCGCAACCCGGAGGTCTATTTCGTAGCCAATTTCAGCGGCAGCGGCGCGTACGGCGACGGCGACGTTTCCGACGAGTTCTTCTGGGCAGCCGCCGAGCTGTTCGCGACGACGGGCGAGGAGCGTTACCGGCAGGCGCTCATGAGATCGGAGCACTTCCAGGGGCCGCTCGCCCGGCAGCCGGGCTGGCCGCGCGTGGCGCCGCTCGGCGTCATCACGCTGGCGCTGGTACCGAGCGACCTGCCGCCGCCCGAGGTCGAGCGGCAGCGCGAGCGGCTGATCGCCGCCGCCGAGGGGTTCAACGCCGAGCGCGAGGAGACGGGCTACTACATCCCCTACGCCACCGACCGCTATCCCTGGGGCTCGAACAGCAGCATCCTGAACCGGGCCATCGTGCTCGCGCTCGCTTACGACTTCACCGGTGACGCGCGCTACCGTGACGGTGTCGTGGACGCGATGGACTACCTGCTCGGCAGGAATCCCCTCGACCGTTCGTACGTGAGCGGCTACGGCGAGCGTCCGTTCGAAAACCCGCATCACCGCTATTGGGCGCAGTCGCTGGACGCCGCACTCCCCCCGCCGCCCCCGGGCGCCCTCTCCGGCGGCCCCAACTCGACGGCTCCGGCCGACGAGGTCGCGCAGGAGATCGCGGGATCCTGCGCGCCGCAGACCTGCTGGCGCGACGACGTGCGCGCCTACGCGCTGAACGAGGTCGCCATCAACTGGAACGCACCGCTGGTCTGGGTGGCGGCCTTCCTGGACGAAGGCGCGCGGTGACGGACGACCGCATCGAGCACGTCGTCATCGTCGGCGGCGGGACGGCCGGCTGGATGGCCGCCGCGGCACTGTCGCGCTTCCTGAGGAACGGCTACACGAAGATCACACTCGTCGAATCGGAAGACATCGGCACCGTCGGTGTGGGCGAGGCGACGATTCCGCCTATCCGCCAGTTCCTGGAGATGCTGCGCATCGACGAGAACGACTTCGTCCGGCATACCCGGGCGTCTTTCAAGCTCGGCATCGAGTTCGTGGACTGGACGCGGCCGGGGCATCATTACCTGCACCCCTTCGGCCAGTTCGGCGCGGACATCGAGGGCGTGCCTTTCCACCAGTTCTTCCTCAAAGGGCACGCGCTGGGGCAGGCGCCCTCCATCGAACCGTTCGCCCTGACGGCGGCGGCAGCGCGCAGGGGCCGCTTCGACGCCGCGCAGGGCACCGCGTTTCCGCGCAATCACTGGGCCTACGCGTATCACTTCGACGCGGCGCTCGTGGCGCGCTACCTGCGGCGGTACGCCGAGAAACTCGGCGTCCGCCGCCGCGAGGGCAGGATCGTCGACGCGGTGCTGCGGGGGACCGACGGGCTGATCGAGGCAGTCGTGCTCGAGCACGGCGGGCGTATCGAGGGCGATCTCTTCATCGACTGTTCCGGCTTTCGCGGCCTGCTCATCGGCGAGGCCCTCGGCGTCGGCTACGAGGACTGGACCCGCTGGCTCCCCTGCGACCGCGCGGTCGCCGTGCCGTCGGCGAACGTCGACCTGCACGAGCCGTATACGCGCTCGACCGCCCGCCCCGCCGGCTGGCAGTGGCATATCCCCTTGCAGCACCGCACCGGCAACGGCTACGTGTACTCGAGCCAGGCGATCGGCGATGACGAGGCCGCCGCAACGCTTCTCGACAACCTCGGCGGCGAGGCGCTCGCCGAACCGCGGCGCCTCTCGTTCACCACCGGCCGGCGTGACCGGTTCTGGTCGGGCAACTGCGTGGCGCTCGGGCTCGCCGCAGGCTTCCTCGAGCCGCTGGAATCGACAGCGATCCACCTGGTCCAGTCGGGCATCTCGAAGCTCCTCGCCCTCTTCCCCGGCAAGACGCCCAGCCCGGCCGAGATCGAGGAGTACAACCGCCTGGTCGGGGCGACCTACGAGCAGGTGCGCGATTTTCTCGTACTGCACTACAAGGCCACCGAGCGCGACGACTCGCCGTTCTGGGACTACTGCCGCACGATGGACGTGCCCGAGTCGCTGGTGCACAAGATGTCCCTGTTCGCCGGCCGCGGCCGGTGCTTTCGCTACGAGGACGAGCTGTTCTCCGTCACGAGCTGGGTGGCGGTGCTGCTCGGCCAGAACGTGTGGCCCGCCGGCTACGACGCCATCGTCGACTCGATGACCGACGCGGAGCTGCTCGACGTGCTGGCGAAGATGCAGGCGAAGATCGAACAGACCGCCGAGGCCCTGCCGACGCAGCAGGCGTACATCGGCCGCCACTGCGCCGCGCCGAGCGCATGAGGTCGACGTACCGGTGACGCCCGTGCCCGGAATCGCTCTGCTCGCCGCGCTCCTGCTGGCGGCGGCCGCGGTCGCCGCCACCGAGGCGCCCGAAGCCGACCTGATCCAGCACCCGCAGGCTCGCGAGCACCTGAACCTCGACGGCGACTGGCACGTCATCCCGGATCCTTACGAAAACGGCTACTACAACCACCGCTACGAGCCGCGCACGGACGGCTACTTCGAGGCCCGCCGTCACAGCGATCCCACCGAGCTCATCGAGTACGACTTCCGGCGCTCTCCGACGCTCACCGTGCCCGGCGACTGGAACTCGCAGGACGAGCGCTGGCTCTTCTACGAGGGAACGATGTGGTACTTCCGCACCTTCGACGCAGAGCCGGAACCCGGCCGGCAATACCTGCTGCATTTCGGCGCCGTCAACTACCTCGCGCACGTCTGGATCAACGGCGAATACCTCGGCCGCCACGAAGGCGGCTTCACGCCGTTCCAGTTCGACGCCACGGCCGCGCTCGAGGCGGGGGAGAACTTCGTCGTCGTCAAGGCTGACAACCGCCGCGAAGCCGACCGCGTGCCGGCGCTCAACACCGACTGGTGGAACTACGGCGGCATTACCCGCGCGGTACGGCTCATCGACCTGCCGGAGCATCACGTAGCCGACTGGCGCATGGGTCTGGACCAGGACGGCGCCGTAGCAGGCTGGGTGCGCGTCGCCGGCGCGCCGGACCGCGGCCCGGTCACGGTCGACATTCCAGCGCTTGGCTTGAGGCAGGAGCTCGCCGTCGATGCGGACGGCTATGCCCGCTTTGTCTTCGATCTGGAGCCGGAACGCTGGAGTCCCGGCGATCCCGTTCTGTACGACGTGCGCCTCTCCTACGCCGGCGACGCTGTCCGTGACCGAATCGGCTTTCGCAGCCTTGCCGTGGAGGGCGAGGACATCCTGCTGAACGGCGAGCCGGTGTTCCTGCGCGGCATCAGCATCCACGAGGAGGCGCTGTTGCACCCGGGGCGGGCGTGGAGCACCGAGGATGCCCGCGCGCTGCTCGAGCAGGCGCTCGCGCTCGGCTGCAACTTCGTGCGTCTCGCACACTACCCGCACAACGAGAACATGCTGCGCGTCGCGGACGAGATGGGTCTCCTGGTGTGGGCGGAGATTCCCGTCTACTGGACGATCGACTTCGAATCGCCCGCCGTGCTCGCGAAGGCGCGCCAGCAGCTCGACGAGATGATCGCCCGCGACGCGAACCGCGCCTCCGTGGTCCTGTGGTCGCTGGCGAACGAGACGCCGGTCGGCACGGCGCGGCTGGCTTTCATTGAAGAACTCGCCGCGCACGTACGCCGCCTCGACCCGAGCCGGCTCGTCACCGCCGCCCTCGACACCCAGACCGCAGAGGACTTCCGGCGCATCATCGAGGACCCGCTGGCCGACACCATCGACGTCATCGGCATCAACAGCTACTGCGGCTGGTACGGCGACAGGCCACCAGACTGCGCCCGCTTCCGGTGGGTCTCCGACTACGGCAAGCCGATCATCATGAGCGAATTCGGCGCCGGCGCTCTCGCGGGACAGCATGGCGACCCGACGCATCGCTGGACGGAGGAATACCAGGCCGCGGTTTACGAGCACAACCTGCGCATGATCGATGAAATCGAGGCGCTTCGCGGACTGTCGCCGTGGATCCTCAAGGACTTCCGCTCGCCCCGCCGGCCGCTGCCGGGCATCCAGGACTTCTGGAACCGCAAGGGGCTGCTGTCCGAGACCGGCGTGCGCAAGAAGGCGTGGTACGTGCTGCGCGACTACTACCGCGCCAGGGAAGGCCGGCGACGCGAGCAATAGACGAGCGACTGGACCCGCAGGGCCAGCGCTGACGGCTTCCCGGGTCAGCGGCGCCACATTGAGCAGAGTTTTGCTGATCGTGATCCATGAATGCGCGACGGCCGTGCCCGCGCGGCCGGGGCGGGGACCCATTCGCTGTCGTTGCTACTGAAACAGGTGCCCGACCGCGAGTGACCAGTCGATCTGCTCACCTGCCCATCGGGTAACGCAGGTTTCAGAGTCAATGTCGAGGTCGGCCAGGTACTGCTCGAACCAGTCGACCTCATCGGTCGTTTCGATCGCCGTCTCGGGCACGTGGCTGTCGGCAATTACCCGGCCGTACGGATCGCGGAACACGATCTTGCCGCCGGTCTGCCGCTCACAGCTGAAGCCGCCCTCGTGCAGCAGCCGGTGATGGTGCCGGCAGAGCTGCAGCAGATTGTCGAGACTGGTCTCGCCGCCATTGGCCCAGTGCTTGATGTGGTGGCCGTCCAGGCGGTAGCAGTTAATGCAGCCCGGGAAGCGACAGCCCTGGTCCCGGGCGCGTAGCGCACGCCGTATCGCCGGCGGAATGCTGCGGGATTTGCGGCCGATCGAGAGGGGTTCGCCGTCGCTGCTCTCCAGGAGCGGCACGACTGCACTGTCACAGGCGACGCGGCGGGACGTCTCCGCGGGGACGCGGGGGCCGCGCTCGAGGTGAGAGCGATCG
>CAZTAE010000002.1:0-47623 GCA_964611535.1 uncultured Woeseiaceae bacterium
ACGGCCGTCCCGGCAACTATTTCGAGCGACAGATCGCGCGCTGGACGAAGCAGTACCGCGGCGACGTCGAGGCGGGGCGCGAGCCGGACCTCGAACGGCTCATAGAGTGGCTGCCTGCGAACGTTCCTTCCGGCGACCAGACCAGCATCGTGCACGGAGACTTTCGCATCGACAATCTGATCTTCCATTCCTCGCGGGCGGAGGTGATCGCCGTGCTGGACTGGGAGCTGTCGACGCTGGGTCACCCGCTGGCGGACTTCGCGTACCACCTGATGATGTACCGTATGCCCCCCGGCCTCAGCGCCGGGCTTGCGGGTACGGACTTCCGGGCCCTGAACATACCGCCCGAAAAAGACTACGTCGCGGCGTACTGCCGTCGCACCGCGCGCGATCGGATTCCCGCGCTCGACTTCTACGTCGCCTTCAACATGTTCCGGCTCGCCTGCATCCTGCACGGCATCAAGGGCCGGCTCGCGCGCGGCACGGCGGCATCCGCCCATGCCAGCGAGATGGTGAAAGCCCTGCCGTTGATCGCCGAGCTGGCCTGGCAGCAGGCCTGCTCCGCAAGCGCCAGTTAGCCGAAAGCAGCTTTGCCAGCAAGCTTCAGTTCGTCTCCACGGGCACGTAGATGCTGGCTTCGCCGCGCTGGATGCGGAGGGCAATGCTGCCCTCGGCGTTGGCGATCGCCCGCCGCAACTCCTGCACCGAGCCGATGCGGCTCCGGCCCGCGCCGAGGATGACGTCGCCGGGCTGCAAACCCGCGGCCGCGGCCGCGCCGTTGACGCGCTCGATGAGGATGCTGCCTTCCGTGCCGAGCCGCTGGCGCTCGTCGTCGGTCAAGGGCCGGACGACGAGGCCGAGCTGCCCTTCTGCTTCGCCGCCCGAGCCCCCGACGCCGGCCTGCTGCGGCTCGCTCTCGAGCTCGCCGATGCGGACGTCGAGCTCCTGTTCCTCGCCGTCACGCCAGATGGACAACGTCGCCTCGCTACCGGGCGCCATCGCCGCGACGGCGGTGCCGAGTTCGTTGAAGCGATCGATCGGCTCGCCGTCGAGGCTCAGGATGATGTCGCCCTCCTGCACCCCCGCTTCGTCGGCCGGCCCGCCTTCCTCGACCGAGCTGACGAGTGCTCCGCGTGGCCGGTCGAGGCCGAACGACTCTGCAAGCTGCGCGTTCACGTCCTGCACGAGCACGCCGATGCGTCCGCGCACGACACGGCCCCGCTCGATGAGCTGCTGCTGAACGTTCACGGCGACGTCGATAGGAATCGCGAACGACAGGCCCATGTAACCGCCGGTGCGGCTGAAAATCATCGAATTGACGCCGACCACCTCGCCGTCGAGATTGAACAGCGGCCCTCCGGAATTTCCCGGGTTGACGGCGACGTCGGTCTGGATGAACGGAACGCTGCTGCCGGGGCCGACCGCCCGCGACGTGGCGCTGACGATTCCCGCGGTGACGCTGTTCTCCAGTCCGAACGGGGAGCCGATCGCGACCACCCACTGACCCGGCTCGAGCCTGTCCGGATCGCCGAACCGGACCGTCGGCAGATTCTCGGCGTCGATCTTGATGACCGCGATGTCGGTACGCTGGTCGATGCCGACGACTTCCGCCTGGAACTCGCGCCTGTCCGTCAGCCGCACGGTGACCTGGTCCGCTTCCGCCACCACGTGGGCATTCGTCAGGATGTAACCGTCCCCGGAGACGATGAAGCCCGAGCCGGCGCCGCGCGCCGGCGGCGCATCGCGCGGTTGCAGTTCGGGCGCCGGGATGCCGAAGCGGCGGAAGAACTCGTAGAGCGGATCTTCGGGAGAGATCTGCGGTCCGCTGGCGCGCTGCCGGCTCTGCAGTACCTCGACATTCACGACCGAGTCGCCGTACTCACGCACGAGCGGCCGGAAGTCGGGCAGATTGACGCCGGGGGCGGAGCGCTCCTGCTGTGCGACGCGGCCCGTTCGGTCCGCCGGGTCGGCGGTCGTGCCTGTCTGTTGCGCGTTGCCGCCCTCGGTGCAGGCGCCCAGGAGCAGGGCCAGACAGAGGCAGGTGTACTTGCGAGTCGTCTCGTTCAATCTGTGCATAACTTTTGCTCCAATTCCCGGTATCGCATCCGCGCCCTCCTCCTGCAGGCCCTCGACCAAGCTCCGGTATCCTGCAAGTTTCGTTCCTCCCGGCAGGAGCCGCGGCGCGTATACAGTCAGACAGCCGGCGGGCGCCGGCAGTTTCGCGAGAGAGCGCTGTAGTGGCCATCGCCGGCACCGGAAGCTGTTCGGCGGGCGGCCCCGCAGGTAGGATGCCGCATCGAAGCGGCCGCGGGAGACGACGGTGGCGGAGCAGTACCTCGAGGACTTCGAGCGCGGTCAGGTGATCGTCGGACCGACGCGAATCCGCGTCGAGACCGAGGACATCAAGCGCTTCGCGGCGGCCTACGACCCGCAACCGTTTCACCTCGACGAGGAGGCGGCGGAATCGACCGTCTTCGCCGGCCTCGCCGCGAGCGGCTGGCACACGGCCGCCATCAGCATGCGCCTGATCGTCGACAGCGGCATCCACATTCCCGGCGGAATCATGGGCCTGGGGCTCGAGGAGCTGCACTGGCCCCGGCCGGTTCGTGCCGGCGACGAACTGCGCGTGGAGCTCGAGGTACTGAACGTGCGAGAGTCCCGGTCGCGTGCAAACCAGGGGCTCGTGAAAATGAAGAACACGACCTTCAACCAGCGGGACGAAGTGGTCCAGGTATCGGTCAGCACGCTGCTGGTGCCGAGACGGCCCGCCTCCGACCGCTGACGGGCGGCGCGGCTCAGAACGAGGTCAGGAAGGACGCGGCGTTGCCGCCGTCGACTTCGCCGCGCCGGGCGGCCTCGAGGAAGTCCTGCCCGGCCGGCGTGCGCGCGTCAGCGGCGGAGCCGTCCCACTTGATGATGCGCCGCACGCGGCCGTGGTGGTAGATGGCGAGCTGACGCGACAGCGGGATCACGGTCTTCGGGTCGTCGCCATACATCTCTCCGTGCACCGCCGGCAGGCGATACCACGGCACCGTCGGCCGCGCATGATGCGCGTTGTGGTAGCCGAAATTGAGCGTCAGCCAGTTCAGCCGGCTGTGCCTGAGCGACAGCGGCACGCTGAACGTGTGCGCCTGCTCCCAGGCGGAATCGCCCCGGTAGGGCGAGCGCTCGTTCGTGTACAGGCTCAGGCGGTAGGGGTAATCGTGCTGCAGGCTGTCCATGAAGCGCAGGACGTGGATCATGAGCATGTACGCCACGCAGTAGAGCAAGGCGGCTTTGAGACTCACGATCACCATGGCCGCGAAGAGCGCGCCGCGGACGACAATCACCGTCACGTTCCGGCGACGCTGGTCGCGCCGTTCCGGTATGGCGAAGGACGTGAAGACCATGACGCCATGCATGATCAGGTCGTGCGCCGGGACGTACCCGTACTCGAGCGCCTGCGTCAGCCGCAGCAGGCGAGGATGCTCGAGAAAGAAGCGTTCGTAGTCGAAACAGACGACATCGTCGTTGTCGACGTGGTGCCGCAGGTGCTTGTAGCGGATATCTTCGAATGTGCCGTAGGAGGCACCGCAGATCCACGTGAGCAGGCGACCGAGGTACTGGTTGTGGCGAACGCGGCGGAACACGGTGTTGTGTCCGCACTCGTGCACCATGTAGGCAGCGATCGTCATTCCGTGGGCGAGCAGAAGCGTGGCGAGGGCGTTCAGCGCCACGTTCGGATGGAAGAGGCCCGCGAGGCCGAGCAGCCACGCCGCGAGGCTGTATGCCACCGCGCCGCCGTGGTACGCGATGCCCCGGGGTTCCCTGAAGAGTGCTGCGACCGCTGTCATTCCTGTTCCCGCACGCCGGCCTCGGAATTCTGCCACAGGCGTGGTGCCTCCGTTGACGCGGCTGCCCGGGAGCCGGCGCCGGGGCAGCGCCGCCTTACACCTGCTCGTCGCCGGGGAGCGGCCTGGCGTGCGCACTGGGGACGAGCGGCGAGCCCCGATGGCGGGCGATGACCTTGGTGACCTTCGCGCCGAGGAACAGGATCATGGCCACAAAGTATACCCAGACCATGAACACGACGGCGGAGCCGGCCGCGCCGTATGCCGACCCCA
Organism: uncultured Woeseiaceae bacterium; assembly: GCA_964611535.1. Lineage (GTDB taxonomy): Bacteria > Pseudomonadota > Gammaproteobacteria > Steroidobacterales > Woeseiaceae > IDS-8. The sequence continues at coordinate 4,104 of CAZTAE010000002.1, forward strand.
CGCTCGCCTGCCCCAGGTACAGGCTGATCGCCTGCTTGCCGGCCGTGAGCAGGATGGCCGTAATGATGGCGCCGGCAACGGTGTCCCGCCAGGAAATCTCGACGTCGGGCACGTAACGGAAGAGCATGGCGAGCAGCACGGTGAGTAGCGCCAGTGACAGCAGGACGTTGCCGACCCGCACGACGGCTGCCGAGCCGGGAAACAGCGCCTGGATGTATCCCTGCAGGGCGTTGATCGCAGTGCTGAAGAAAAGCGACACGAGCAACAGGAATACCAGCCCGAAGACGACGGCGAGCGACGTGAGCCGGGCACGGAGGAACCCCAGCACGGCATTCGACGGCGCCGCCTCGACGCCCCAGATCCGGTTCAGCGCCTTTTGAAGGTAGGCGAAGACCGTGGTCGCGCCGAGCAGCATCAGTGCAAAGCCGACCGACATCGTCGTGACGTTGCTGTGGGCGGTACCGACGTTCTGCGCCACCGTGCGCAGCAGCGACGCGCCGTCGTTGCCGACCAGCTGCCGGACCTGCTCGACGAGCGCCTCGCGCACCTGGTCCTCGCCGAGCAACAGCCCGGTGGCGCCGATGATCACCAGAAGCAGCGGCGCGATCGACAGGAGGGTGTAATAGGAGAGGGCCGCCGCGAGCTGAAACGGGTCTCCGGCGAAGAAGTCACGCAGCGATTCCCATGCGATCGCAGCAGCTTCCTTCAGCTTTGCCAACATGTCGCCTGTCGTCCGGTGGCGGTGCGCGCCGCTTGCCGGCCGCGGCGCAAGCTGCCGGCCGGTCGGGGCCCCTCGGGCCGCTGCAAGGCGTATGCCAGCGGATACGCGGCAGAGTCGCGCCCGACACGGGAGCGGTCCGGTAAATCTTGCCGCCGCCGGCTGTCAGACTTGCAAAGTCCGCCGGCAGCGGTCAGGCCGGGCTGCGCAGCTGGTCGCCGATCGGCAGGTGCCGGATCCTCCTGCCGCTGGCCGCGAAAATGGCGTTGGTCACGGCCGGTGCCAGCGGCGGTACCGGTGGCTCGCCCAGGCCCGCGGGCTCCTCGCTGCCCCGGACGATGTGGACGTCGATGCGGCGCGGCGCCTGGTCGATGCGCATCAGCCGGTACTCGTGGAAGTTGGTCTCCCGATGGCGGCCGCCTTCGATGGTCAGCTCCTCCGCGAGTGCCGTGCTCAGGGCGTCGCAGGCGCCGCCTTCCATCTGCGCACGGATCCCGTCGGGATTCACCGGCAGCCCGCAGTCGACCGCGCCGGTCAGTGCGAGCACGGTCAGCTCGCCGGCCTCGTCGACCCGGACGTGTGCCACCCAGGCAACGTAGCCCCCGAAGGTGAAATGGCCGGCGATGCCCAGGCCCTCGCCCGCGGGCAGGCTGCGGCCCCAGCCGGCCTCGCGCGCCGCGACCCGCAGGACTGCCGCCAGGCGGCCGGGATTCCAGGTCGGGCCGCCGTGATTGGCATAGGGAAGCTCGCGCGGCTCGCCGAGCAGCCGCAAACGGAAGTCCAGCGGATCCTGCCCCGATTCCGCAGCCAGCTCGTCCAGGAAGCTCTGTACCGCGAAGGCGTTCACCGTGTGCGCCGGTGCCCGCCAGGAACCGCGCCAGGCGCCGGAGCTCATGCTGAAGTACTCGTAGCGCAGGTGGTCCACCAGCCCGGCCGGGAAGTCGTCGACGTAGATCTCCGATTCCCACAAGGTGGCGCCTTCGCGGCGGTAGTACTTGGACGGGCTGGCGACCCGATGACGCCAGGCCGTCGGCAGCCCGTCTTCGTCGCCCGCCGCGGCGAGCTCGTGCCAGCCGCCGGGCCGGAGAAAATCGTGCGCCATGTCGTCCTCGCGGGTCCACGTCACTTTCACCGGGACGCCGGCCGCCTTGGAGACCAGCACGGCCTCCGCGGCGTAATCGGAGGTGAGACGCCGGCCGAAGCCGCCGCCGAGGCGCGTCATGCGAACGTCGATCGCCATCCGGTCCAGCCCCGTCAGCTGCGCGATCAGCCGCGAGGCGCTGGCGGGCATCTGCAGGGGCCCGATGACCGTGCAGCCGTCACCCTGCACGTCCGCATAGCAGTTCTGGGGCTCCAGCGTTGCGTGGTGCACGTAGGGGACGCGGTAGCGCCGCGTGAGCCGCATTTCGGCCGCGTCGAATGCGCTGGCGAAATTCCCGTCGTCCCGTACGGTTTCGCCCTCGCCGGCATCCAGCGCGGCCTGGCAGGCCGCATCGAGAGACGCCGTCGATTCCCGGCGATGCGGCCCTTCGTCCCAGCGTATCTTCAGCGCATCGCGACCCTTTATTGCCGCCCACGTCGAGTCGGCGATGACCGCCACCCCGGGGGCGAGCGTGGTCGCCGGCCCGCCCGGCTCCGGACCGGGAACGGCGACGACGTCGAGGACGCCCGGGACCTTGCGGGCCTGCGCATCGTCGAACTCCCGCAGGGCGCCGTCAAAGTACGGGCAGCGCGCGATCACCGCGTGGCGCATGCGCGGCATCCGGACGTCGATGCCGTACCTGGCCCGGCCCGTCACCACGTCCGTGACAGCCTTCTGCGCGACTTCCGTGCCGATCAGGCGGAAGCTGTCGGGATGCTTGAGCTCGGGCGCCTCCTCCTCGGGCTCGAGTTCCGCGGCCCGGGCTGCGAGATCCGCGTAGTCGGCACGCCGCCCCGACCTCCGGTGCAGTACCGCGCCCGGCTCGGTGGTCAGCGTGCTCACATCCACCTGCCATTCCGCGGCCGCGGCCCGCAGCAAAAGCCGCCGCGCCCGCGCGCCGAACTCGCGCAACGGTCGGTACAGGCCGGCCACGCTCGTGCTGCCGCCGGCACCCTGCGGCAGCTGCGCCCACGTAACCTCGCCCTCGTCGTCGCGCTTCAGCATCAGGGGGAGCTGCCGCGTGGTGACACGCGTCCAGTCGGCGTCGAGCTCCTCCGCAACGAGCAGGGCGAGGCTCGTGTACATGCCCTGTCCCATGTCGGGCTGCGAGATGCCGATGACGGTCGAGCCGTCGGGCTCGATCGTGACGAAGGCGTTGAGATTCGCGGCCGCGGCGGCCGCGATGCGCGGCAGCTCGAGCCCGAGCACCAGCGCCCCGGTTGCCGACAGCGAAACCTGCAGGAACTGCCTTCGCGAGAGCACGCCGCCGTCCATGTCAGGCTTCCGCCATCAGGCAGCCCGCGGCTCGATGGATGGCGCAACGCAGGCGATAGTACGTGCCGCAGCGGCAGCTGTTGCCGCGCAGCCTATCCTCGTCCGTCGGCGCGCCGTTGATGTTCAGGCCCATCGTCCCGCTCCCCGTTGACAGGCTACCTTACCCGTGACCCGGACTTACCCCGGCAGTTCAGGCTGTATAACATAAACGTCTAACCAGCAGGGCGACCGCCGGACTTCAATGCTCGGAAACGAGGGAACCGCAGCGAGAATCGGAGGAGGCATGGACAAGGAGGGGGACGGCCTGGCGGGCCGCTGCACCTGCGGGCTCGTGCAGTACCGGCTCAAGAGCGGACCGCTCTTCGTCCACTGCTGCCACTGTCGCTGGTGCCAGCGGGAGACGGGCACGGCCTTTGGCCTGAACGCAATGATCGAAACCGATCGCGTGGTCATCGAGGCCGGCGCACCGGAGATCGTCGCCACGCCCTCGAACAGCGGCAAGGGCCAGAAAGTCGCGCGTTGCCCCCAGTGCCGGGTCGCGCTCTGGAGTCACTACGCCGGTGCCGGCGACCTCGTTGCTTTCGTGCGCGTCGGCACGCTGCAGGATCCCGGGCGCCTGCCGCCCGACATTCACATCTTCACGTCCTCGAAACAGCCCTGGGTGATCCTGCCGGAGGGCACGCCGGCGGTGCCGGAGTACTACGACCGCAAGCGATACTGGCCGGAAGAGAGCCTGGAGCGCCGGCGGGCGCTGCTCCGCTGATCCCGGCGTCGCCCGGGCACGTCGCCGTGGCGCTCAGCGGCGGATGTCGCTCACGCGGACGCCTTCGATGACGGTCCCGACGGCGTGGCTCGTGTACTCGAAGGGGTTGCCGTCGTAGAGCGCTAGGTCGCCGTCCTTACCGACCTCGAGGCTGCCGACCCGGTCATCGATGCCGAGTATCCTCGCTCCCTCGATAGTCACGCCCCCCAGGGCCTGGTCGAAGGACAGCCCGTGCTGCAGCGTCACCGCTGCCTCGAACAGAACGACCCGGGTCTTCGGGACGTAGGACTCGAAGCCGCTCTGGAAGGCGAATGGAATCGCTTTCTCCAGCAGCCTGGCCGGCGTGGTGAACGACATGTTCTCCCGCTCACCCCATGCCCGCGCCATGAGCGCGTGCACCAGGACCGGCACCCCGGCGGCATGTATCTCATCCAGCACCAGGTACGCTTCGGACGCCCCGTCGAGGATGAGCCGAAAGCCGAATTCGTCGGCGAGACGCAGCGCCGTCGCGATGTCATGGTGGCGGTGGACGGTGACGAGCAGCGGTTTCTTTCCCTCGAGCACCTGAAGGAGTGCCTCCGCCCGCAGGTCGCGATCGGCAACTTCTGCATCGGCGTCGGCTTTCGCGCCGGCGAGGTTTTCGCCGTAGGTGCGTGCGTTCACCAGTTCAGCGCGCAGCATGGCGACCGCCTTGCTGCGATTCCCCGGCGACTTGCGGCCGTTGCCGTTGTTGGCTTCGACCACTGCGCCCTCGCCCAGCGTTGCCGCGACCATCGCAAACGGCACGACGACGGCATCAGCAAGCGTGTCGCCCGCCGTCTTGGCGATCATCGTCTGCCCGGAGATGACCTCGCCCGGCGCATGACCGGTGTGCACGGTCGTGACGCCGTAGCTCCGGAGCCACGCGATGAGCTCTTCGCGCGGATTGTAGGCGTCTATCGCGCGCAGCTCCGGCTGTATGGCCTCCGAGCGCTCGAGTTGGTCCTGATCCTGGTCCTGGTTCAGATATCCGGCGAGACCGACGACGGAACGGGCGTCAACCAGCCCCGGCGTGACCACCGCGGCCTGGACCATTGCGATGCCGTTGGGGACACGCACGCGGTTCGCCGGCCCGACGGCGGTGATCCGGCCGTTGCGAACGACGACGACGCCGTCTTCGATCGGCGGACTGGTAACGGGGTAGACGGTCTCTCCCCGGACCACGATGTCCTGTGCCTTTGCGCCGCCGGAAAAGACCAGCACCGCGAGGACAGCCAGAAGCGTCGACTTTCGGTTCATCGATGTCCCTCACCGTAGCCGTGGAAGCCGCGGGTGACCGCCGGTGTCAGCACGCCGTAGCCGCCTTCGGCGACCTTCCGGTGCTCCGGGTCGTCGAGGTCGAAGACTTTCCTGCCCTCGACCCAGGTCTCCAGAACCCGGGTGTAAACACTGAAGGGATCGCCGGAGAGAATCACGAAGTCCGCATCCTTGCCCGGCTCCAGTGAGCCAACGCGCTCGTCCAGGTCCAGCATTCTCGCGCCGGCCAGGGTCAGCGCCTCGAGCGCCTTGTCGCGCGACATGCCGCTGCGGACCCCGAGCGCCGCCATCCGCAGGAAAAAGCGCGAGTCGGTGATGTAGTCGTCGGTGTGGAAGGCGACGTCGACGCCCGCGCGTTCCATCGCCGGCGGATTCTCGAAGTTCAGGTTCCTCGCCTCGAGTTTCCCGCCGGGGCTGTCGACGACGATGATGGACGCCGGCACGCCGGCCGCGGCGATTTCGTCAGCCACGCGGTGGCCTTCGCTCACGTGGTGCAGTACGACGCGAAAGCCGAACTCCTCTCTGAGCCTGAGCACCGTCAGTATGTCGTCGTGTCGGTGGGTGTGGTGATGGACCACGCGGGTGCCGTCCAGCACCTCCACCAGCGCCTCCATCGCAAGATCACGGTCCGGCATCTCGCGGTCGTCGGCGCGGGCGCGCGCGACCTTCTCGCGATACTCCTGCGCCGCGACGTACTTCTGGCGCACCAGCGCGGCAGATTTGGCGCGGGTGCCGGGGAACGGAGGCTCATCGCGGGAGTTCGTGCCGTTTGCCATCTTCATGCCACCGGCGAGGGTCCCATCCTCGTTCCGGTAGGCGAGGTCCTCGATCGAGTTCCCCTCGCGCAGCCTGACGTAAAGCGTCTGCCCACTCATCAGGTGCCCGGAACCGGACATGAGATTTGCCGTCGTGATGCCGCCCGCGCGTGCCCGTTCGAAGCCGGGATCCCGCACGTTGATGGCATCGAGCGCCCGCGCTTCCGGCTGGATCGGCGCTGCGCGATCCGCGCCGGCCACTTCCCCGATGTGACTGTGCGTGTCGACGAGACCCGGGATGATGGTTGCATCCGTCACCTCGACCACCGTCGCGCCGCGCGGAATGCGCACCTCGTCCGCGGCGCCGACTGCCAGTATCTCGCCATCGCGCACTACCAGGACGCCGTTCTCCACCGGAGGAGCGGAAACCGGCAGAATCGTGGCGCCGGTAAAGGCGGTCGTCTCCGCCAGCGCCGATGCGCCGCAGCAGGCGAGGAGCGCGGCCACCGATACACGGCGTGCCTGTCCGGATGGCGCGCCCCCCGTCATTTGCAATCCCCCGGCTCGCCGCGATCGGCGCAAGATACAGCAATCGCCGCACCCCTTCCACGTCCTGCGGCTGCCGGCCGCGTTGCTATACTTCGGACAGGCGATACCGGAGAAGGACGATGCGGAAACGAATGGATCCCGACGGCACGCGCTTGCCGATCAAGATCGACAGCACCTCTAACGGCGAGTTCGCACCCGTTCCGCTCGAGCGGCGCAACGTCGTCGCCAACCGCATGTCGCACGAGCGCGCGACGCGGAACGCCCGCCGCATCGGGTTGAGCCGGCGGAGCTTCCTCGTCTCGTCCTGCGGCGCGGCCAGCACGCTGCTGACAATTAATGAGGTCAATGCGGCGGCCGGCAAGATCGGCGGGTTCTTTGCGCTGGACGCGGCCACGGCATTCGAGGCGGATGCCGCGGCAGAGCAGCTGGAAGGCCGCGAATTCATCTTCGACGTGCAGGGCCACTTCGTCGATCCGAACGGTCGCTGGGTGCGCGAGGACCCGTCCCGCGCCGAAGGCTTCACCTGGCCGGACAAGGCCGACTGCCCGCTGGCGGAGGAGCCGGGCCCGAACAGCCATCTGCAGTGTCTCGGTCCGGACGAGTTCGTCAAGGACGTCTTCCTGGACAGCGACACGGACATGATGGTGCTCTCCTTCGTGCCCTCGACCCGCGAGGCGGAGCCGCTGACCATTGAGGAGGCGGACGCCACCCGCCAGGTCGTCGCGGATCTCGAGGGCAATCACCGTCTGATGATCCACGGGAGGGTCAACCCGAACCAGGAAGGGGATCTCGAGGCGATGGACGAGCTGAAGGAGCGCTGGAACGTCTGCGGCTGGAAGACCTATACGCAGTACGGCCCCGGCGGCAAAGGCTTCTTCCTCTCGGACGAGGACTACGGCATTCCCTTCATCGAGAAGGCCCGCAGCCTCGGTATCAGCATCATCTGCGTGCACAAGGGACTGCCCTTCGGGCCGCAGTCCTACGAGCACAGCCAGTGCCACGACATAGGCATCGTGGCGAAGCGCTACCCGGACGTCGATTTCCTCATCTACCACTCCGGCTTCGTCGCCGGAAAGCCCGAAGGGCCCTGGGATGGAGAGAGCTCGGGCGACGGCATCGACACCCTCATCGCGTCGCTCATCGACAACGACGTGCCGCCGAACAGCAACGTGTACGCGGAGCTTGGCAGCACCTGGCGCTACCTGATGCGGGATCCCGACAGTGCCGCGCACGCGCTCGGCAAGCTGTTCAGGTATTGCGGCGAGAACAACGTGCTCTGGGGCACCGACTCGATCTGGTACGGCTCACCGCAGGACCAGATCCAGGCTTTCCGCAGCTTCCAGATCGCACCGGAGCTCAGAGAGCGCTACGACTACCCCGAAATTACCCCCGAGCTGCGCGCGAAGGTGTTCGGCCTCAACGCGACCCGCCCCTACCGCATCGATGCGGAGGAAGTGCTGCTGCGGGCCCGGAACGACGGGCTGTCGCGGCGTCGCGCGAATTATCTGAACGAGCGCGACCCGGCCTACCTCACGTATGGGCCGAAGACGCGGAGGCAGTTCCTTCAGCTGAAGAAGTGGGAAAGCGCGGTGTGATAGCGCCCGGCTCGCATTATTCATGAACGGCCTACGGCAGTCGCACGCGGCGGCTCGCCGGGGGGAGGCCCTTTCAGGAACGGCGTGAACCCATCCATGGGGCCTTCGGGCAAAACATCCCTGTTTTGCACGATCCTGAAAGGGCCTCCCCCCGACAAGCCGCCGCTCATGCGCTGTCGCGTTCATGAATACTGCGGACCAACCGCTGGAAGCCGGTTCGGCGCCGGAACGCCTGGTCGCTTTCGCTTGGCGCGGTGTTTGTCAGCTATCCCGCATGTATGGACAATGATGGCCCCTTTCGAAGGACTGGTGGCATGAGCGGGCAAGGCGGCTTTCTCGACAGCGTCAACCACATGGTCGATCGCGCGTTCGGTGCGATGGACCTGCCGCCGGGGCTTCCCGAGCAGATCAAGGCAACGAATTCGATCTACCGCGTGCAGTTCCCGGTGGAAATCCGCGGGCACCTGCAGGTTTTCACCGGCTGGCGCGCGGTGCACAGCGAGCACCGGCTGCCGGCCAAGGGCGGCATCCGGTATTCGAAGTTGGTGAACCGGGACGAGATCGAGGCGCTGGCTGCGCTGATGTCGTACAAGTGTGCCATCGTGGACGTGCCTTTCGGGGGCTCCAAGGGCGGCCTCTGCATCGACCCGTTGGAATACCAGGAGCACGAACTGAAGGCGATCACGCAGCGCTTCGCGTACGAGCTGGCCAAGCGCGGGCTGATCAGCCCCAGCGAGAACGTGCCGGCGCCGGACGTCGGCACCGGCGAGCGGGAGATGGCGTGGATCGCGGATGTCTACCGCATGGATTTTCCGCAGGACATCAACGCGGTGGCGTGCGTCACGGGCAAGCCCGTCACGCAGGGCGGCATTGCAGGCCGCACCGAGGCCACGGGGCGGGGCATCCAGTATGCGCTGCGGGAATTCTTCCGGCATCCGGACGACGTCAGGGAGACGGGGCTCGCCGGCACGCTGGCGGGCAAGCGCATCGTTGTCCAGGGTCTCGGCAACGTCGGCTACCACGCGGCGAAGTTCCTGCAGGAGGAGGACGACGCCCGCATCGTTGCGATCGCAGAACACGACGGTGCCCTGTATTCGGAGCAGGGCCTGGACGTCGAGGGCGTGCGCGAGTACATGCGTCATTCCGGCGGCATCACGAACTACGGCAATGGCGATTTTGTCGAGGACGGCAGCAGGGCGCTCGAGGTCGATTGCGACATCCTCATACCGGCGGCGCTCGAGAACCAGATACATGCCGCCAACGCAGGCCGTATCAAGGCCCGCCTGATCGCCGAGGCCGCAAACGGACCGGTGTCGTTCGACGCCGACCAGATCCTGCACAAGAACGGCAGGGTCGTCCTGCCTGATGCTTTCATGAACGCGGGTGGCGTCACGGTCTCCTATTTCGAGTGGGTCAAGAACGTCTCGCACATCCGTTTCGGGCGGCTCGACCGGCGCCTGGAAGAAGCGCGGGGCAGGCACGTCGTGCACCTCGTCGAGCAGATGACCGGCAAGCCGGTTCCGGAGGAGCTGGCGGCGCCCCTGCTTGCCGGCGCTTCCGAGCTGGACGTGGTGCGCGCCGGCCTGGACGACACCATGCGGCTCGCCTACAACCAGATCCGCGAGATTCGGCGCACACGGCAGAACGTTCCGGACTACCGGACGGCGGCCTACGTATCGGCGCTGGGCAAGATCGCGACGGCGTACCTCGAGCACGGCATCGGCCACTGAACCGAGCCTGGCGGCGTGACCGCGGCGATCGGTCGCTATTCCGCCGCGGTAATGCGTTCCATCAGCTCCGGGTCGTCAGGCAACAGCCCCGCGGCGGGGAGCCGCCGAACCAGTTCGCGCCAGAGCGGCCACAGGTCAAAGGCCCGCGCGAACAGCGGCATCGCCTCGGTCTCCCTGCCCGCCGCCGCGAGCGTCACGGCGTGCCAGAATATCGTCTCGTGGTTGTCGGGAACGAGGTCGCCCGCGGCGCTGTAGGCTTCGCTCGCCCGCTCGACGTCGCCGGCGGCCATGTGCTCGTCGCCCTCGTTCATCAGCCGGTAGGCGCGTGCCACCACCAGCAGGCGCCGCAGCTCCACGAGCGGTTCCTCATGATCCTCGATCCTGAGGTCGAACAGCCGGCCGCCCCAGGGCGGCTCGCCTGCATCGCCACTCACTACCAGCAGCGTCGCCGACTGTTTGCCGCGCATGTCGCCGCCCTCGGCCTCGGCGGCCTCGAGCGCCACGACCAGGCGCTCCGCGAGATCCCCTTCCATCGCCTCGAACGCGCGCGACATAGCGGTGCAGACCGTGGGCTTCCACATCAGGTTGGCCTGCACCGCGTAACCCTCGCCCGTGGCGTCACAGGCTTCGGCTATCGCGTTCTCGCCGGTATGGTTGGCGACGGAACCGGTTGCGTCCACCATGCCGACCTGACGGACGTCCGTGTGCTGGTCCGCGGCGAGGAGCGCCGCCAGGCTCCGCTCCGCCGACTTGCCGCTGCGCATCAGCTCGAGTCCGAGCGGACCGTAGTCCGGATCGACGAAGGACTGCGTCGCGACTGCGCCGACACCCGGCTCGGCCCAGGCGACGACCGAGCCGACGGAGAACCAGTGCGACTGGACGGCCACGCCCAGCTCGCCGGTCGCCGGATCGCGGGCAACGATCGAGTAGGTATGCACCGGCCGCCGTGCCTCGCCATCCTGCGCAGCCGCGCGGGATGGTGAGGCGAGCGGAAGCAGGACGAGCAGAATCAAAAGCGCATTTTTCATGGATCACCTGCGGCGCCGATATTCGCGGGCGCGGTTGCCCGCACGCGCGCGAATTGTACCGGAGCCGGTGCCGCCAAGGACGTTGCGTGCAAGCAACATTGCTGAAGAGAGCGATAACCCGATGATTTCAAAAGCTTGTCTATTCTGGAGTCGCTGGGCGCAGCCGTGGCTCTGCACAAAAGCGACACTACGGTTTGAATTCGCTGCTGCGGGCGGCAATGATAGGGGCAAGCCTTCCGGTCAAGCCCGCACAGGACCCGCGCTGCAGCGCCGCACTCCCGGCGCTGCGTTTGACACAAGAACAACGGGTTGCGGCAGGCGGGTACCGTGAAAGCCGTAGCAACGTGTGAGTCATAAGGGGAGAGAAGCATGAGCATCGAAATGCAGGTACAGCGCCTTGTGCCGGTGCTGTCGCCGATCGCCGTGTGTGCGTTCCTGATCGCGCCGCTTCAGGCGGCGGGGCAGGTCGAGCAGGCGGTGCTGGAAGAGGAACGGCAGGTCGAGGAAATCGTCGTGACCGGCTCGAAGCTGCGCCGGGACGAGTTTTCCTCGATTTCGCCCGTGCAGGTCATCGGGGGCCAGGAAGCGGTCAAGATCGGCCTGGTCGACACCTCGCAGATGATTGCGGAGTCGCCGGTCGTGTTCGGCACCCAGCTCGACGGGTCCGTCAACTCGGGCTCCGTGACGGCAGCCGTGGAAGGCGTTCCACCGAGCGGACCCGGCTCTGCAACCGTGGCGTTGCGCGGCCTGGGGCCCGAACGCACCCTGATGCTGATCAATGGTCGCCGGCTTGCGCCTTCGGGTGTGCGCGGCGCTCCCATCGCTCCGGACCTGAACCTCATCCCGAGCGCGATGATCGATCGCATCGAGATCCTGACGGACGGAGCCTCATCGATCTACGGCGCGGACGCGGTGGCCGGCGTCGTCAACATCATATTGCGCGACGATTTCGAGGGCATCGAGGCCCGCGGGTTCGGCACGCTGCCGACCGAGGGGGGCGGCGAGGAAACGCTCTTCGGAGTCATCGGGGGCGCCTCGAACGATCGCGGCAACTTCACCGTGGCGGCGGAGTACTTCGAGCGGCAACACATCTTCCTGCGCGATCGAACCGACTTCAACAACTGCCTGCGGGACATCGATTTCGACCCGACCACCGGCCAGGTGCATTCCATGTGCGTGGATAACCGGCCGGACAACGCGGTGTTCATCTTCAGCCAGGGATTCGTCTACGACACACCGGGGATGACCGACATCGGCGTGCCGGGGTTTTCGACGGGACCGGCCGCGGCCGCTCTCATCGGCCAGAGCAGTCAGCTGATCGGCACCGCGGAGGAGACGCCGTACAACCTGCAGCAGGAGGAGCTGGACACGCAGCTGCTCGGCGACATACAGCGCGTCAACCTGTTTGCAACCGGCGACTACGAGTTGGCGCAGGGACACTCGGTGTACGTGGAGACGTCGTATTCGCAGCGCCAGAATACGGACATCTTCACCTCTGAACAGGTATTTCCGGCCATTCCTGCGGCGATTCCGCAGGAAGACGCCGACGGCAATATCGTCGTTGACGGTACCGGCGCGCCGGTCCTGGTCGACAACCCCATCAATCCCTTCGACGAGGTCGCTTTGCCGGTGTATTCGCTGCAGGGCCTGAGTCAGCGGCGGAAGACCGACATCGACAACCTGCGGGTGGTGCTGGGGATGGAAGGCGACATGGGACCCGACTTCTTCCGCGACCGCGGCTGGGTCTATGACGTCTTCGTCTCGGTCGAGGAGAGCTCCGGGACGTCGGTGCAGGCCGGTATGATGGAGCCGCACATTCGCGAATCCATCGATACGCTGCGCGTCGACGCCAATGGCGACCTCGTCTGCGGCCTCGAACGCACGGCGCCCGGCTTCGGGTTCCTGACGCCGCGCGACTGCGTGGTCGTCGACTGGTTCGCGGACTCGCTCTGGACGACCCGCGGCGGCGACAAGACGTTCGCGACCCAGGCGGAGCGCGAGTTCCTGTTCGGCAACGTGATCAATTCGACGACGCTCGAGCAGCAGCACGTCTCCGCGCTCATCACGGGCGACCTGTTCGAGATGCCGGCAGGCACCGTCGGCCTCGTACTGGGCGCCGAATGGCGTGAGAACTCCATCGACTCCGCAAACGACATCGTTCGCGCGCAGGGACTGGCAGCCTCGGAAGGCCCGGACATCGAGGGCGACACGATTGGCGAGACCTCGATCTGGGACCTGTACATCGAAACGGAGATCCCGTTCCACGAGCGCTTCGCCGTGAACCTGTCCGGCCGTTACACCGACGAGGAGAACTTCGGCAACGAGTTCACCTACTCCGGCAAGTTCGACTTTGCGCCGACGGACTTCCTGCGCCTGCGCGGCACCTACGGCACGACCTTCCGCGCGCCGAACCTCCGGGAGCAGTTCCTGGCCGGCACGGCCGGCGTTCTGGGCAGCGCCGCCGACCCCTGCATTGTGCCCACGGTCGCGCAGGGCCCGGGCAACGTGTACCTGCCGGATGAGGATCCGCGGGCTCAGATCGTCATGGACAACTGCGTTCAGGACGGCGTGGACCCGACCGCCCTCGGGCTGCAGGCAAACGTCCTCATTCCCACGGAGACCGGCGGCTCGGAGGACATCGGAGCCGAGACGTCGGAGTCCTGGACGGCGGGCTTCGTGCTGTCCCAGCCGTTTACCGACGCCTTCGATCTCGATCTTTCGGTGACGTACTTCAATATCGAGATCGAGGACACCGTGGAGGAACTGGATGCCACGACCATCCTGGCCCGGTGCTACGGCGCCGATCCGAACCTCCAGAACGCGCTCTGCAGCCGCGTTACCCGGCGCGGTGGCGACCCGACGACGAACGTGGTCTCGCTGGTGGACTCGTCGTTCGTCAACCTCGGCCTGGTGACTTCCGAGGGCTATGACATCAACGCCCGCTACCTCGACGACTTCAGCCTGGGCAACCGGTCGATCGACATGGTGCTGACGCTGACGGGGACCAACTACACGGCTCTCGAGGAACAGATCGACGCCGAATCACCGATCGACGACCGGGTCGGCGAAGCCGGTTTCCCGGAATGGGCCTGGGTCTTCCGGGGTAACTTCAACATGGGCAACTGGGGCCTCACGTGGCGCAGCCGCTTCATTGGCGAGTTCGCGAGAGATGTGGAAGACCGCGTCTTTTCCAACAACAGCAGCACCGCAGCCTGTGCCGTCGAAGGCGGCACCGTGGACCCGAATGCCGACGGCCCCTGCTTCAAGAAGGACTTCGGCGACTCCGTCTGGTACCACGACCTGTCGTTCACCTGGGAGCGGGACGAGTGGACGGCGAGTCTCGGCGTGAGAAACCTGTTCGATGAAAAGCCGCCGCTCATCGATCAGGGTGCCGGGCCTTCCCGGATGAACATCGTCGTACAGTCCACCTATGATCTGTATGGACAGCGCGCGTTCCTGAACCTGGCAAGACGTTTCTGACGTCGCGCATCGTTCATCACCTGCAAAGCGGTGGCCGGAGCCGGCCACCGCTTTTTTTTCAAATCCGCGACGAGCCGCTCAACGTATCCTCTCCACGCGGATCGTTCGCTGCATTTCGTTTAGACGAAGCTGGTAACCGCCGAGCGTGGTTTCATTGATGTCGACCGTCTGGTTGCGCTCGAGGTCGGCGCGGATCCGCTGCGTATCCCCCTGTATCTGCCGCCAGACCTGGCCGTTCTCGAGGGTGATCTGCAGCCGTCGATAAGGGACCCGGGCGTATTCGGCGACCCGGAGCCCGCTAGCGGATTCCAGATCGGCATCGGTCCGATTCCGTGCACGGACCTGTCGCTCGCCGATGACCGTGTCGCCGTCCGAAACCGCCTCATCCTCTGCCTCGACCGGTGAGCTCGGCGCCTCGCCCGACGCGCTTCCGGCGGCCTCGGTTGGTGCCGGATCCCCGGCGCGTGCATCACGGTCCCGTTCAACCTTTTGCCCGGCATCGCCTCTGTCGTCCGCCGGGTCGCCGGCCGCCGCCAGCGCGGCCTCCAGGCAGGCGATGCGCTCCGCGTCCGTGCTCTCGCTCCGGCAGGCCTCTATTGCAGCCTGTTGGGCGGTTGCGGTCGCCGCAGCCAGCGCCCACGCGCACGCCACGGCGGCATGCAGCATGCGGTTGTTTCCCTTTGCAAGGATTACCTTCGGGTGCATTTTTTTCATCCCGCGCCGACGGCGACGATCCTGCAGATCAACGGCGGCGCAGCGTGCGTCTGGCACATTTATTGCTTCGCGCAGTATACACCCCGATCACAGGAGACAGAGGGATGGTGAGGCGAGTGAGCAAGGTCAGGAAATCGGCGATTCTGGAGCACCTGCTGGACCTCGAGCGACAGATCCGGAGGGAGCTGGCCCGGGCGAGCCTGGAACGCCGGGCGATCGCAGGGCGCGACGACGATCAGGCAGCTCCGGAGGGGAATACGATGGGGGAGCGCAGCGACAAAGCCGTCCCGACGGATATCGTGCAACGATACCTGCATTGATCATGGGTTCGGCGGACAGGCCGTCGGGGACGGCAGGCTGGGCGAGCGCGTTCCTCGTGATCGCCGTGATGGGGGCAATCCTCGGGTTTGCAGGCATGGCCGATCTTCCCGTGCACGTGTCATGGGTGTTACTCCTGTGCAGCGCCGTGTTTGCGGCAGCCTTTTTTGGCACGGAACGAAACCGGCGGACCTGACCATGGAGCAGTGCCACGTCGGATGCATCGCAATCCAGTGAAAGGCAGTGAAGGCCGGCGCACGCAACTTGCTGGTCGGACTCGCGGCTTGCCTCACCGCATGCGCGACCTCGCCCCTGGGAAGGGATCAGCTCATCCTGTTTCCCGAGGATCAGGTCGAAGAGATGGGGGCGGCCGCGTTTCAGGAGCTCAAGGCCAACACGGCAACCAGCGACGACCGGGACGCGAATGCGTACGCACGCTGCGTCGCCGAGGCGATCACCGGGAGCTCGTCCATCGAGGGCGAGTGGGAAGTCGAGGTATTCGATGACGACCAGGTGAACGCCTTCGCGCTGCCGGGCGGCAAGATCGGCGTCTATGAGGGCCTCCTGTCGGTTGCCGAGAATCAGCATCAGCTCGCGACCGTGATCGCGCATGAAATCTCGCACGTCATTGCGCAGCACAGCAACGAACGCATCTCGACGCAATACGCGACGAGCACCGGGCTCGATCTCGTCGGTGCCGTTGCCGGGCAGGAAACGCCCTTGAAGCGAACGCTGTTCGGGTTGCTCGGAATCGGCGCGCAGGTCGGCGTGCTCCTGCCCTTCAGCCGCAGCCAGGAGACCGAGGCCGATCTGCTGGGGCTCGAGTTGATGGCGAAGGCGGGTTTCGATCCGCGCGAGAGCGTCGCGCTGTGGCGCAATATGATGCGCTCGGCCGGCGACTCGCCGCCGGAGTTTCTGTCAACCCATCCTTCCGGCGAGACCCGCATTCGAGCGCTCGAGGAACAGATGCCCGAGGCACTGTCGCTCGCGGAGCGCGCGCGCGCCAGGCCCGACTGTCGCTGAATTGCGTCAGAAACGTCGCGTGCCGGCAATTCTTACATGCTGGGGGGGAAGGTTTTTCACGTCCCTGCGCTCGCGTTGTCCGGGAGGCGGCAAAGCGCCCGCGGCCGCGGGCCGCAGGGGCACGCATGCAAGCCGGATGGCATGGTAATTGCTTGTTTGTGCGTGGCAGGCAGACATTCGCACACAACGACCTAGCACGAGGAGTTGGACATGAACGACAGATTTTATCTTGCAGTACTGGCCGGAAGCGCGCTGTTCCTGGCCGGGTGCGACGCCGGCGACCAGCGCGATCCGGGGTCGCCGGAGTCGGAGAGCACCGCGATGTACGGCGGCGAAGAAACGGAGACTACGGAGACGGAAACCGCCGGCGAGATGCAGCGTGAGCAGGACACCCAGCCGATGGATCAGACGACGACCGATCCCGCCACGCGGGACGACACCTACGCCGCCGGCGGACGGCAGGAAACCACAGCGGCGGCCGGCCTCGAGTCGATGAGCGACCGGGAGGTCGTCGGAACGACGGTGATCAGCCGGGAGGGCGAAGAAATCGGCACGGTTGAGGAAGTCGCGACTGAAAGCGGCGGCGCCATGGGCCAGGACAAGCTCGCTGTCGTGGATGTCGGCGGGTTTCTCGGCATTGGCGAAAAGAGCATCGCGATCCCGTTCTCTGATCTCGAGCTGTCGCAGGATGGCCGTATCCAGAGCGACCTGACGCGGGAGGCTCTGCAGTCGCAGCCGGAGTACCAGGGCAGCGGGACAGGCGAGCCGCAGCCCGGGCAGACGGGAGAGGAGCTTTACTAAGCCGGTCTGACCCGACAGCTTTTCGCGGCGCAGCGGTCAGTGCCGCTGCGCCGCGTCTGTGTGTGTGCGACGGTCGCTGGATGTCCCGGCGGTCGGCCGTTGACGGGAGAATCGTCCCGAAATGCTGTTTGCATCACAGCGGCGCGTGCCGGACTGTGGCATTTCTGGTCACCAGCCAGCATGACCTGCAAGGCCGGTCCGGAGTCTGATCGCCCAATGACCGACGACAAGAGGGAAGTCCGGGAAGCGCGCAACGTCCTCGTCATCGAGGACGAATCCCATTCGCGCCTGGCGATGGAGCGCTTCTTCGATTATTACGGCTACCGCGTCGCCTCGGCGGCTTCTGCCAGCGAGGCCATGGCAGTGGCGGATCGATGCCCTCCGGATGTGCTGGTTTGCGACTGGAAGCTGAACGGCGGAGCAAAGGGCGCCCGTGAGGCGGACGGGGTCGACGCTGCGGAGCAGCTGCAGCGCCGCTTCGGCAGCTCCGTAATACTGATCACGGCATACCGCCTCGCGGAGCTCAAGTCGAAGACGCGAAAGACGGGCCTGAACGTCTCGGCATACTACCGGAAGCCGCTGTCATTGGCGGGCCTGGCGCGGGCCATCGACTCCTTGCCGACGCGTCACTGAACGAGCGCGGACCCGTCGCACAGCCGGGCCGTCCGCTACGGGCTGGCCGTGCAAATTCGTCAAGGCGCCGGCAAATCTTTCACGGCCGCGGTGTAAGACTTCCGCCGGAGGCGTCTCCGGCCCTGCCCGACAGCGGCTGGCACGAAACTTGCTGCCGTTCCTTGTAATGACGGTCATGCATTTACAGGAGTCATCGCTATGAACGTAGATCCCCGCTCAACGCCGGACCCGGGGGAGCCACCGCAGGGCGCGAGGACCGGCGAGGCACCTGCTACCGAACATGTCGCTGGCGCGGCGCACGAGACGGTCGATCGGGTGGCCGAAAGAATGGCGAGAGCAGAAGGGACCGTGCGTGAGAAGGCAGCGGCGGGTGAGCAGCAAGTGCGGATGAAAAGCGCGGAGGCCCGGGCGACGTCCGAGCGCGCAGTCGATCATCTGCGGCAATATGCCCAGGAGAACCCGTTGGCCGCAGCAGGCATCGCGTTCGCGGCGGGCCTGGTCGTATCGCGCATGTTGAGTCGCTAGGAAACACGCCGACGGCGAGCATGCACGCGACGGACGGGAACACCGCGACGGCCCGGGCGCCGGGGGGTGCGGGCGATTCCGACAGCGGTTCGCTGGGCCACGAAACGAAGGAAGCGGCAAACGCTGCTGCAGCCCACGTCCGCAAGCTGGCGGCAACCGCGACCACCGAAGCACAGCTTAGCGCGCTGTCGATAGCCACGGCGGTATTCGCGGCAGTGCTCGTGCTGTCGCTCCTGATCCTGACCTGGCTGTTCCTGCTGACGGCGGCGCTGTGGTTGGCCGTCGGCGCCGGATTGTCGATCACCGCCGGCCTCTTTGCCGGAGCTGCCGTCAATCTCGTTGCGGCGTTGCTGTTCGTGTCCTGGTGCCGGCGCCTCGTGAGGAATATCGGATTCCCGCGGACGCTGGGCCTCATTTTCCCGGCATCTCGATGAGCATCGGCAAGTTGAAGGCTCACGCAGACGAGCTCTCGCGCGATGCCCTGCTCGAGCGGCGCCATTGCAAGGCCAGCCTCGGGAAGGCGCTGGCGATATTGCGGCGCCGGGTGGGCTCTCACGCCGGACTCGCCATCTCCTTCTCACTGGGATTCATCGCCGGGACGCAGCGCTCGGGCAGCAAGACGGGTCGCGGCACGCGCCGCGGTCGCGCTGGGAAACAGCTGGCCGGTACGCTCGCCGGCAACGCTGCGAAGCTGCTGCTCCCGATGCTTGCCAACGCGCTGGCTATCA
The DNA here is from genome assembly GCA_964611535.1 of uncultured Woeseiaceae bacterium. Lineage (GTDB taxonomy): Bacteria > Pseudomonadota > Gammaproteobacteria > Steroidobacterales > Woeseiaceae > IDS-8. The sequence continues at coordinate 23,176 of CAZTAE010000002.1, forward strand.
GGGCCCAGGAGCCGGGAGGCGCTGCTGCCGCGCCGGGCCAGCAGCATCAGACTCCCGGACGTTCGCGCTCGCCGTCGGCCGGCGCCCCCTCAGCTGCCGCCTGAAGCGTGAAGTAGAAAGCAGCGCCTTCGCCCGGCTTGCCAGTCGCCCAGATCCGTCCGCCGTGTCGCCGGACGACCCGGGCCGCTATGTCCAGGCCGAGGCCTATGCCGTCTTCTGCCCCGGCACCGTCGAGGCGCTCGAAAGCCTGGAACATCCGCTCGCCCGAGTCCGGATCAAAGCCAACACCGTTGTCCCTGATGCAGTACACCACGGCACCGTTCCGCTTTTCCGCCGACACCTCGATGCGCCGAAGCGGCCTGTCTCGCGTGTACTTGATGGCATTGCCGAGCAGATTCGTGACCAGAGTCCGGACGAGCGTCGGATCGGCATCCGCCCGCGGCAGCCCGTCGATCTCCAGTTTGACGGGAGGCGGTTGCTCCGGAGCGCTCAGCTCCTCGAAGACATCCGTGATCACCGCTGTCATGTCGAGCTCTTCCGGCTTGAAGGTTGCGTGCGACACGACAGAAAGCCCCAGCAACCGGTCCAGAATCTCCGTCATGCGCCGCACGCCGGAAGCAGTGCGCTTCAGGGCCTCGAGTCCCTCGTCATCCAGAACGTCCTGAAACTGCTGCTGCAGCAGCTGCGTGTTGACTGAAATCGAGTTCAGCGGGTTTCGGAGATCGTGAGCCACCGAATCGGTGATCGTCTCCAGGTCGGTCGAGCGGTCCGCCAGTTCCTTGATGCGCTGGGCGATTTGCGCCTCGAGATCCCGGTTCAGGTCGGCAAGCTTCCGTTCCGCAACTTCTGCCGCTGCAGCACGTGAACGCGCCCGCCCGTTTTCGTACAGCAGCAGTCCGACCAGCAGCGCGATCGCCAGTCCGCTGGCGAGAATACCGGGGACGGCGGGAGTCTGCAGGGAGTCGGCCAGCGTGTCCGTTGGAGCATGCACGATGCGCCAGAGCTCACCCGTGAGCGGCATGATCATGCCTTCACGTGTCCATGAGTCCGGGACGGAGTGCGCAGGCTCGCCGCGCTGATAAAGCAGAACATCGTTCTCGAATATCGATATCGCATAACCGGGAGACTCGTCCAGCAGCATCCGGCCGAACATATCGTGCGTGTCGAGAACGGCGATCAGTGCACCGGTGTCCTGCGGTGCCTCCGGGACAATGTGCACTTCGATGGTGACCTCTCCGGTTTCGCTCGTGTACGGGCCGAGTATTGCCGTCTCCGAGAGTGCGTTCGATCTCGCGCGAAGCTCACTCAAGCGCTGCCACTCTTCTCCCGCCGGGCGATCGTCGAGCATCCACTGCTCTCCCGTGTGCAGTAAACGGACGTCGCGCTCTCCGTCGCTCCAGATGATCATCTCGAGGCCGGCGAGCTCCGCGAGCCCCGTCCCGGCATCAGGCGGTCGTTCCGCACGCGGTAGCTGTGCATTTCGGGCCCAGTATTCGTGAAGGTCGCGGAATGCCCGCAGCATCGAGTCGAGATTGCGGACGAGCTGGCTGCGGACGGCGTAGGACTCTATTTCTGCAAGTCGAGCGATCTGCTCGGTTTGATGGTCCCTCAGAACCTTCCAGGTAGCTGTCGTTGCCAGCGCTATGGCCGTAGCAGCACACAGGGAAAGTATGAAGCGTCTAGCCACCGGGGCTGCTCCCGCCTGGGTCGGGTTCGGGTGTGCGCATTCTCGAGTGCATCGTTCATCGAGTCAATGTGACGCATGCGGGCGATCGGTCAGAGCACGTCTGCGGGTGCAAGTAACGGAGCGGGACGGGCGTCGCGGTTGATGAATTGTTTTCCCGGCTTGCGTCTCGGGAGAGACCCGATCACCTTGGAGGCAGGCTGTCGCCGCTGCGACGTTGCCTTTCGCGCCGGCCGATTATCTGGAACCAGCGAAGCCTCTTGTTGCTTTCGGTTGCCGAACGAATGAACCGGTACGCGAAGCCGAAAATGGCGATCACCGCAAGCAGCCCCAGCACTGCCATTGGAAACCCCCACTCGCTGCTGATTGCGTCCATTTTTCCAAACCTCCTCGTCCCGGCCGGCGCCAACCGGATGTAAAAATTGCCCCCGTTTTGTAACTATTATTGTCCACGCGACAGGGTGCAGCCGGTTGCCGACAGCCCACGTGTCCGGGGCCAAGTGCCTGTAAACAGGCGGTTTACTGGCCGCCTGAGGCGAATTTTCGGGGATGCCGGCGCTGCGGCTGTTGCGCTTCAGCGACGCTTGTGGGACTGCGGGGATCGGTTAGAATTCCCGCTCATCCGGCGCGCTGCCGCAGCACATCCCGGTTCGTGCCCTTTGACACTGATGCAAGTCGCGTACCACATGGGTCCGGTGAAACACCGCGGCGGGACCGGTAAGGCCCGGATTTCGGCCTGCGACTGGTGGCACAGGATTTGCAAGTAAAGCGGGCAAGGGACTGGCGACGGTGTAACGGAAAGCGACGAGTGACAGCTCCAATGTTCGAAACGGCCGACGGGGATGACCAGCATTCGATGCAGGTTCTGCTCGTCGAAGATAACAGCGTCGTCGCCAACGGCTTGTCGCGGGCGCTGGGTATGCTCGACGCAAGCGTTAGCGTGCACGCCGTTTCCGACCTCGCGTCGGCTCAGGCCTTCCTGGAGACAGGCGCCGCGGTCGATGTAGCGCTTGTCGACCTGGGGCTTCCCGATGCCCGAGGGATCGAAGCGCCGTCCAAGCTCAAGATATCACGCCCGGATTTGGTGATAGTCGTCATCACGGGAGACAGTTCTTCCGATACCGCGCTAAGCCTGATCCGGTTGGGCATTCAGGACTACATTCCCAAGAGCGAGGCGACGCCGAGGAGAATCTTCAGGACGATCCGGCTCGCACGCGAACGCTACGTGCGGGAACAGGGACTCAAGCGAATCGCGTGCATCGATCAGTTGACAGGAGCGCTGAACCGTCGCGGTCTCCTGGCGGCTCTCCAGGAGGCGAACGATGCGGCCACCCGACTGGGAATTTCTTCTGCCCTGATGACTATTGACCTCGACGGCTTCAAGGACATCAACGACACCTACGGGCATCCCGTTGGAGATCTGATTCTGCGGCAGGCCTGCCGTCGTCTCGCTCATTGCGTCCGTCAGAACGACGTCGTCGGGCGGGCGGGCGGTGACGAGTTCTGGGTCATCGTCAACGGGTTTACGCGGCCCGAGAACCTGCCGGCGATCGCCACAAAAATGCTGAAGAGCTTCGACGCCCCGTTCCGGGTAAATTGCGAGGTCAGCCTGAGCATCAGCATTGGTATTGCCTTGATGCCGGACCATGCGGACACCACCCAGGAATGGCTCCGGAAATCGGACGTCGCTCTGTACGCCGCAAAGCGCGGCGGACGCAACCGCTGGGCGATGTATGCGGCCAAGCTGGAGCCCGCGGCCGACGCCTTGGCGATGTCACACGCAGGGCCCGTCAAATTCCAGTCGATCTGAGGCAGCACGGCCGGCTGCAGATGCTTGTTGTGGACGGGCGCTGCCCGCTGCGCAGTGGCGAGCCGTTCGCTCAGGCGGGCGCCGGCCAGGGGCTGCCGGCCAAGCACCTATTTCCGTGCGAGTGCCGTATACTGTGTGTCCCCGTTTCCGGGGGAACCCCCTGAGGGCAGGGAAGGCCAGCAAAGACTTTCGGTAAGATGGCGCGAATTCTACTCGTTGACGACGACGCCGACTTCACGTCGGCGACCCAGACTCTTCTGAGGGCCGAGGACCACGATGTTTCCACCGTTGGCACGCTGGCGGAAGCGACAGGTGCCCTGCGCCGGGAGGCCTTCGACATGCTGTTCGTCGACCTTGCGCTTCCCGACGGCAGCGGTCTCGAGCTGATCAGCGACGAAGGCCCCCGGGCCGTCATCATCACAGGGCACCCGTCGGTGGAGTCCGCCATCAGGGCGGTGCGCGGGCGCGTCGTCGACTATCTGGTCAAGCCGCTCGACAAGAGTCAGCTGATCAAGAGCGTCGAGTCGGCGACTCTGGAGAAATCCGGACGCAAGACACCTACTGCCCGCTCCGTGAGGCCGGCCAACATGATCGGCGAGTCGGAGGCGATGAAGTCGCTGATGAAGACGATCACGGAGTACGGGCCGACGGATGTCACCGTGCTGATCACGGGCGAAAGCGGCACAGGTAAGGATCTCGTCGCGCAGGCGCTGCACAACGCCTACAACGCCGACGCACGTTTCGTCCCGGTCAATTGCGGGGCGATACCCCGCGAGCTGGTCGCAAGCGAACTTTTCGGACACGAGAAGGGCAGCTTCACGGGAGCGGCCGCGAAGCGGGTCGGCATCTTCGAACGCGCCAAGAGCGGTACCGTCTTCCTTGACGAGATCGGGGAGCTGCCGCTCGATCAGCAGGTCGCGTTGCTGAGAGTGATGGAAACCGGAACGATGCTGCGGGTGGGCGGTGAGAAGGAAATACCGATGACGGCTCGCATCATCGCCGCTACCAACAAGGACCTGGAGAAGGAGGTCAGCGAGGGAAAGTTCAGGGAGGACCTGTTTTTCCGGCTGATGGTATTGCCGATTCACGTTGTGCCGCTCCGCGAACGCCAGAGTGACATCCCTCTGCTGGCCAACTATTTTCTCGACCTGTACTCGAAGGAACACGGCACACCGACGACTTTCGGGCCGCGCGTGCTGGCAAAGCTCGAGAGCTATCACTGGCCGGGGAACGTGAGGGAGCTCAAGCACACGGTCCTGCGCGCCGCCATCCTGAATCGAGGCAGGGACAAGGTCGAGGTACTGCCGGATAACTTCGATCGGCCACCCAAATGGTCGGACGATACCCACAGCCTGCGTGCCGGAATGTCGATCAAGGACGTGGAGAAGACGCTCATCGAGAAAACGCTGGAGCACTTCGACGGCAACAAGAAACTGACGGCCGAGGCGCTTGGCATAAGTCTCAAGACCTTGTACAACCGTCTGTGCGAATATGACGAGGATCGGGTGTAGCCATGCCGCTGAACGAATCCGAAAGAAACGAGTTGCGAGAGGCGTTGCACAGGATGAACAATGCGCTGAACTCGATTTCGATGCAGGCAGAACTCGCGAAGCTCTACAACGAGCAGAACGAGAGCGAGAAGATTCAGGAGGCCCTGGAGATCATCATGTCCCAATGCCGCCAGTGCAGCTCGGTGACCCAGAGCGCAAGGAGCCTGCTCGACGAGCCGGAGTGAGCCGGCGCCTTCCGCTCAGCGCTTCGCGATGATCCAGACGGCATGCACGATGCCGGGGATGTAGCCGAGCAGCGTCAGCAGAATATTCAACCAGAACTGCGGCCCGATGCCGACCTGCAGGAAGACGCCGAGCGGCGGCAGCAGAATGGCGAGCAAGACTCTGATGAGATCCATGTGCGTTTCCTCGGCAACGAACGGCAAGCCGCTCTCTCGAGCAAGACTTCGGCAAGCCGCCGCATAAGTTCCCGTCCCGATCGCTGCGGCTATCTGCCGCGCTCAAAGGTCTCGAGGTTCTTCTGCGCGAAGTCCCAGTTGATCAGGTTTTCGAGAAAGGCATCGACGAACTCGTCACGGCTGTTCTGGTAGTCGAGATAGTAGGCGTGCTCCCAGACGTCGAGTGTGAGCAGCGGCATCGCGTTCCATGTCAGCGGAGAGTTCGCATCGGAGGTCGACACGATTGCAAGGCCATTCTCGCCTGCAGCGAGCCACGCCCAGCCGCTGCCGAATTGTCCGGTAGCCGCCTCCTTGAACTGACGCCGGAATTCGCTGATGCCGCCGAACTGCTGCTCGATCCTGTCGGACAGCGCGCCACCCGGCGCGCCGCCTCCGCCGGGCCGCATGCAGTCCCAGAAAAACGTATGGTTCCAGCTTTGTGCGGCGTTGTTGAAGACGCCCGTGTCCTGGTTGTCGTAGGAGGAGCGTATGACGTCCTCCAGCGACATGTTCTCGTACTTCGTGCCCTTGATGGCGTCGTTCAGCTTGTCGACATAGCCCTTGTGATGCTTCCCGTAGTGGAAATCCATCGTACGGGCGGATATGTGCGGCTCAAGTGCATCCCGATCATACGGCAGTTCGGTCAGTACGAACGTCATCTAAACCTCCCTGGGTGAAGAACGCGAGCCCGGCGACAGGAAGTCGCCGTCTCAGAAGCTGTAATAACTGCGGATGCCGGATTGCCAGCGGGGGTCGCGAGTATCCGGCCATTGATGGCGCTCGAATCCGGGCGCGTGTCTGATCATTTCCCTGTCGGCGTTGAGCGTGATAAAGCCGCCTTCCGTGTCGACTGTCAGTGCCCGTAGCGGTACAGGATAGAGTTTCCCCTCCTCGGCCATACCATTGAACGACACTACGGCATACTCCACGTTGCCTGTCGTGGAGTCGAGCATGAGATCCTCGACCCTGCCCAGGTTCTCGAAATCGTAGTTCGTGACGCTGCGTCCCCGCAGCTCGCTGACCCACAAGTTCACGATCTGCTCCTTCTCTCGGCACCTGCCGGTGCAGCTCGGCCGCACCGCGCTTCCCGAAGAGTGGCCGGCCACCGCGCCAGCCGCATCCGCTGGAGAAGATGCGACTGTACACGGCGGCCGCCAGTCCAAGCGCGTGTCAACTCGACGCCAGCATGCAGTTTACGATCACGCGCTCTTCACACCCTTGACGCAACCCGCTCCCGGCGGGCCACTGCACCGCGAGCCTCAGCTCGCGCGCGCTCAGCAGTCGGTGTCCTCCGCGTCGACGCCCTCTCGCGCCTCCTCGCAGGCATCCTCGACCGCATTTCCGGCGTCCTCGGCCGACTCCTGTATCTCCTCGCCCGTCTCGTCCAGTGACTCGCCCATCTCTTCGGCGGGACCCTGTTCCTCGCAGCCGGCAGCAAAGAAAGCCGCAACTGCCGCGGCGAACAGCGAGCCGCGAATCGTTCCGATTGTCTTCATTTGACGGATCACGAAGCCGCTAAACGTTCGGTCGCCCGCGGCGGCCGGCAATGAACATGACGATTGCCAGCACCAGGCCGACGACGAACAGAATCCAGGCGATGTTCGCGGCTGTGCCCGCGATACCACTGAATCCCAGGACGCCGGCTATGAGCGCGATGATCAAAAAAGTAACCGCCCAACCAATCATCTCCATGTCTCCCTTGTTGCCTCATGCAAAGCGCAAGCGCCATGCGCCCGCGCTCTGGTAATGCAAAGCCTGTGCCAATGGCTGCACGAGCGTGTGCCGGCGAAAAAACAGCGCTGAAATGGGGGCAGCCACCGTACGTAAGTCGGTAATCGAACGGCATTATTTACACCGGAATGTAAATAATGCCGCCGGACCTTGACGAGCTTTCGGCGCGCCCCGGCGGCGCTGCGGGCGCCGCTCCAGGGCGTCCGGTGCGGCCCCGGTACGGCCCGGCCGGCAGGGTGCGCTGCCGCCCGGCAGCAGTAGCCGTGGACGCTCCGCCAGCGTGCCAGCGCCTGTTGCTCGCGTACCACATGCAGATTTTGTTATAAGCCGGCGATTTTCAGCGGGATTTTTCCTGGGCCACCGGGTCGCCGCTGGCACCCTTCTTGCATCGGCTTGGCCGGGAACGAGAGATGGCAACCGTAGACGCACACAAGGTGAACGGCTCCGGGCGACCCGTCGGGTTGCGGGTGCTGGTCGTGGAGGACGAGGACGCCGCCCGTATCGCGACACGGCGGTACCTGCAGTACTGTGGCCACGAAGTCGCGGCTGCGGGCTCGGTCGCGGAGGCGATGGCCAAGGCGCGCGATCTTCACCCCGAGGTGCTGGTGTGTGACTGGAAGCTTTCCGGCAGACGTGACGGTGTCGACGTGGCGCGGGCGCTGCAAAAGGAGTACGGCGCGGCAATCATTTTCGTCACGGCCTACGCGCTGAACGACCTCCGTCGCGACATCGAGGATCTGGGTTCCGTCGATTGCCTGCGCAAGCCGATTTCCCTGGATGCTCTCGCGGCCGTCGTTGCCTCAGTCACGGCCGGGGCCCCGGCGTGTCATTGAGGCGCGTCCACCGCGTGTGGAAGCGGGTACAGACGCTTGCTCAAAGAGACTGACGCCACTCGTCGACCTCGCGGCGAGCCTCCTCCCTGGCCTTTCCGTATCGCTCCTGGATCGTGCCGGCAAGTTCCTCCCGGTCCCCGCCCACCCGGGCGAGATCATCATCCGTCAGTTTCGCCCATTTCTTCCTGGCCTTGCCGGCCAGCTGGTGCCAGTTTCCTTCTATCTGATCCCAGTTCATGTCTTTCTCCCGGAGGCGCGCCGAAAGCACCCCTCCAAACGAAAAACGGACCGGGCACCCGTAGGCCGGGGCCGGTCCGTGGTCTGTTAAAAAAGAGCTGCTCTTGCTACGTACCGGGGTAACCGGTGCTTTGGGGGGAGCTGAATGCAGTCATTGCCCGGCAGAAATACAAGAGCAGCCCATAAAAAGCGATTTACGGCCGGTAGTCCCGGTCGTCGTCCATTGCGTCCTCGGCGGTGTCCTCGATGGCCTCGCCCGTGGCTTCCACGTCCTCGCCAACGCCGCGCGTGGTATTGCACGCGCTGACGGCGACGCCCATGAAGAACAGCGCGATCAGTGATAAGAGTTTCAAGTCGTCCTCCTCAGCGTAGCCAGCCGGAAGCGGCCTTTGATGTAGTGCCAAGCAAATGTCATGCCAACTTGCAGGGCCCGCGGTGGGCGGTATCCGGAGATCGCCGCTCCCGCGCCGGAAGGTAATCCTTACAAGGCGGTTGAAAAATTGATTATCCCGCCTTCACGCGGTGCGCCCGGGAGCCCCGCAACCCACACCAGGCAACGTGCGCGCCCGGGCGACATGGCATGCATTCTGCATCGTCGATACGGACCCGGAATCAGACGAGGAGAGAGGTGAGATGGATAACGTAATGGCGGTCCGCCTGCCGGCGGCGATAGCCGTGGTGGCCGGGCTCACGCTGTTGGCAGGGTGTGCGGCGACGCCGGAAGCGCCTCACCAGGCGCTCGCCCGTGCCGAGGCGAATATCGACAGCGCAGAGCGGAGCGGCGCCCGTCAGTTCGGGGCGGAGGAACTCGAAGCTGCCCGCGAGCACTTGTCGCAGGCAAGAGCCGCGGTCGATCGCGAGGAAATGATAGCGGCGGAGAGGCACGCCGAAAGGGCGGCGCTCGACGCGGAGCTTGCAGCGGCGATGGCGCGTAACGCGAAGGCGCAGGCATCGGTCCGCGAGCTCAACGAGAGCATTGAAATCTTGCGGGAAGAGATCGCGCGGAATCGCGCGCTGGCGGGAGAATCACGATGAACCTGGCATTCAAGAGAACTTCGGCATTCGTCCTGGCTGTCCTGCTCGCTCTGGGGGCGGCCGGGTGCACGACGACGCCGGAGCGCGTGACCGAGGTAGAAGAGGCACGTGCTGCGGTCGAGGCGCTGGCGAGCCAGCCTCAGGCAGACGCCGCGTCGAGTGAGCTGGCGGAGGCGCGCGATGCCCTGGCCCGAGCCGACGCAGGGCTCGAGAACGACGCACCGTTGGAGCAGGTCCGCCACGACGCGTACCTTGCCCGGAGGCATGCCGAGATCGGCATGGAGGTGGCCTCGGAGGCCCAGGCGAGGGAAGCCATCGAAGAAGCGGAGGACGAGCGCCGCAACGTCCAGTTGCAGGCGCGTACGGCCGAAGCCGAGGCCGCCAGGCAGCTGGCGGAAAGGCGGACGGAGCAAGCACGGGAAAGTGCTCGTGAAGCACGCCGGTCGCAGCAGGTTGCGGAGGCAGCGATCGAAGAGGCGGAGCGGATGGCCGCTGAAATGCGAGACATGGAGGCCGAGCAGACGGAGCGGGGCCTGGTGCTGACGCTCAGCGATGTGCTCTTTGACACGGACAGCGCCCGGCTGAAACAGGGTGCCGGGGTGACCGTTGCCCGGCTCGCCGAGTTTCTGCAGAACAATCCGGAGCGGAAGCTGTTGATCGAAGGCCATACCGATGCGAGGGGGCCGGAGGAATACAACCTGGATCTTGCCCAGCAGCGCGCGAACGCGCTGGCTGAAGCGCTGGTTCAGCGGGGGGTTCCCAGCGACCGCTTGCGGCCGGTAGGGCTCGGGGAAGCTTACCCCGTCGCGAGCAACGACAATCCTGCCGGATTACAGCAGAACCGGCGCGTCGAGGTCGTCGTGTCGAATCAGGACGGCAGCTTCCCGGAATCGGCCGAGCAAAGGGTCCTGGCGATGAGGCGCTGAGCCCCGTCGTCGGCAGGCAGCGCGCGGCGCCGGGTCCCGGACCGCGCGCTGCCGCTGTCAACGGTCGGCGTCACCGACTTCGGCAAACGCCACGTTGCCCGACAGCACGACATCCTCCAGGTTGGCGCCGGGCTCGAGCCGTAATCGCTTCGCAGTCAGCGCGCCATGCAGACGCGCCGTCTTCCGGACGACGACGGTGCTGGTTCCTTCGACGTTGCCATCGACGCTCCCCGCGATGACGGCGGAACCTGTAGAGATAGTTGCCGTTACGCAGGCGCTCACACCGATCGACAGGCGATGGTTTCCCTGCCGGATGTTGCCGTCGAAGGTCCCGTCGATGATCAGGTCTTCCTCCAGCGACAGATCCCCTTTCATCACCACAGTCGCGCCGATGATCGAAGGACCGCCCGGCGGCGTCCCGCCGCCCGACGATGCAGCACCGTGCCGGTCCACGCCGGAGGCGCCGTCTCGCTACTGATGTCCCATCTTGTGCGTCTTGGTCGCATCGTCCGCGACCGAGAGCTTCGCCTGGTTACCCATATCGATACTGCCATTGAAACGGGCCCCGTCAGCCATCTTGATGCGGGGGCTGAAAATGTTGCCCCGTACTACCGCACTCCGCGCAAGCTCGACGAATTCGTCGCCGTGGATGTCGCCGTCGACGTGACCTTCTATCGCAACCGATGCGGCGTGGATGTCCGCTTTCACCCTGCCTTCCTTGCCGACTGTCAGGTTCTTCTTGTGATGTGCGATCGTGCCCTCGATCGTGCCCTGGATCACGAGATCCTCGTCGGCTGAAAGCTCCCCCTTGAAGACCAGCGTGGGGCCGATTACCGAGACGCTGCGCGTGCGTACCTCGACGGGATCGGCGGCGGCAGGTTGAGAGGTTTCCTGGGGCTTGTCTTCGTCATGCGTTTTCTTGAACATCGGTCAATCTCCTGATAGAGGTTCTGGCGGCAGGTCCGGATGTGAGCCCGTATTCCGTCAAGAGTCCGACACATTCCGTCGGCGCTTGCGCCAAGAGTATCAGCAATCGCCGGCGCTTTTCCTCGCCTCCGTCACAGCTCCTGAGACTTGTCCCGGCGGGTTCCGGATGACGGGCCGAAAGCGTGTGGTCATCATCGGCGGCGGCTTCGGCGGCCTTTCGGCGGCGCGGGCGCTCGGCCGGGCCGAGGCCGATATCCTGCTGATCGATCGACAGAATCACCACGTTTTCCAGCCGCTTCTGTACCAGGTGGCGACGGCAGGCCTGTCTCCGGCGGACATCGCCTGGCCGATCCGGCGCCTGCTGCGGCGCCAGCGGAATACCCGGGTTCTCATGGCCGAGGTGACCGGCATCGACTGCCGGCGGCGGCGCGTCCTGACCAGCCTCTCGGAGCATGCCTGGGACTACCTGATCGTCGCGACCGGCGCGACGCATGCGTATTTCGGCCACGATGAGTGGGCGCCCGTTGCGCCCGGGCTCAAGCAGATCGCCGATGCCACGCACATCCGCCGCCGCATCCTCATGGCGTTCGAGCGTGCCGAGGGCACGGAGGCTCTCACGGAGCGCGAACGCCTGCTGACTTTCGTCGTGGTCGGCGGCGGTCCGACGGGCGTGGAAATGGCCGGTGCGATCTCCGAGCTTGCCCGTAAGGCCCTGGCAGCGGACTTCCGGCACATCGACCCGCGCACTGCACGCGTAGTACTGATCGAGGCGGGACCCCGCGTCCTGTCGTCCTTTCCAGAGCGCCTGAGCGATTACACGGTGCGGGCGCTTGAACGGCTCGGTGTTACCGTCATACGCAACTCCCCGGTCACCGGCTGCGACGCGGCGGGCGTCACCCTGGGGGACCGGCGGATTGCCGCCGGAACGGTCGTGTGGGCGGCGGGCGTCGAGGCTTCGCCGGTCGCGGCCTGGCTCGGTGTAGCTGCCGACCGGGCAGGCAGGGTTCGCGTCGATGCAAGGCTCCGGCTGCCGGGTCGCGACGACCTGTTCGTTATCGGCGACGCCGCGCTCTATGCGGGGGCCGACGGCCGTGTGCTGCCCGGACTGGCGCCCGTCGCCAAGCAGCAGGGGGCCTGGGTGGGTCGCCTGATCGCGGCGGGTATGGCCGGCCGCCCCGAGCCTGCTCCCTTCCGCTACCGGGATGCGGGGCAGCTGGCGACGATCGGCAGGCGCGCCGCCGTCGTCGATTTCGGACGCATCCGGTTTACGGGATGGCCCGCGTGGTGGTTCTGGGGCATCGTGCACATCTACTTTCTGATCAGCGTGCGCAGCCGCTTGCTCGTCGCCATCCAGTGGCTGTGGTCCTACCTGACGTTCGATCAGGGTGCCCGCATCATCACGGAGCCGCCCCACCGGCGATGACGTCAGCCGGCCCGCGCCGTGGCGTTTTTCTGCTGCCAGACTTCCGCGACCGCGATCGCGCTCATGTTGAAGATACCCCTGGCCGTCGCCGAGGGGGTGACGATGTGGGCCGGTTTGGCGGTACCCGAGAGGATGGGCCCGATCAGCAGCGCATCGTTGATCGCCCGGATCAGCTCCATCGATATGTTCGCCGTGTCCAGATCCGGCATGATCAAGAGATTGGCGGCGCCCTGCAGCGTGGAAAACGGATTGATGCTGTGGCGTATGGCCTCGCTCATGGCGGCGCTGGCATGCATCTCACCATCGATCATGAGGTCCGGCGCCTGCTCGTGTAGCATACGCACAGCGTCTCGCATCTTCTTCGCGCGCGCGGTGCGTGAGCTGCCGAAGTTCGAGTGAGAGAGCAGCGCGACCCGGGGCTCGAGCCCGAAGGTGCGGATTCTCCGCGTGCACGCAAGCGTGGTATCGACTATCTGCTCGGCCGTCGGCTCGATGCCTATGTGCGTATCCGCAATGAACAGCGGGCCCTGAGGCAGGATCAGCACGCTCATGGAGGATATCCTGCAGCCACGTTTCTTCGCGCCGATGACCTCGATAATGTGGCGAAGGTGGTGATCGAACCGGCCGACCGTGCCGCAGATCATTGCGTCAGCGTCGTTTTTCGCCACCAGGCAAGCGGCTATGACCGTGCTGTTGGTGCGCATGGCTTCCTTGGCCGCCTCGACCGATACACCCCTGCGGGCTACGAGGGAATGGTAGAACTGCCAGTATTCGCGGTACCGCGGATCATCCTGTGGATCGACCAGTTCGAAATCGGCGCCGGGTTTCAGCCGGAGCGCGAGGGACTCGATCTTGCGTGCCACGACCGCGGCGCGGCCGACGATGATCGGAGTCGCGATGCGCTCGTCCACCGCCACCTGCACCGTGCGCAGGACCGTTTCATTTTCCCCCTCGGCGAATACGAGCCGTTCCTGTTCCTTTCGCGCAACATCGATCACCGGCTCCATGAAGAGCGAGGTGCGATGGCTGAATCCCTGCAGCTTCCGCCGATATCCATCGAGGTCCGCGATGGGGCGTGACGCGACGCCACTGTCGATCGCCGCTCTTGCTACGGCCAGGGACACGTCGGCCATCAGCCGCGGGTCGAACGGCTTGGGAATCAGGTAATCGGGGCCGAACCGCAGCTGTTCCCCCCGATATACGGTGGCCACCTCGTCCGCTGACTCTCGCAGCGCCAGATCGGCGATCGCGTCGACGCAGGCAAGCTCCATCGCCTCGTTGATAGCGGTCGCGCCGACGTCCAGCGCGCCACGGAAGATAAACGGAAAGCAGAGCACGTTGTTCACCTGGTTCGGGTAGTCCGAACGACCGGTCGCCATGATCGCGTCCGGGCGCACCGCCTTGACGGCCTCGGGCCGGATTTCCGGATCGGGATTGGCAAGTGCAAGAATCAATGGCGTCTCCGCCATGCGCTCCACCATCTGCGGGCTCAGCACGTCAGGCGCGGAAAGCCCGAGAAACACGTCGGCCCCGTCCATGATCTCGTCCAGTGTTCTGGCCCGCGTTTTCCGCGCGTAACGGGCTTTATAGGGATCCATCGACTCGGTTCGACCGTCGTAGACAACCCCGTGCAGATCCACCAGTGTCACGTGTTCCCTCGGCAGGCCGATGCGCACGAGCAGGTCCAGACAGGCCAGGCCCGCCGCGCCGCCGCCCGTCGACACCAGCCGGACGTCTTCAAGTCGTTTGTTCGCCAGTCGCAGGCCGTTGCGGATGGCTGCAGCCACGACGATCGCCGTGCCGTGCTGGTCGTCGTGAAATACCGGGATGTTCACGCGCTCCCGGAGCTTTCTCTCCACCGCAAAGCACTGGGGAGCGCGTATGTCCTCCAGGTTGATCGCGCCGAACGTCGGCTCCAGGCGTGCGATCACCTCGACCAGCATGTCCGGATCGGCTTCGTCCACTTCCAGGTCGAACACGTCTATCCCGGCGAATTTCTTGAACAGCACGGCCTTGCCTTCCATCACCGGCTTCGACGCGAGGGCCCCGATGCTGCCGAGTCCGAGGACGGCACTGCCGTTGGACACGACGGCAACCAGGTTGGCGCGCGAGGTGTAGATCGCCGCATCATCCGGCCGTTGCCTTATCCGAATGCATGGCCAGGCGACGCCGGGCGAGTACGCCTGGGCGAGGTCGAGCTGGTTCGCCAGCGGCTTCGTCGGCGTGACCGAAAGCTTGCCGGGTGTCGGATGGCTGTGATAACGCAGGGAGCGTTCTTCGAATGGATCGGACATGCTTGTATCGCTCTACCACTTCAACAGCTGAATTGCGGTGGGGGCCAGTCAGGCCGACCTGGACTTGCTGCGCCAGCAAGGCCAGCCGAAAGTTGGGTGGCATTTTGCCGGAGCTAGCGCCCGAGCGTCGAATCGAGCAGCATCATGAGGGAAAAGCCGCCGAGTAGCGAGAACGTCGCCAGGTTCTGATAACCGCCTCGATGGGTTTCCGGAATGATCTCGTCGCTGATGACGAAAAGCATTGCGCCTGCCGCGAAACCGAGAGTCCAGGGCATGAGCGGCTCGGCTATCGAGACGGCGGCGCTTCCGACGAGCCCTCCCACCGGTTCCACCAGGCCGGTGACGGCCGCGACGAGGAAGGCCTGCGTCCGGCTGTAGCGAATCGCAAGCAGCGAGGCGGCGACGGCGAGTCCTTCCGGTATGTTCTGAAGGCCGATACCGGTGGCGAGTGCCGCGCCGTTGCGGATGTCGCCCCCCGCGAATCCGACCCCCACCGCCATGCCTTCCGGGAAGTTGTGCAGCGTGATGGCAATGACAAACAGCCAGATGCGGCTCAGGGCCGCCGTGTCGGGCCCTTCGCGCCCGGCAAAGAAGTGCTCGTGCGGCACGTAGCGATGGACCCCGTAGAGGGCCGCGGCGCCGGTGAGCAAGCCACCGATGACGGTAACGACGGCGATGCTCCTGTTCGCGTACAGATCCTCGCCGTAGCCGATGCCGGGAAGCAGCAGTGAAAAGAACGTCGCTGCGAGCATGACGCCGGCGGCTGAGCTCAGCAGGACGTCCTCCGTGCGCTCGGAGAGCCGGCGCACCAGGTAGATTCCGGACGCACCGAGTCCGGTGCCGAGGCCAGCGAGCAGACTGCCGATGAAGCCGTACCAGATCAGATGCATGTCGTGTCACATATGGTCCGCCGCTGCCGAGGAAGCTGTTGATTCGCCGCAGTTTCTGGCGCTATGATAGTAGTATTGAGCGTGCATGCGGCTATCCAAAGGTGGCGTGACGGGGTTGGCTGGCGCAGTACATGGATACCGGGGTGGGCCCAGTGACCGGCTCTGACGACGAGACCGCGCTTAGCCGTACTTTCGCGAGTACGGCAACCCTCAAGCTGGCAAGCCTGCATGCACTCGATCCTTTCTACACGCCGCTCGAAGAACGCTTCGAACGCATCACCCGTCTCGCGCGCCGCGCTCTCGATGTTCCCATGGCCGCCATCACGGTCGTCCAGGGCGACCGCCAGTGGTTCAAATCCGTCGCCGGCCTGCAGGTTGCCGAGCTGCCGATGTCGAAGAGCCTTTGCGGCGAAGTCATCCGGGAGGGCCGGCAGATCGTCGTTCCGGACACGCGCGACGACCTGTACCTCATGAACAATCCGCTGGTGTGCGGCAAGCCGGGCATCCGGTTCTATGCCGGCTTTCCACTTCGTGATTCCGAAAGCAAAACCGTGGGAACTCTGTGCGCCATGGCGCTGCAGCCGCGCCAGCCGGACCCGGCGTTCGAGAGGACGCTGGCCGATCTCGGCGCGATGGCGCAGAACGAGCTTTTCTCGATCGAAATCAGCAACGCGCAGTCGGCGCTGGTGGCCAAGCTCGGCCAGGCGCGCCGGCAGGCCATGTTCGATCCGTTGACGCGGCTATGGAACCGGCGCGGTGCGACCGAGCTGCTGCAGGCGTCGCTGCGGGAGGCCCGGAGGCAGGATCGTACCGTCGGCATCTGCCTTGCCGACGTCGACAATTTCAAGCAGGTCAATGACCGGTACGGGCATCAGGCAGGCGACCAGGTACTGCGGCGGGTAGCTTCCCTGATCGTCGCTTCGGTACGACCGCAGGATATCGTCTGCCGCTACGGGGGTGAGGAGTTCCTTGTCATTGTCAACGACATCGACGAGAAGGGCTGTGAGGCTCTCGCCGAGCGGATCTGCGAAGGCCTCAGAGAGGTGCCGATCGGCATCCGAGGCGGTACGGTCACGGCGACGATCAGCGTCGGTGTCGCACTGCGATCCGTGGGCGACAGGATCTCGGCCGAGCGGCTGATTCATCGTGCCGACGAGGCGCTGTACCGGAGCAAGCGCACTGGCAGGGATCGGGTGAGCATCAGCCGCGACTAGGAGTCTGCGCGGTAGAAACGGACGAGGCGAGGCGTTCCCACTTCGAGTCCAGTTTTTCGATCATCCGAGGAGCATAGTGGTGACTATGTGACGAGGAGGATCGGAAAAATAGGCCGAAGTGGGAGCGCCGCCGCCCGGCGTGGGACGCGGCGCCGTCTCAACGTCAGAGCAGGCCTTCGAGACCATCGAGGTCGTTGATGACGCGCCACTGGCCGCCGGACTTTTCGACGCGCGTCTGCCAGTCCTTCAGACGCCCCAGATATTCGCGGGGATCGATGTTGTCCGAACGCAGCTTGGTGACGTTCAGTGCGACGACCTCGAAACCGTCCAGCTCCAGGCTCAGATCGCGCACGTAACCCTTGTCGAGTTCTTCCTTGAGGTCGGAGAATATCAGGATGGTTTTTCGTCCTGTGCCTTTCTCGTTCAGAAACTCGACGGCCTGCAGCAGACCGCCGGTAATGTCCGTGTACGGCGAGGCTTCCGACGTAGTGACGAAACCGGCAACTTGCTCCGCGAACAACCGCTTCTGGCGATTGATCGTGCTGGGGCGGTCGTCGAAGGAAGTCTTGGCCACGATGTCCTTCTCGCTGAAACTGCCGGTGTCGATGCGGGCGACGACGAAGGAATCGGCAGCGTCCAGCCGCGTCAGCGCATAGCGGATGATCTGCTCCGCCTTCTGCAGCTCGTGGCGATACGTGCCCGATGTATCGAGCAGCATATAGACGCCGGTATTGCGCGGCTGCGACGGGCTGCACGCGAACAGCAGCAGGGCAAGTACCGGCAGGCCGATGCGGTTCATGGGCGCACCTCCCGAAGCGTCCGGCTTCCCGGTCCCGGACCTTCGGTCGAATAGCGGCTCTCCAGCCACAGCGGCACGAAGAGCGGGAGGTCGTAAATCTGCTCCGCGAGGGAACCCGCATAGCGGCACGCGCTTCCGAAAAGGCGCAGCAGCAGAGCGAATACACGGAGCATGCCGATGCCGACGAGCCCAAGGACCGTCCGGGACGAATGCACGAACGTCTCGAGCGGGATCGCCACGAAGGTCAGGGCAAAGGGGAGGATGAAGCCCATCCCCATCTGGGCTGCGGTGGTGATCCAGAGGTATTGTCCGGTGAGGGAATCACCCTCTTCGCCCCGCAACAGGGCGCTGGTCGCGAGCTCGTCGTGAAGCAGCACCTCGCGCATGTAGGCGAGACCGGCCTCGACCGTGGCCAGCAAGAGCAGGATGGTGAACGTCGTCCAGATCATCCTTACCCGTACCTTATCGGGCAGGGCGCCAATCACGGGGAACAACCGCGTGATGCGCAGCGACTCCATCAGGAAGAGCCCCATCGAGATCTCTACCATGATGATGACCAGCGCTGCGATGTCTGCCGTACGGAAAGCGCCTATGAGGTTGGTGCCGCCGACCATTTCCGCCATCGGCCGCGCGATCAGCGAGAAGTTGACCGTGGCGCCGCCGATCGCGACCAGCAGCACGAGCAGCGAGACGAAGAAGTAGACGAGGGACGACGAAGAAAGCACGGACACGGCGCGGTCGTGGCCGCGCACGATGTCCTCGTAGTCCTGCATGTGCCGGTCGATGGTGACGGACCGGTTCAGCAGGCTGTCGACGTTCCTGCCCAACTGGTCGAGGACCTGCCGGATCTGCCGCCATTCCGGCCGCATCTTTCGCAGCAGTGCATGCCGCCGGGCGCTGGCCTCACGGTAGGCCACCATCGCCTCCTGATGTGCCTTCACCAGCGATTTGTGGATGTCACCGAGAACGTTGCCCACTCCGATGCGCCCGTCCCGGGTGTCGATTTTCGCAACGGCCTCCACAGCCTTCACCCATCCCGGTGGGTCCGGAGGCACATCCACCGCCCGCTGATGATCTTCCTCGATATGCCCGATCGATTCGCTGAGCGCGCGATGCAGCGCGGAGTAGTTGGCAAGTTCCTTGCGCACGGTCTCGCTGACACGATCGAATTCGCGTTCCACGATCCGCTCTTTCGCTTCCCGGCCCGCCGCAAGCAGCACCTCGCGATTTCGCTGCGCGAGTCGCACTTCGGTCCTGGCCACGCCGGCGGATGCCAGCTTCAGGCTGCGATAGAGCGTCATCGCCGCCGCACGTATGGCCTTGTGGGCAGTCGGCCGCGCGAAATACAGCGCGGTGACTATCAGCACGAGCCAAAGCAGTGCCGAGGCAATGGGCCAGGGTGTGATGTTTAACATGAAGTCCATGCTGGCAACCCCGCTGTCATAGTTAACAAACCGTAGACCGGTGGCTTTGCGACGCGTCCTTTCGGAAGCTGTGCCTTTATCTAGCTGGGATCCCGGCACCCGTTCCCGTGAACGCAACGTTGCAGCGTTGCGTTCACGTCGTGTGCGAAGACCGGGGGTAAGCCTTCCACAGTCGGCATCGTGCGTCAATGCGGCAGGTCACTCTCCACGAACGTGTCAGCTTTCGCGTGGATCCGACCGCCGGATTATGTCGCTTGCCCATTCGACATAATGCGAAGCCCGCACCAGGCGTGCGGCAGGATTTCTATGTTTGTTTTTGCGACGCGTAACCTGAAGCCCGCGGGGCCGTCGGCTATCGTGCTGTTCCAGTCCTTCGGTGCATGCGTTCGGGGTGCGGCAGGTGGTTCCACGATTCGTCGCGTTGGCAGATGAGCAGGTCGCGGAGCCGGCTTCGCGGTCGCTCAATCCGGCGCAGCTGGCGGCACTCTGCCTGTTGTTCATCCTGGGCGGTTGCGCCGGCGTCGACCCCGTTCCTCCCGCCGCGCCGGAAGCCGGCGTGGAAGAGGTCGAGCCGGAGCCCGAGCCGCAGCCGCGGCCGGAGCCGGAAGCGGAACCCGAGCCGGTGCCCGTTCCGATCGAACCGGTGGAGCCGGTGACGGAGCCGGCAGCTCCGCAGGTTGCCGTGGTTCTGAGCGATCGCAGCGAGGGATACGAGCGCGTGGCGGCCGAAATCATACCGATGCTCTACCGGCCGCTGGTCTACAACCTCTCCGACCGGAGCCTCTCGGCGAGAGCGGCCTTTCTCGCCATCGCTGATTCCGCCGCGGAGGTCGTCGTCGCAATCGGACTGCGCGCGGCCGAGGCTGCGGCGGAGCTGTCACCCGTGCCCGTCGTGTATTGCCAGGTGTTCAATTTCGGAACGCCGGAGGCGCCGGCGATACCGGTGAAGGGCGTCTCGTCGATTCCGCCGCTGGCATTGCAGCTGCGAGCCTGGAAGCAGCTCAACCCCGGACTGGAGAAAGTCGGAACGATCATCGGCCCCGGACACCGGAGGCTCGTCGACGAGGCGCAGACGGCTGCGGCCGGGCACGGTGTCGAGGTCGAGCACCGCGTCGCGAAGTCCGACCGCGAAACCCTCTACTTCTTCAAGCGCATGGCTCCGGGCGTCGACGGCTTCTTGCTGTTCCCGGACAATCGCGTGCTGAGCGTCGCGGTGCTCAAGGACATTCTTGAATCTGCGCCGCGCTACGACGTGCAGGTGGCGGTATTCAACGCCGGCCTGCTCGATTTCGGCGCGGCGTTGAGTGCCACTTCCCTCGACAGGGACATCGCCGCTACCGCCCTGTCGGTGGCGGAGCGGTTGGCGGCGGGCGAAACGGACTCGATTCCGGACCTGACGCCGCTGAATCAGGTCGAGATCCGCACGAGCGGCGCGTCGGCTGCAGCCGCGCCTCCCGGCGCCACCGCCGGATCCGGGCCGAGGTGAGGGCGACGCGTGCAGTGAACGGCGCTCTTCGACGCCTGGGCGCGCGATTGCGGATCTGGCGAGCGGAACGCTGGTCAGGCAGGTTGCGCACAGGCAAGCGCGTGCTCATCAACGAGATCCTGACGCTACAGCTCGTGATAACGGCTGTCATCGGGGCCCTGGCGATCGCAGGCCTCTACTGGGGCGGCCAGTGGGTGCTGCAGGACAACTACAGTCGCTGGGCCCTGCAGTGGACGGAGGAGTTGAACGAGTTGGGAGCGCCCCTGTACCTGCAGGATGATCAGGAAGTCGTACTTCGGCTGGAGAGTTTTATCGGCAGGTATCCCGAGATCGGGCACGTTACCTATTATCTGCCCGATGGCCAGCCGCTTTACTCGATCGACAACCAGCTGCATCACGGGGTTCCGGCGGACCTTCTTCCACCGGATGTTGTGGAGAGCGCCTCCACGCTCGTCGGCAGCGAAGCGCCGTACCTCATAGATAGCAGCCTCCTCGATCCCCATACGTTCGAAATCGTCGCGCCCATTTGGACGGAGACGATCACGAGCGACGGCCTGTTCGGCTTCGATCCGGACCAGCCGCAGGTGGCGAGCGCCACAGAGCTGTCCGGCTTCGTCGCACTTCACCTCGACTTCAGCTTCTTTCACGACCGGCTGGTGAGCAACATCAAGATAGCCGTCAGTGTCCTGCTCGTTTTTCTGGTGATATCCGGCTTCCTCGGCCGCCGCACGCTGCAACGGGCGCTGACTGCGATCTCCGACCTTCAGCGGCCCATCGCGGAGTTGGCAAAGGGCAATCTGTCCGTCGAATTCAAGCCCGCCCAGCACCGGGAGATATCGGAGATCGTCGAGGCGCTGGAGTCGACCGCCACTGCGCTGGGCGAGCGAAACGAACGGCTATCACGGCTGGCGAATCACGATGCGCTGACGGGGCTGTTCAACCGGCGGCGCTTTATGGAGGAACTGAGAAAGGCAGTCCGCCAGGCCGAGGCGGGAGGGGGCCGCGGAGCGCTGTTGTTCATCGATCTCGACCAGTTCAAGTACGTCAACGATACCTGCGGGCATCCCGCCGGCGACCGCATGATCCGGAAAGTCGCCCAGCAGCTGCAGCGAAGCGTCGGTGACAAGGGCACCGTCGCACGCTTGGGCGGCGACGAGTTCACCGTCCTGGCGAAGGATCTTTCCAGGCAGGGCGCTCGCTCGCTCGCGGAGGTCATCCTCGAAGACCTGCGCCGGGTCGCGCACGTGGAGGAGGACAACGTGTTTCACGTGCACTGCAGCATCGGTATCGCCATGATGAAAGCGGCCCGGTTCGACCATGACGAGCTCATCGCCCAGGCGGACATCGCCTGTCGGGCAGCCAAGGCCTCGGGCCGCAACCGGCTCGCGTTTCACAGCACGTCGGAGCGCGAAACCGAACAGATGGTTGCCGAAGTGAACTGGATAAGCAAACTTCGTGAGGCGATCGACGGTGATGCGCTGGTGCTCAGGTATCAACCGATCGTGTCCGTAGCTAGCGGCGAAACCAGCCATCACGAGGTGCTGCTGCGATTGAAGGGCGACAACGGGAGACTGATCGGACCGAACGTGTTCCTGCCGGCCGCCGTTCGTTTCGGCCTGATGGCCGAGATCGACACCTGGCTAGTGGAAAGGGCGATCGCAGAACTGGCGCGCTACCGGGCGAACGTGCCCGAGCTTTCTTTCGCGCTCAACCTGTCCGCCAACGCGTTCGAGGCGGAGAACCTCGCCGCCTATGTCCTATCGCAGCTCGAGAAGTACGAGGTGCCGGCAAGCAGTGTCATGTTCGAGGTGACCGAGAGCCTGGCCATGCGCCACCTCAACCACGTGGAGAAGCAGATCACAGGCCTTCGCGAGCTCGGCTGCAAGGTCGCCCTGGATGACTTCGGTACGGGCTACAGTTCGTTCGGTTATCTCCAGAGGCTCCCGGTGGACTACATCAAGATCGACGGCAGCTTCATCAAGGACCTGGTGCGGAGCCCGGTCGACCAGAAGATGGTGCGGATGATCGCGGAGATCGGACGGGAGGCGGGGATGCAGACCATCGCCGAGTACGTTCAGAGCGGAGCCGCCTTTTCGCTTCTGGGCACACTGGGAATCGATTTCGCCCAAGGCTATTTCATCGGCCGGCCGACGGCGACGCCGATCCGGAAAGTCATGCCTGCCTCCATCCGGCCCCGTCTGCGCGCGCAAGGCTACCGCCGCGGCAGAAGGGCCGGAAAGCGGCGCTGACGCGTGCTGCCGCACGGCCGCACCTTCCGGTACCCTTTGAAAAATTGTCCGGATGCCATGTAACTTCTGCAAATTCCGCCCCGGGTGACTGCTGAACGCGGGCGCTGGAACACCGGTGCCGTGTTGCTGATGCCCAGCGATGCCTGATCATCCAAGCAGTTTGCATGGCACGCTTGTTGCATTGCGGGTTACGGGCGTGTCACGCGCTCGCGGCGAACTGGTGATGCAAAGGAAGGCGATGCGAACGCAGGCGAGGCATGCGGTGCAGACTCGAGCACGATGCCGGTCGTCGGGCGGCGTGGGCAAGGGTCCGCATCGCATTGCCGGCGCTCCATGACATTCTCGATCGTAGGAATCGACACCTCTTCCCGGATTTGCGGGTCTGCCGTCGCGAGCTTCTCGATGGCCGTCGGGGGCACCGTCAGCTACTCGCGGGTCGGCGTCGGGGTCATCAACACGCAGCACTATGCACATCTCGCTCTGGGAAACCGCGTGCTCGACGAGATGGAAGACGGCATGGCGCCGCACGAGGCGCTGGCCCACGTCCTTTCCTCGGATCCCGATGCGGAGGCGCGGCAGCTCATTGCGATCGACATGACCGGGCGCCGGGGTGGCTGGACAGGCAGCCAATGCGCGTCCAGCCGCCGGCACGCGTTCGGAAGCGGTTGCGTTGCGGCGGGGAATTTTCTGGTTTCGGAGGACGTGATCAGGAGCATGGTAGAGGCTTTCGAGACGGCGGCGGGGGATGCCCTGGGCGATCGGCTGCTCAGGGCACTCTCTGCGGGAGACATTGCCGGCGGCGACCGGCGAGGCAGGAAATCCGCTGCCGTCAGCGTCACGCCGGGCAGAGAGGCCATGGGGGCGATCAATCTCGACCTGAGAGTCGACCTGCACGCTGAGCCGATCCGCGAGCTCGAACGCATGAAGCAGTGCTTCGAAGATGAGTTCGGATGAGACAGGAGCAGGAGCGGTGCCGGTTGCGCTCATAGTCGACAACGATTCGGAAACGACGCTGATGCTGTCGGAGATACTCCGCGAGCACGGCTATCAGCCGGAGACTGCGGAGACCCTCGTGAAGGCGCGGGAAGCGCTGCTGCAGCATGCTCCCGAGGTCGCCATCCTGAACGACAGCGTCGGCGGTAACGACACGCTCAACCTGCTCGAGAACGTCGATCTGGCTCCGGAGACCGAAATCTACCTCATGAGCAACGAACCGACGCCGCGAATTGCGTCGCGCGCGATCCGGATCGGGGCTTCCGACTTCTTCCGCAAGCCCATCAACAGGGATCGCCTGCTCGAGAATCTCCGTGGCTTGTCGGACGCACGGAAGACGGTTGCGGAAGTCGGTGGCGGCAACAGGCTCCGCTCGCTGCTGGTGGGTGAGTCGCGGGCCATGCAGCGGCTGTACCGGCTCATTCGCAAGTGTGCGTCCGGCGACGCCAGCGTCTTTCTTGCCGGCGAGAGCGGTACCGGCAAGGAACTGGTGGCACGCGCGATCCACAGGCTGAGCGCCCGGTCCCGCGGCGAATTCGTGGCGC
>CAZTAE010000003.1:0-42427 GCA_964611535.1 uncultured Woeseiaceae bacterium
TTGAGAACGCTGCTGACCGCGAGCACGGCGACGACCCAGTAGTGGCCGTCGACCATGCCGCCCCTGCCGAGGTACCACTTGCTGACGAACCCGGCGAGCGGCGGCAGCCCGATCATGCCGAGTGCCGCGAGGGTGAAGGCCGTCGTCGTGAGCGGCATGCGCCTGCCGATGCCGTCGAGCTCGTCGAGCTTCTTCGCGCCGGCGATCTCCGAGTAGCTCCCGGCACAGAGAAACAGGGTGATCTTCATCAGGCCCTGGTGCACGAGGTGCACGAGTCCGCCGGCGCTGGCGAGCGGATTGCCGATGCCGATGCCGAGGACGATATAGGACACCTGGCTCACGGTGGACCAGGCGAGCAACAGCTTGAGCTCCTGCGCCGCCAGGGCGCGCAACGAACCGTAGACGATGGTCACCGCGGCAAGGACGGCGACTACCGGCGCCATGCCGAGCTGCGCCGTCAGCTCGAGGCCGAAGACGTCGTAGATGAGCCGCACGATGCCGAAGGCGCCCGCCTTTACCACGGCCACCGCGTGCAACAGGGCGCTTACCGGCGCCGGGGCCACCATCGCCCGGGGCAACCAGCCGTGCAGTGGCACCAGCGCTGCCTTGACGCCCATTCCCGCGAACATCACCAGGAACAGCCCCGCCAGGAACCAGGCCGGCGCGGCATCGGGATCTATGAAGCCGCCGGCCGTAAACTCGCGGGAGCCCGTCATCGCCTGCACGCCGATGACGCCGAGCAGGAGCAGGCCGCCGCCGCTCAGGGTATAGGCGAGGTAGGTCCGGCCGGCACGCAGCGCCACGACGCTGCCGCGGTGCACGACGAGCGGCCAGGTGGCGATCGTCAGCAGTTCGTAGAAAAGGAAAAACGTGAACAGGTTGCCGGCCACCGCGACGCCCATGGTCGCGGCGACGCAAAGGCTGAAGAAGCCGAAGAAGCGGCAGCGGTTCGGCGAGTCGCGCAGATAGGCGATGGCATAGATCGTCGTAATCAGCCACAGGATCGAAGACAGCGTCGACAGCACCATCGTGAGGGCATCCGCGCGCAACACGAGGTCCACGCCCGGCATCACCGCAAAGCGAAAGCCGAAGTCGTGGCCGCGGGCGACCCCGGCGAGCATGACGCCCACGACGGCCAGCTTGAGCACCGCCGCGGCGATGTTCACGATGCTCCGGGCGCGCTGCCGCGGTTCGCCGAGCGCGAAGATGAGCAATGATGCCGCGACCGGGATGCCCACCAGCCAGAGCGGCATCGCCGCGTACAGGTTCACGGAAGCACCCATTCCGGCGCGGCGACGGCCAGCATCGGTGCCAGCAGGTCACCGGTAAATCCGAGGAGGATGGCGATGAACGCGAGCACGTACGGCGGCCACAGCATGCTCGCGGGCAGCGGCGGCGCGGCGGGGCCGACGGGACGTCCGGCAGGCGTGTCGGGCCGGCGCATGGCGGCGGCCAGGATGCGAAAGATGTAGGCGGCGGTGAGCAGCCCGCCGGCGATGATCCCGATCCCCCACCACCACTGCTCACTCTCCAGCGCGGCGGCCACCAGCCACCATTTGCCGATGAACCCACCGCTGGGCGGCAGGCCCGCCAGGCTGACGCCGCACACGGCAATGACCATGAGATTGCCGGACAGGATGCGATCCATGCCGGCGAGGTTCGCCAGCCGGTCGTCGTGTATCGCGCGGGTGATGTTGCCCGCCGCGAGGAACATCGACGCTTTGGCGAAACCGTGCGCCGCGGCGTGGTAGATCACACCCTGCCAGCCGAGCAGGCTGGCCAGCGGCGGCAGCAGCAACAGGTAGCCCAGCTGCGCGACGGTCGAGTACGCGATGATGTGCTTGAGCCGCTCCTGGCGGAGCGCCTGCAGCGAGGCGTAGGCGATGCCGGCCAGACCCAGCAGTCCCAGGCCCTGGACGAGCGACGGCGGCCAGGCGCCGGCCAGCGGTCCCGTCCACAGCCTGAGCAGCAGGTAGGCCGCCGCCTGCACGACGAGTGCCGACAGCACGGCGCTTGCAGGAGCGGGCGCCGACGCATGCGCTGGCGGCAGCCAGCCGTGCACGGGAAAAAGCGCCGCCTTGATCATCAGGCCGAGCGTCAGGGCGAACACCGCGGTCGGAGGCAGCGATCCGGGATCGATCAGGCGCAGCGCCAGCGTGCCGCTGCCGGCGTAGGCCACTGCCACGCCGAGGAGGAAGAACATGGAGCCAGCCAGCGCAAACAGCAGGTAACGCATCGCGGCCTGCAGCGCTGCACCGCCGGCCGCGGCCGCCAGGGCGACGCCGGCCAGGCTCGTCACTTCCAGCGTCACGTAGATGTTGAAGAGATCCGCAGAGAGGAAGAGCGCGTTGAGGCCGCTCCACAGGAGCAGCCAGATCGCCTGGACGAGCCTTGCGGTCGCCCCGCCGACGTCGCGGCGCCAACCGACCACGTACCAGTTGACGCACACCGCCACGCCCTGAACGAGCCACAGCATCGCGAGGCTCAACCCGTCCACCGCCCATTCGATCCCGAGCGGCGCCGCGTGACCGCCCACGGCGATGACGAAGCCGCCGAGGCTCATTGCATCGCGGGTGACGGGCAGCATGGCGGCCAGGAGCGTGAGGCCGACGGCGATACTCAAGCTTTCCCCGAAGCCCGCTACCGGAACGACCCAGCGCAGCAGCGCGGTCAGTACGGGAGCGAATACCAGTGCGGAAAGTGCAGCCAGCGTGAGCGTCGCCGGCTCACTCATGCGCCGACGTCGCTTGCTCTCCCCCCGGAGTCGGCCGGGCGTGCTCCTCTGACCGCAACCATCGGGCCAACCCGAGTGCGAACCCGGTAATGGCCACGGCGATGACGATGCCGGTCAACACCATCGCCTGCGGCACCGGATCGCGAACGGCCTCTCCCTGTCCGGTGGACACGACGACCAGGTACAGGAACAGGGAGGAGGCCATCAGGTTTGCGGCCATCAGCCGCCGAAGAAGCTCACCGCTCACGAGCAGTCCGTAGAGCGACAGCCCGAAGACCAGGCCCGACGTGACGGCGTATGCGTCGGTCATCGCAGCCGGGCCCGCTTCAGTCCGGGTGCGGTGCCGACGAGCAGCACCAGAATGGTCGCCGTCGAGACCATCACGGCGACCTCGATGCCGAAGTACAGAAGAAACGGCGGGTCGTCGGGCCAGGTCAACGGCGCCCGGCTGTTGCCGAGCGAAATGCATGCAAACAGGCTGAAGGTACCGAGGCCGCCGATGGCAGCGACGCGTGCCGCGGGGTGCAGGGCGGGCGCAGGGACGAGCCGGCCGGACAGCCGGAGCATCACCCCCAGCGCGCCGAGGAGTGCGCCGGCCTGGAATGCACCGCCCGGCGCATCGCTGCCCGCATACAGAAGGTACAGCGCCATCAGCGTCAGCACGGGCGTTTCCACCGCGAGCAGCGGTGCGATCATCGGCGTCGCCACCGGACGCGGCGGATGGGGATCCGGGAGCGCCCCGGAAGCGTGCAACAGGCGCAGGCCCAGTAGCGCCAGCAGGAGTACCGCGGTTTCGAGCAGCGTGTCGTAGCCCCGGAAGTCGAGGAGCACGGCGGTGACCGGGTTGTCGAGCACGTGGTCGGACGTCGCATCGGCCGCTGCCGTGGCCGTCATCCCGTCCTGCGGCAACTGCCGCAGCATCACCGCCGCGACTGCGATGCCCGCAGCGAGGCAGGCCGCGAACAGTAGCGGCCGCAGTACTCGTCGCCCGCCCTCCCGCGCAGCCGACGGCATCGTGCGAACAGCCGTGAGGAACAGCACGCCGGTAAAACCTGCCCCGATCGCGGCTTCGGCAAGCGCCAGGTCCACGGCTCCGAACCTGGCCCAGGTCAGTGCCATCAGCATGCCGAACGCGATGAACATGACGACGCTGCGGAACGGCCGCGCGCCGCCCGTGACGACGCCCAGCGCCAGGGCGATGAGCGATCCGCACAACAGCAGGTCGAAAACCGCCATTACCGCGGTTTCTCCCGCCGCTCCGCCCCCACCGCCGCGGTGGGAGCCAGCGAGTGGCGGGCGATCAGAAAGGCCGAGATCGACGAGGCGGTCAGCGCCAGCAGCCACACGGCGAGCAGGCGGATGACGCCGGGCAACGTCCCGTCGTAGACGGCGAGCCCGAGGCAGATGAATCCGAGGCCGAGGTTATCGGCCTTGACGATCGCGTGCAGCCGCGTGCGGGTGTCGGGGAACCGCAGCAAGCCGGCGGTGCCGGCCAGAAAAAAGGCGCAGCCGGCGATGACGCAGGCGCCGCCGAAGGCCGCAACCGCGCTCACGGGCCCCGTTCCCGGTCGGGCGCCTCCGGCGCGATCACGAAAGCGACGTTCAGCCAGGCCGCGAGGATCGTGACGACCAGGGCGACGTGGACCAGCCCACCGTCGCCGCGTGCGTAACTGAGGACGAGCAGCATGGCCACCAGTGCGGTGCCGAAGAGCAGCACCGCCTGCATGCGGTCCGCCGGATCCGGGCCGAGCCATACCCGCAGCAAGCCCGCGACGAGATTCGCCAGCAGGAAAACGGCCGCGCCGGTCAGCAGCGCGCTCACGGCGGCGGCGCCTCGCCGGATCCGAAGGCCCGGACGACCCGGGTCTCCAGCGCATCGAGTTTTTCCCGGGGGGCCGTACTGATGCTGTGGATCAGGACGCGTCGGCCCGCATCCTGGCAGACGAGCGTCCCCGGCAACAGGTTCACGGCGGCGACGAACAGCGTGCGGGCCGGGCCGGCAGGCAGGTCGAGCGGCCGCCATTCCTCCCTCGGGATGAGCGGCATCGCCGGGTGCAGCGCGCGCCACGCGACGTCGGTGCCGCCTTCCAGCGACCGGCGCAGGAAATGCGCTCCGAACTGCAGCACGCCTGCCGGGGAAACGCGCGTCCGACGCTGCGCGCCCGGCGGTAGCGCCGCCACCGTTGCCGCGGCGACGGCAAGCGTGCCGAACGCCCAGCCCCGGCCGCCGGTCAGCGCATACCAGAACAGCAGGAACAGCGGCAGCACGTACAGCGCGCCCTGCAATCTCTCGAACAGCCGCAGCACGCGCTGTTGCATGGCCGGACTACCCCGTCAGGTATGGAATTAAAGCCTAGTACATGCGTCCGCGAAGCTGCAACGAGCCGCATCTGCACCGGCTCTGCGCCGGGGCGGATGCAGCCGCCCCGTCTGGCCGGCTACGACGCCTTGCTGTTGCCGAGCAGCTTGCGCAGCGTGCGAAACCGCTTGCGGTACTGCGCCGGAGTCAGCCCCACCTCGCGCCGGAAGAGCCTGCCGAAGAAACTCCCGTCCTCGTAGCCCACCTGGTTCGCGATGGCTTCTATCGAGAGGTCCGTCGTCTCGAGCATGTGCTTCGTTTCCTCGAGGCGCAGCGAGTGGACGTACTCGAGCGGCGACATGCCGGTGGCGCGCACGAAGCGGCGCTTGAAGGAACGCTCCGACAGGCCGCTCAGCCGGACCATGGCCGTGACCGGGGACGTTGCATCGTAGTGGGTCGCTATCCACTCCTGGCACCGGGCAATCCGTGCGTCCTGCGCCTGGCAGCTGCGCGTGAGTATCGCAAAAGGCTGCTGGCCGATGCTGTGCCAGTCGATCAGGTAAACGCGCGCGACCCGCATGGCTTCTTCGGTCCCCGCGAAGCGCGCGATCAGGAACAGCGCAAGGTCGTGCCAGGAGGTGCCGCCGCCGGCCATCACGAGACGCTGCCCGATACCCGAGGCCACGAGCGCCCGGTTCGGGTGCACCCTCACCTTCGGATAGCGTTTCGCCATGGCGTCGCAGTAGGCCCAGTGCGTCGTGACGTCCTGGCCGTCGAGCAGCCCCGCCTCCGCCAGGATCAGCGCGCCTGTGCACGCCGTCGCCAGCGTCGCCCCGGCCTCATAGCGCTGGCGGAGCCATGCGCACTCGTCGGGATACCGCCCCCGCAGGTCCTCGCTGGGCGGCACCATGAGATCGGGGACTGCGACGAGGTCGACCGCCGCGGCATCGGCGAGCGCGGCATGCGGCTCGACCGTGAGCCCGCGGGGGGTGCGGAAACTTCGGCCGTCCGCGGAGACGATCATCGGCCGGAAGAGCGGCTCGCGGGAGGCGCCCTCGGTGACGAGGTACCAGTCGCGGCCCGCCGCCTCCAGGATTTCGTACATGCCGTAGAGCGTCGAGCCGCTCGACTCCGGCACGGCCAGAAGAGCGACGACGAACTTCTCGCGGGCTGGCACCATGGCCGGTTGTCCGTTTCCTGTCCGGAATGACTTTAGCGCAGCAGCAGCAACGAGGCCAGTTTTCCCGACGCGCCGCGGATGGAACCGTGAGGAATCGTGATGACGCGGCCAGCGGGCCAAGCGGATCAGGGGCGGCGCGCCATCTCGCGGATGAGGGCCTCGTCGGCCTCCGGACCCAGGAGGTGCCGGAGTGCCGCCTCCAGGACCTCGTCCCGGCCCGCGCGGATGCCCTCGATAGTCGGCGTCGCCACGATGTCGGGAACGATGCCGACCCGCTGCGTCGGCATCTTGTCGGGATAGAAGACGCCGATGCCGCTGATCATCGTCGTCACGTTGTCGCCCGGCAGCTCGATGTGCGAGACGTTGCCGTCGGCGCCGGCCGTCGTGCTGCCGACGACGACTGCCTTCGGCCCGGCGCGGCAGGCCATCGCCGTGTACTCGGACCGGCTCTGCGTTCCCTCGTCCACCAGGACCGCGACGCTGCCCCGGTAGGGGGGGAATTGCGGCTCGAGCGCGACCGATTCCGACCAGGCAAACGCGCCGGGATTGTGGAGGTCGCCACGGGTGAAACGGGCGAAATCCGTCGGCTCGGATATCAACCGCGCGCAAAGCGCGAACACGACGAAATCGGAGGGATACGTGCGAAGGTCGATGACCAGCCCGCGAGCCCCGGCAGCCTCTTCAACGTAGCCCGCGACGTCCTGCGCACGGATGGTCGACAGCTTCAGATAGGCGATATCGGCGGACAGTCGCTGAAAGGTGTCGCCGGGGCGATCGCGCCTGTTCGTCACGGAATGCTCGATCCTCGGCACCGTCAGGTCCAGCCGCTCGCCGTCCCTCCGCACGGCGGCTTCGCTGTCGCCGCAGTCGCCGTCGGACAGATTGTGCGCGATGTCGCGCAGGCGCGCCGCTTCGTTGGATGTGGCGTAATACGGCGCCCACTCGTCCACCAGCCGCGTCACCGGTGCGCCGTCGATCGCCTCGACCACATCGCCGGATGCCAGCCCTGCCTCGGTACCTGCCGCTTCGGTGGCGACGACCACCGCCTGTCCCTCAAGGAAACGCATGCTGGCGGGCCAGGAGCAGTCGCCCCGCGGGGGCCGGACATCGAGTGCCGGCCAGAGATTCGCATGCCCGTCCGCGGCTCGCGCGATCAGCTGCATCAGTTCCAGGCGATAGCTCTCGCCGTCCTGCGCCGCCGCGATGCGCGGCAGGAACTCGCGCAGCGTTTGATACCAGTCGCCGTCGATCTGGTCGCGATAAGGAAACCAGTACTCGATGATGTTCCACCACCGCATCAGCGCCAGAATGCGGAAGCCGGCGTCGGGCGGGGCCTGATCCCGATAGGAAAGATAGCTGAAGGTCCTGGGGCTCCGGGCATCACGCTCGAGGAGCGCGGCCGCATCGCCGCCGTGAACGATGCCGCCTTCCAGATGCAGCGTGCCGGGCGGCCCACCGCTCCAGCCACGCAGCGGCTCCGGATCCCCCGCGCCGGCTTCGAAGGCGAGAACCGTTTCGAGGTCGGGCTCGAGATCCGTCTCGACGTCCGCATCCGGCTTACTCTTGCCCGAGCACGCGCTGCCGGAGAGAGCGAAAAGGAACAGAACGAGGTATGCAGGGATCGGGTGGATCATGAGCGCTCCCCGATATTTTCGCCACCATACCTTGTGGTTCAAGGCTTGTCAATCGGGAGCGTCCTGCAGCGGCCGCTGATGAGGCAGGAAGCCGTCGCGCGGATCGGAGGCGTCGGGCGATGTGCTAGCCGGCCACCGTTTCGCGAGTGTTGGCGGCCACGGGCCGCCCGACGGTCAACGCCCTGGCCAGCTCTTCGCTCATGCCGCCGGCGCCCGCTTCCGTCTCGACGCCGAGAGCGTCCAGCAGCTTGGTGAAGAAGGCGCGGCCCGCCGCCGCGGCTGCGATGTCGAAGATTTCGGGATCGTCGAGGCCGTGGGATCGGAGTTCGTCGGCGTCCCCCGGCGTAATACCGGATGCGTCCAGCGCCACCTTGCGTGCGAATCGCACCATCGCCTTGTCGGCGGGCGAAAGCTCATCGCTCTCGTCACCGGAGGCAATGGCCCGCACCGCCGCCTCGCCGACGAAGCCGGCCAGCGCCTTGCCGTGCGCGTGCGCGCAGCCGGTGTGCTTCAGCGCGTGCGCCGCGGCGAAGGTGACGAGCTCGAAGCGCTTATCGTCCATCGGCCGCCGGATTTCGGCCAGCAGCCTGCCCCAGCGCGCCATCACTTCCGGCCGCCAGCAAAAGACCTTGGCATAGTTCGGAACGAACCCCCACGCCTGCTGCTGGCGCGCGTACATGGCGCGTACGTCGCCTTCGGCATCGGCGGGGGCGATGGTGTCGATGAAGGCCATGGCTGTGCAGACTCCTCTGTTATATGCGGTACTGACTGATCTGGACTTCCTCGCCGTAGTCGGCATAGTCGCCGGCGGCCCGCAGCGAACGGAATTCGCGCCAGTTGATCGCACGATATCGCGCCGGATTATTGCTATCGACCATGCTCGGCAGTGGCGCATAGTCGGCGTCGTAGGACGGGTTCAGGAAATACGGCACGCTGTAACGGTCCGCAACGGGATTGGTCAGTGCGCGGTGGATCGACGCCTCGTATCGGTCGTTCGACCACACCTGCACGATGTCGCCGATGTTGATGACCAGCGCATCCGTCCGCGGCTCGACGAGGTGCCAGCGGCCGCGGCGGAAAACCTCGAGCCCCGGCTGCTCGTCCTGCAACAGGACCGTGAGCACGCCGGCGTCGGTGTGGTGGTTGACGCCGAGGTAGCCCTCCGGGGTGGTGCCCAGGCCTTCAGGCTTTGCCGGCTGCGGGCACTTCGGATAATAGTTGAGGCGCAGGAAGCTGGTGTGCGCGTCGCCGAAATAGCGCTCCAGCGCACCGGCCGGCATGCCCAGATTGATCGACAGTGCCGCGAGCAGGCGAAAAGCAAGCACCTCGCACTGCGCGTAGTAGTTCCGAATCGCCGGCTCGAAAGCGGGGAGCGATTCCGGCCACTGCGGCTCGAGCGCCATGCCGTCCGCGGGACCGAAATCGTAGACCTCCTTCCAGTCCCGCGTGTTCTTCGTCAGCTCCTGATCGTAGAAGCCCCAGGGGTTGTCCGCCGTTCGCAGGATGCGTCGCTTGGTTTCCGTCGGCTGGGCGAAAAACCGCCGCATTGCGTCCGTGAGCGCCGCGACTGCGGCGGGATCGATGCCGTGGTTCGTCACCTGAAAAAAGCCCCATTCCCTGCAGGCGGCGTCGATCGCCCGCAGGCTTTCCGGCTCGTACAGGCCGGCGATATCGATGACGGGAACGGTGCCGCTCACGATCGTCACCGTCAGGCGGACTTGCGCGGCTGCAGCCAGTTGGGCAACAGCGCGTACGGGTCGACGTCTGCGTCGGCATCGAAGGCGATGCCGTTCTGCTCCATCAATTCCCGCGCACTGCCGTCGCGCAAGGCGTCGAACAGTTCCGTGCATCCACCGATGTGCCTGCCGGCAATGTAGATCTGCGGAATCGTGGGGACACCCGTGCGTGCCGCCAGGACCGCACGGATCTTGCCGCCGCGATCGCCTTCCTGGTACTCGACGGAATCGAGATCGACGCTGCGGTAGCTGATCCCGAGCCTGGCGAAAAGCTTGCGCACGGACCAGCAGAACTCGCACCATTCGAGCGCGAAGAGCACGACCGGTTCCTTCTCGATCACCTCGGTGACGAACCGCTCGGCGTCGGGGTCGAGCTCCGCCGGGCTCGCCGGCTGCGCCGCCGGCGCGGGAGCGGCCGGCACGTCGAACCGGTAGTTCGGCGTGGAGCACGACAGGGCCAGCTCTTCCTCCGTCATCTCCTCCGTGATGCCCTCGAAGAGCGGCGTCGACAGGTAGCGCTCGCCGGTGTCCGGCAGCATGCAGACGATGTTGGTCCCGGCCGGCGACCGCTCGGCCACCCGGAGCGCCGCCGCCAGGGTGGCGCCGCTGGACGTGCCGACGAATATGCCCTCCTGCCGCGCCAGCTCCCGCGAGAGCCGCATGGCGTCGTCGCCGGCGACGGCAATGATCTCGTCGACCAGGCCGTGCGCGGACGCCTCCTCCGTCAGGGCGGAGATGAAATCGGGGCTCCATCCCTGCATGAGATGCGGCCGGAATTGGGGATGGCTTCCGGACGGCTTGCCGTCGGCGCCGCGCGGCTGTGGAATGCCGCTTCCCAGCACCGGGGCGTTATCCGGCTCGGCCGCAATGATGCGCGTATCGGGCATTTCCTTCCGGAACACCCGGCCCACGCCGAGCAGGGTCCCGCCCGTGCCGAAACCGGTGACGAAATAGTCCAGCTTCTCGCCGGCGAAGTCGGCCATGATCTCCCGGGCGGTGGTGCGCATGTGCACCTCCGCGTTCGCGGGATTCTCGAACTGGCGGCACAGGAACCAACCGTGCTTCCCGGCGAGCTCGACCGCCTTGTTCAGCATGCCGGTGCCCTTTTCCGACGCCGGCGTCAGGACGACCTTCGCGCCCAGGAAGCGCAGCATCTTGCGCCGCTCGATGCTGAAGCTCTCCGCCATGGTCACGACCAGCGGATAGCCCTTCTGGGCGCACACCATCGCGAGGCCGATACCGGTATTACCGCTGGTCGCCTCGATCACCGTCTGGCCCGGCTTCAGGTCTCCGGAGCGCTCCGCGTCCTCGATGATCGCGCGGGCCATCCGGTCCTTGACCGACGCCATCGGGTTGAACGCCTCGACCTTGACGTAGACGTTCACCCCCGGCGGGGCGAGCCTGTTCAGCTTCACGAGCGGTGTGTTGCCGATGGTTTCAAGAATGTTGTCGTAACGTGCCATCGCTTGTCTCCTGAGCCGGTTCTTCGCCTGATACCGGACGTTAGATTCTTCGGCCTTTCGCTGCAATGCGGATGTGGACGGCCATAAGTGGCCGTTTGGTCGCGGACCCATCCAGCGGAAAAGCCGTCGCTCTGTATGGAATTCGGTGCCGATGTTGGGGGCCCACCAAGTGAGCCACCGTTGAAGCGACCGTGGTTTTTCACGGCCGTTGCCGCAGGTTGGCCGGCGGGGGCGAACGCTTTGGCTTGTGGAAACCGGCCGGCGCGCTCTATAGTGGTTGGTTCCACAGCAGCCGGACCGGCGGCATGGGTGGCCTGGAGCTCAAACTACTCGGAGAATTCAAGGTCCTGCGGGAAGGCAAGGCCCTCCCGCTCCCGCCGTCCAGGAAGACCCGCGCGCTGCTTGCCTACCTGTGCCTGAACCGCCGACGGTTCCGCCGCGAGCACCTTTGCGAGCTGTTGTGGGAAATCCCCGACGATCCGCGCGGCGCGCTCCGCTGGAGTCTGTCCAAGCTGCGGCGTCTTCTGGACGATCCGGACCATCCCCGTGTCCTCGCCGACCGGTCCGCGGTCGAGATCGATGCGCGCGACCTGGTGATCGACGTCGCCGAACTGTATGCGCTGGCGAACGAGGGGCTTAAGACCGCATCAGTCGAGGAGCTCGAAGGCGCCGCATCGCGTTACCGCGGAACCTTCCTGGAAGAGCTCGAGTTCTCCAACTTTCATCGCTTCCATGCCTGGTGCATCGCGGAGCGCGAACAGTCGGTCCGGGCACAGGCGACCGTGCTGCGCGAGCTCGTCGAGCGCCTGGAGAGCTCGCCGGAGCAGGCGCTCCCGCACGCCCGCACCTTGTGCGAGATCAGCCCCTACGACGAACGGTCGCGGGCCGCACTCATCCGGCTCCTTTACGCATCGCAGCACGTGGAAGAAGCCAGCCAGCAGTACCAGCTCGGCATGCGCATGCTCAAGGAGGCGGGGATCGCTTCCACCGGTGCCCTGCTGAAGGCCCGGCGGGCCGCTGACGGCGAGGCGCGCCCCGCCGTCAGCGCCCCGCAAGGCCTGCCGAGCGCGCATACGGCGCCGGCCGCCGCTGCGGCCCCTGCTGCGGATGACGAGCTGATCGGCCGCGACCAGGAGGCGGCACAGATGGGCCGCGCCGTCTCCGACGTCAGGAGCTCCCGCCGCGCGGAGGTCGTCCTCGTTCGGGGCGAGCCCGGTATCGGCAAGAGCCGCATGCTGGAGTTCGTGCTGCAGCCTGCGATCAAGGCGGATGCCTGCATTCTGCAGGCGAGCGCCTTCGAATCGGAGGCGATCCGGCCTTTTGCTCTCTGGATCGACGCGCTCCGGACTTACGAGTCGGATGCGGCGGCGCGCGTCTTCGGCGATGCCGACGCCGACAACCGGGACCGCCTCTTCTCCGGCCTGAGCGAGCTGGTCGCCGAACAGACGCGCAGCCGGCCCGTCGTGCTCCTGTTCGATGACGTCCAATGGTGTGACGAGTCGAGCGCCGCCGCACTGCACTACGTCGCGCGGATGAATCGGGACCGGCCCCTGCTCGCCGTGCTGGCCGCGCGCGACAGTGAGCTTCAGGACAACATGCCGCTGCAACAGGCGCTCCGGGGGCTCCGGCACGACGCCCTGCTCCGGGAGCTCGTTCTCGGCCCCTTGCCGGACGATGCCGTGGCCGAGCTCATCGCCCGCTGCTCCCCGGCCGCCGACTGCAAGCGCCTGAGCCGGGAGTGTTCCGGCAATCCGCTCCTGGCGATCGAGCTGGCGCGTGCCGAAAGCGAAGGCGCCGGAGCCGGCTCGCTCGAGCAGCTCGTCCGCGAGCGCGTCGCCCGCTTCGACGTCAACGGCATGGAGGTGTTGCGATGGGCGGCGGTCTTGAGTCCACGCATCGACGTGACGACACTCGCGCGCCTGACGGGGCACGAACCGGATCTCATCGCGGCAATCCTCGAGCGTGCCGAGCGCCAGGCCCTCCTGTCGCCGACCGACCGCGGCCTCCGCTTCTCGCACGAGCTCCTCGCCCGTGCCGTCTATACCGACATATCGCCTGTCCGCCGGCAGGTCATGCACCGCCGCATCGCGGAATGCATGACGCAGGACGCGGCTCTGGATCCCGCCCGCGCCTCCGACCTCGCCCATCACGCCACGCTGAGCGGCGACCCGACGCTCGCGGCCCGGGCCATGGTGTCCGCGGGCCGCCTGTGCCTGCGCTTCTTTGCCAACGAAGAGGCGGCAACGCTGGCCCGCAAGGGCCTGCAGCTCGCGCAGCGGCTCCCGCCACCGGAGCGGGTCCGCCTCGAGATCGACCTGCATAACATCATGCAGACGGCCGCGCCCCTGGACGACTGGGAAGAAGCGGCGTGCCGCTACGCCGCGCTCGCCGAAGAGGCGCTGGACCACGGCGCACTGGCCCACGCGCGGCTCGGCTACCAGATGGCGTCTTACGTGCGCTGGGCTCACGGCCACTGGGCCGGAGCGCGCGAGCAGTCCCTGCAGTCCGAGCGGGCCGTGCGTGGCGGCACCGAGGAGGAGCACGTGGTCGGCATGGCGGACACCGCCAAGTGCCTGGCGATGCTGGAACGCGATCTTTCGCAGGCGGACGCGATGCTGATGGAGGCGAACGCCCGGGCCGGGCGGTTGCGCGTCCGGCACCATGCGATCCCGGCGGGGCTCGGCATGCTGCGCCTCTACGAGAACCGGCTCGACGAGGCCGAGGACCTGCTGAAGGAAGCGAGGACGCTTTGCAAGAGCGCCGGCGACCGTATCAACGAGTTCCAGGCCAGCGAATACCTCGTGATGATCGACATCCAGCGCGGCCGGTTCGCTGACGCGCGCCGCCGGTGCGAGGAGTTGCTGTCCCTCGGCATGAAACTGCGCGAGGGCAGCGAGGCGCCGTTCGCCCGCGCGTTGCACGGCCTGTGCACCTATGCGCTGGACGACCAGGTCGGCCCGCTCGAGGAGGCACTGGAGGACCTGCGGGTCGCCGACGCCAAGCATCGCCTCGCCTACGTCCTGACCCGGGCCGCCCTGCTCGACTATGAACGCGGCCGGCTGAAGCCAGCGCTCCGGCGCGCCGGCGAGGCGCTGCAATATGCGGAGCTGCTGGAGCGGTCCACCGACATGATGCTGGCGCACTTCGTGCTGGGCCTCTGCCGGAGCGCCTCGGGTCACAACAACAAGGCGTCGCGGCACTTCGCGGAGGTCGAAAGGCTGGAGGAGGCGGGCGTCGCGGAATGGGCCCGGGTCATGACGGCGGCGCTCGTACCCGAGGCCCACCAGCAGCTTGGCTGAGCCACGCCCGGACGCCGGCACGCGTCCCCGCGAGCCGCCGCCGGCATTTCCCACTGCAAATTCCACGACCGCTGCCACGCTGAATCCAACGCGGCAGGCCCAGATTGGCTCCTGCCCGGCGACTGGCCGGGCCAACCAATCGAGGAGCAATTCATGGACACACAGCAAGCAACGGTCGACAACGGCGTCAATGTCGAGGCGCTGCTGGGCGCCCGGGAGGCGCTGACGGAGGCGCCCGAGGCGGCCAGATTCACCTGGCGCGCCACCTGCGACTGGGTCAGGGGCACGCACAGCCGGACTCACGTGAGCGGCTTCTTCGGCCTGGGCGAGGAACAGCGCCACAGGACCGAGTTCGTCTTCGACGCCGATCATCCCGAGGTCTTCGCCTCCGAGGACAACGGCGCCACGCCGGTCGAAATGGTGCTCGCGGGCCTCGCGGGCTGCCTGACCGCCGGCATCGCCGCCGTCGCGCAGAACCGCAACATCCAGCTACGCTCGGTCAAGGCGACGCTGGAGGGCGACATGGACCTGCAGGGCATACTGGGCATCGACAGCGATGTCCGGAACGGCTTCGACGGCATCAAGGTGCACTACGATATCGACGCGGACGCCTCAAAAGAGGACATCGCGGCGCTCGTTGCGCAGTCGCAGAAGCGCTCCGCCGTGTTCGACATCATCACCAACCCGACCGACGTATCGGTTACGGTGGCGTGACCCGCGCCGCCGAAAGCCGGGGCCGTGCGCGTCCCCGCGCCGTTGACGTCGTCGTCATCGGTGCGGGGCACTCCGGTCTGGCCATGAGCCATTGCCTCGCCGCGCGCTCCATCGACCACGTGGTGCTGGAGCGTGGCGAAGTCGCCAACTCGTGGCGGCACGAGCGCTGGGACTCGCTCACGTTGCTGACGCCGAACTGGTTGAGCCGCTTGCCGGGTCACAGCTACGACGGCCCGGACCCGGATGGCTACATGACGATGGACGAGGTGATCGGCTTCATTTCGGAGTACGCCGAGCACATCGCAGCGCCGGTCCGGACCGCTACGACGGTGACCGGCGTCGAGGCCGAGGATGGCGGTTACCGGATCGCCACGGACCGGGGTGCGTGGCGCTGCCGCGCCGTCGTCGTCGCGAGCGGCGCCTGCAACCTGCCGGCGGTTCCCGCGGTGAGCCGGGCGGTGCCCGAGGGCATGCTGCAGCTCACGCCGCACGGCTATCGCAATCCGCGGCAACTCGCGCCGGGCGGGGTGCTCGTGGTCGGCGCGTCCGCAACCGGCCTTCAGCTGGCCGACGAGATCCAGCGCGCCGGGCACCCGGTAACGCTGGCGGTCGGCGAGCACGTGCGCATGCCGAGGACCTACCGCGGCCGCGACATCCAGTGGTGGATGCACGTGGCCGGGCTGCTCGACCAGGGTTACGACGAAGTCGACGACCTGGTGCGGGCGCGCGGCGTGCCCTCGCCGCAGCTCGTCGGCCTGCGCGGGCGGACGATGGATCTCAACACGCTGACGGACTCCGGCGTGCGTCTCGTCGGCCGCCTGGCCGGCATCCGCGACGGGAAGGCCCAGTTTTCCGGTGCACTGCGCAACGTCTGCGCGCTGGCCGATCTCAAGATGGACCGCCTGCTGACGGCGCTCGATGAATGGGCGGAAGCCAACGGATGGGCGAGCGAGGTGGAGCCCGCCCGGCGCTACGAGCCGACCCGCGTTCCGGAGCGCAGTTGCCTCGGCGTCGATCTCGCGGACGGCAGCATCCGCAACATCGTCTGGGCCACCGGCTACCGGCCCGACTACTCCTGGCTCAACGTCCCGGTCCTCGATCGCAGGGGCTGGATACGCCACGACGGCGGCGTTGCAGAGGCCCCCGGCCTGTACGTCCTCGGCCTGCCGTTTCTGCGCCGCCGCAAGTCCAGCTTCATTCACGGCGCCGAGGACGACGCACTCGAGCTGACCGCGGACCTCGCCCAGTGGCTCGAGACGGTAGCCGGTACGACGAGGGTTGCCGTATGAATGCCACGGGCAACGACATGGCCGACGTTTTCGTCGAGTGGAGCGGAGGCACGCCGGGCGAGAACTGCGGCATCGCCACGCTCGAGAAACTCGGTTGCGCCGAGATGCACAAGGTCCACTGGCAGGAGAGCTTCATCGCCGCCGAAGGGCGACGCCTGATCTGCCACTTCCGCGCTCCCGATGCGGAGTCGGTGCGCCTCGCGCTCCGGCTGGCGCGGCTGGATGCGGACGCGATCTGGACCGGCCGCATCTACGAGGGCCCGGCGCCCGCGGCGATGAACGTGGTAGTCGAGCGGCTGTTTGCGGTACCGCCCGCCGACGCCGCAGCGGCACTCGAGGTCGTGGAGGCCGAGTGGCTGATCCCGCACCGGCTGAAGCTGGTCCGCGCCATCGTCTCCTGCAACCGGCGGCGGGTCATCTGCGTGTGCGAGGCGCCGGAAGAAGCTGCCGGCGCGCTCCCGCCGGGAGAGCACGGGCAGGCCTGGCCCTGCCGCCGCGTAGCCGCCTGACCCGGCACCCTTTTTCGGCGCCCGGGCTTCCACGGGGCGCTGCTGGTGCAGGCGCAGCAACGCCTGCTTCCTTATCAGCAGATCGAATAAGCGACGGCCGGTTCGCGTCCGGTCGTGCGGGCACGCTAGAATCCGGAAAGCTTTGCTGACGGGGGTGAGCCGCGGAGGATCACTTTGCCCGTCTTCATCCACAACATCGCGGCGGCGGTGCCGCCCACGGCTTACCGCCAGAGCTTCTTGCGCGACCTCATGCTGCGGCAGTTCGAAGGCAGCCGCCGCACGCAGAACCTCGTGCGCCGCATCTACGATGCCTCGGGAATCGAGCGGCGTCACTCCGTCGTCCAGGACCTCGACGGCGCCGCGGACCGTCCGCTGTTCTTCTGCCCGAACCGCGGCACCCTCACGCCGGGCACCGGCGAACGCAACGGCATCTACGTTCGGGCCAGCCAGCGGCTGGCCGCGGACGCCGGGCGCGCGTTGCTCGCGGCGAACGACCGCGTCTCGGCAAGCGAGGTCACCCACGTCATCACCGTCTCCTGCACCGGCTTCCACGCCCCGGACCCAGGGTTCATGCTGGTGAGAAGCCTCGGGCTCAAGCCGTCGACCCACCGCTACAACATCGGCTTCATGGGCTGCTTCGCGGCATTCCAGGGTCTGCAGCTTGCGCGGTCGATATGCAGTGCCGATCCCGAGGCCGTCGTGATGCTGATCTGCGTCGAGATCTGCAGCATCCACCTGCAGCTCGACGAGACGCCGGACAACATCGTCTCCGCCTCCGTGTTCGCGGACGGGGCCGCCGGCGCGATCGTGAGCGCGAAGCCGGCGGCCGCGCCCTGTTACCGTCTGGACGATTTCGCTACGGCGGTCGCGGCGAAGGGCGAGCGCGACATGGCCTGGACCATCGGGGATCACGGCTTCGAAATGGTGCTGTCGCGCTACGTGCCCGCGATACTGGAGTCGAATCTCGCGGAGGCCCTGCAGCCGCTGCTCCCGCGCATCGGCACCTTCGGCGACGTGCGTCACTGGGCCGTGCATCCGGGCGGCCGCGCCATCCTGGACAAGGTCGAGCGGGGCCTGGACCTGCCCGCCGAGTGCTTCGCCTCGTCGCGCCACGTGCTCGCGAACTACGGCAACATGAGCAGCGCGACGATCCTGTTCGTGCTGCGCCACCTGTTGGGACAGCCGCGGGATGCGCAGGAAGAGCCGGTTCTCGCCATGGCCTTCGGTCCCGGGATTACAATCGAGAGCGGCGTGCTGACGAAGATCGCGGAGTGATCCCGGTGCCCGTATTTCTTGGCAGGCGCGATCCCGGCGCGCCCGAAATGATGGACGACCCGGACTGTGACAGGGCACGGCTCTACAATACCTATCGACAGTTCCGCTACATCAACGCCGCGCTGTCACGCTCCCGGGCGGTGTACCGACGATGGCTGCGGCCCGCGATGCGGGAACGCTCCCGAACCTGGACCTTGCTCGACATCGGCTTCGGCGGGGGCGACATTCCGCTCGAGCTTGCGCGCTGGGCCGCCAACGACGGCATCGACTTGCACGTCACCGGCATCGAGATCGACGCGCGCGCCGTCGAATACGTACGCACGCTGGAGCGTCCGCCGCAGGTCGAGTTCCGGCTCGCGAGCACGACGGACCTGCTGCAGAACGGCGAGCGCTTCGATTTCGTCCTCTCGAATCACCTGCTGCATCACCTGACGCCCGAAGAATTCGACGGCCTGCTTCGCGAGGCCGAGCAGCTCGCCAGGCGGCGTGCCGTGATGGTAGACCTGCAGCGCAGCGACATCGCCTACGCGGCCTTCGGCACATTCACGCTGCCGTTCTTCCGGGGCTCCTACATCCGCTGCGACGGGCTCGCCTCGCTCAAGCGCAGCTACACGTACCACGAGCTATGCGCCGCCGCGCCGCCCGGCTGGCAGGTAGAACGCCTGTTCCCTTTCCGTCAGGTGCTCCTCTACGACCATGAGCCGGAGTGAGGCGACGGACGTCGTTATCGTCGGCGCCGGACCCGTCGGGCTGCTGCTCGGCTGCCTGCTGCTCCGGCGGGGCATCGGCTGCCGGGTCCTGGAGCGGCGCACGGCACCGGGCGCGCACTCGCGCTCGATCGGCATCCACCCGGTCGCGCTGGAGGTCTTTGACGAGCTGGACATTGCGGAGCGATTCGTCGCGGAGGGACACCGGATCGAGCGCGGCCACGCCTGGGTGAACCGCCGCCGCGTCGGCACGATCTCTTTCGCCCGCTGTCCGCCCCCGTACTGCTTCGTGCTGACGCTTCCCCAGTGCCGCACCGAGGTGCTGCTCGAAGCGAGGCTGCGCGAGCTCGACCCGTCGGCGCTCGTACGGGGAGCGGAAGTGCTGGATTGCGGCCACTCGAGTGAAGCGACGACCGTCCGGTATCGGCGGCACGGGGAAACGTTGAGCATTACCGGAAGGTTCGTCGTCGGTTGCGACGGGATGCAAAGCGTAATACGCCGCGCGGCGAACATCGCGTTCATCGGCGGGGACTACCCGGACACTTACGTCATGGGTGACTTCGAGGACACGGAACAGAGGGAGGACGCCGAAATCTACCTGCACCAGGAGGGACTGATCGAGTCCTTCCCGCTGCCGGAAGGCCGGCGGCGCTGGGTCGTGAAGACCGACTCGTTGTTGCCGCAGTGCCGCCGCGAGGACGTCGTCACGGCCGTGCGCGACCGGCTGGGCGTCGATCTGGCCGACTCCAGGCACTTCATGTTGAGCGCCTTCGGCGTCCAGCACTACCTCGCAAAACCGTTCGTGAAGGGCCACCTGGCGCTGGCCGGTGACGCGGCGCACGTGATCAGTCCGATCGGTGGACAGGGCATGAACCTCGGATGGCTCGATGCGCGGCACCTCGCTGCCGCACTGTCGGCGCCTGAAGGCGACGGCGGGCCCGTTGCCGCCCTGCAGCGCTACGACAGCGTGCGCCGGGCGGCGGCGATCAGGGCCCGGCGGCGCGGCGAGTTCAACATGGCGCTCGGCCGCAGGTTCTCGCACCCGCGCATCCGGCAGGCGCTGGTACAGGGAATGCTCTCCCGGCCTGCGGCCGGCAGGATGGCCAGGCTGTTCACGATGCGCGGCCTGTGAGGAAGGGTTTGCTAGACTGGTACGTTGACTCCTGTCCTCACCGCCTGGAGAATTCTGTTGTGAGTAGAGTCGATCGTCCGCGCATCTTCACGCTATGCCTTGCATTTTTTCCGATCGC
The DNA here is from genome assembly GCA_964611535.1 of uncultured Woeseiaceae bacterium. Classification (GTDB taxonomy): domain Bacteria; phylum Pseudomonadota; class Gammaproteobacteria; order Steroidobacterales; family Woeseiaceae; genus IDS-8. The sequence goes on from CAZTAE010000003.1 coordinate 20,090, forward strand.
CTCGTTAGCGACGGAACCTGTAATTGATACCGAAGACGTCAGCCTGTTCTACGATGTTTACGATGCGGCGGATGGCAGGCCGTCGGCCGAACAGCTCCAGCGCGAGTACCTCGATCGCGGCACGGCGGGATTGCAGGTGTTCGCCGAAGCCCGGAACATCACCGGGGAAAGAATCGCAGAGACACTCGACCGCGATCCCGGTATTTATGCGAACGCCCGTGATTGCCTTGAAATCCTTCCGAACGGCCGTGAGCGCCTTATCGACGCCTTGCAGTCGTTGGGGGATTGGTATCCGGAAGCGCGGTTTCCGCCGGTCACGGTCGCGATCGGCCGCGGCAGGCCAGTGGCGATCGGTAGTGCCGCAACGGGCATCCAGGTAGGCCTGGAGGCGCTTTGCGCCACTGACTTTCTGCATCCGGACGTCGAAGACCGGTTCGTGTTCGTGACCGCCCACGAATTCATTCATGTGCAACAGGAACTCGCATTCGCCGATCTGGCCGAGCCCACGGTATTGCAGGTCTCCCTGATCGAAGGTGCAGCCGAGTTCATCGCCGAACTGATCGCAGGGGAAGTGGCTTACGCGACGCTGGTGCAACATGTCGAAGGCCGGGAACAGGAAACCGAAAAGGCCTTCCTCGCGGACATCGACAACACCGACCTGTCGGACTGGGTGTTCAATACGACACCGGACAACCCTGGCGATCTGGGTTATTGGGTCGGATACCGCATCGTCAAGTCATACTTTCACCATGCCCCCGACAAACGCGCGGCGGTACGCCGGATACTGGAGATGAGGGACGCGAAGGCTTTCCTCGAAGAGAGCGGCTGGAAGCCGGGCATTCGACTCGACGGATACCACGACTAATCCCCGGTCCATCCCTCGTGCAGCAGAACGGCATCTCCGTCGCTTCCCCAGGACTGCCGCTGCATTGCAGCAGCAGCTGGAGGCCGGCCACGGACACCCTCTCGAGCGTCTCGCCCACCAACGCCAAACTGCCGGGACGGTTCACCAAACGGAGCTGGATGTTCTTCATTGCTTATCGATCTCGAGCTATGGGTTATTACTTGCACAGACATGAGTTGGCGAGGAGGCAGCGCATGTTACCTCCCCATAACCTTGGTGCGATAGCTGTGTAAGTTGATGTTCATAAGAAGTGAATGTTAGGCCTTCCGCGTTGCACCAGATACCGGATAACGGCTGTGCCAACGAGGGCATGACATCCGCCTGTCCGTTTCTGAGTCGCACAGCTTGTCTCCACCGTCATTACCGGCCGAATATACGCTGGCGCCGCGAAGCACGGGCGTTGCAGAATCTACCGGGGATAAGTACGCACCAGGTCCGCCAGGTGGCCTTCCAGAATCTCGAGCTGCGGCTCGAACTTGCGCCATTGTGCAACACCGCCGCGGTATATCGGCTGCCGGACCTGCTCGGAGCTGGGCGTCCGTACCGAACGCTCCGTGCGGTGAAACTCGAGGCAAGCTTCCTCGAACGGCAGCCCGAGGAAGTCGAGGACGCGCCGCAGCTCGCCTTCCAGGTCCTCGACCACGCGCTCGTAATGCACGCGCATCACTTTGCCGGGCAGGACCCGGTCCCAGTGCTCCATGAGCTCGACGTAGGACCGGTAATAACGCGCCATCTCCTGGAGGTCGTAGGTGAACTCCTGGCCGTCCGCGAACAGCTGCTTGAAGTTCGCGAAACAGCAGGCCATCGGGTGCCGACGCGCGTCTATGATCCGCGCGTTCGGGAGCATGAGGTGGATCAGCCCGACGTGCATGAAATTGTTCGGCATCTTGTCGATGAATCGTGGCGCGTCCTGGCGATGGAAGCGGGTATCGTCGATATAGCCGGCGCCGAACCGCGCCAGCTGCTCCGGCTCGAGCTCGCGCAGGATCGTCGGGTAACGCGCCTCGTCCGACAGCAGCCGCCGGCCGTTCAGCCGGTGCGCGAGCGCGATGACGTTCGGCAGCTCCATGGTGCCGTCGACCTGCGGGTGCGAGGCAAGGATCTGCTCGAGCAGCGTGGAGCCGGAGCGCGGCAGCCCGACGATGAAGATCGGGTCGGGGTGTGTCGCACCGCTGCCGGCAAGGCGCCCGAAGAGCTCCGCGGTGCAGACATCGGCCTGCCGCTTCATTGCCGCATCCGCGCGCTCCGGGTGGTAGCGGAGGCCTTCGCGCCGCAGCCGGTTGCCCAGCTCATACCAGTGGAAGGAACGCTCGTAATTCTCGCGGTCTTCCCAGCCCTTCCCCAGCGCGAAGCACAGGTGGAAGCGGTCGGCCACGGCGACGCCGGGGTCCTCGACCTGGCGCTCCATCGACGCGATTTCCTCGTCGGTGAAGCGGTAGGTCTTGAGGTTCGCGAGGCTCCACCAGGCATCGCCGAAGTCCTGCCGCACGCGGTAGGCGTTACGGTAGGACTCTACGGCCTCGTCCTGGCGCCCGACGGTTTTCAGCACGTGGCCGAGCGCCAGGTGCGGCTGATCCAGCCCGTCGTGATGCCGGATCACGCGGTCGTATGTCTCGATGGCGGTGTCAAACAGGCCGATGGCCACGCATTGGTTCGCGTAGCTCAGCTCGAAGGCGGGATTGCCGGGAAAGCGCTCGTGCAGATGCCTCGCCTGCTCGTGCGCACGCTCGAACTTCTGCCGCCGGTGCAGCACCTCGACGTAGTCGCTGCGCGCAAGCCAGTAGTCGGGCGCGAACTCGACGCAGCTCTCCAGGAGGAACTCGGCGTCGTCGTAGATGAAGAGCTTCATGCCGATCCGCGCCAGCAGGCGCATCGCTTCGACGTGATGCGGGTGCGCGCGCAGGAACCCGCGACAGAGTTGCTCGCCCTCGAACAGCTTGCCTTCCTGGATCAGGCTGGTGACCGTCACGAGCTCGGGCGGCAGGGCCGCGAGCCGACGGTACTCCGCATCCGCGGCCGCGTGCCGCGTGCCATCACCCTGCCGCGCGTACAGCGCCGCCAGCTCGCGCCATGAAGCGATCAGGCCGCGGTTCAGCTCGACGGCGCGGGCGTAGCAGGCGGTGGCCCGCCGCAGCTCACCGATGGATTTGCGAACGTGGCCCTCTTCCTGCCAGGCGCGGGCGTAGCGGGGCTCGAGAGCCTGCAGCCGCCCGAGCGTCTCGAGTGCGGCATCCAGTCTTCCGAGGTAGCGCTCGCTGACGGCCTTGAGGTACAGGGGCTCGGGATCGGACGGGTCAGCGGCGGCCTGGTCCCGCGCGGCGGCGAGGGCTTCCTCGAGGCGCCCGGACTCCAGCAGCCGCCGCACGCTGTCGGCTACGCCGCCGGCTGGCGCGTGCGCGGAGCCGGTCACGGCTCAGGCTCGCGCCGGCGCGGCTTCCTCGAGCAGCCGCGGCGCTTCCATCAGAAATCCCAGGACAGCCGGACCCCGACGGTCCGCGGGCGGTTGGTGGTGATCCTGAGGTCGGTGTCCAGCGAGTTGATGAAGAGCTCTGCTCGCTCGTCCGTCAGGTTCTCGCCGAACAGTTCCACGGTGAGGTTGTTCTCCAGCTCCACGCCGAGTGCCGCGCCGACTGTGTTGTAGGAGTCCTGCCGGAAACGGTTGTCGATGATGATGGAGCTGAACTGATCGTCGGTATACGCCCAGGCGAGCTGTGCGTATGGCGCGAGCTCCCCCGTCTCCCAGTGGTAGCGGCCGACGAGGTTGTACTGCAGCTCCGGCGCCAGCGCGAGCTGCGAGCCGGGGCCGGCGATGTCGGTGACGCCTTCCGGCACGCGCACCATTTCGGTGTCGTTCCAGGACCAGGCCGCGCCGAGACTGAAGTCGTCCGTGGCCGCCCACGTCAGATCGCCCTCGAAGCCCGTGATCTCGGCGTCCGCCGCATTGGTGGTGAAGGTGATGACGGAAATGTTGAAATCGGTAATACCGACTTGCAATCCGTCCCAGTCGATGCGATAGACGGATCCGTTGAAGCGCAGCGAACCGTCGAGCAGCGTCGTTTTCCAGCCGAATTCGTAGTTCGTGACTTCGTCACTGACGTAGGTTCTCGGAACGCCTGACTCGGCGATTCGGTTGAAGCCGCCCGGGCGAAAGCCTTCCGCATACGTCAGGTAGAACAGCAGCTCGTCCTGCGGTTGCCATGCCACGGTGCCCTTGACGATGACGTCGTCCTCCTCGAGCGGCAGATCGTCGGCGAAGATCGTGTCGAAGCTGATGCCGCCATCGCCATCGACGTCGCCCAGCGTCGCGAAGTTCGAAGAGCCGACGAGGGTCGATTCGAGGTCGTAATAGCGCGCGCCGACGGTCGCTGACCACGCGTCGGTGAAATGCCACGTAAACTCCCCGAATACCGCAAACTGCTCTTCCGTGCGGATGGCATCGTTCATGAACGTGATGCCGGGCAGGCGCGGGTTCGGGTTGAAGTGCGTCGCCTGGGAATGCGGCACGTTCCTGGCGAAGAAGCCGGTCGAGCCGGCGACGAAGAAGTTGGTGTCAACGCCGGTCTCGATGTCGTCGAAATAAACTCCGGCAACGAATTCGTAGCGTTCATTCTCCGTGTACGACACCCGGAATTCGTGGGTCGTCCGCTCGTTCTTGATAAAGGCGATCATCGCCTGCGTCGGATCGCCGCAGACGGTGTAGTTCGGCTGGCACAGATAGTAGTAGCCGAAATCGCCGATCTCCGTGTAGCCGCTGTAGTCGAAGCTGTTGTTCACCTCGCGATCGAGGTAGGAGCCGATATAGATGAGGTCCAGCGCCCGCAAACGCCCGTCCACCGTGAGCGAGTACTGCGAAAATTCGTCTTCCAGCCGATCGGGGAAAAAGCGCTGCACCTGGAGGTCGCCGACGACCCGGCTGCCGGCCTGCGTCGTGTCGAGCTCGGCGATTCGCTCGGGCGAATGGTCGAAAACGCCATCGACGTTGAGCTTCTGGCGCATGTACTGCCCCGTCACCTCCCAGTCGTCGTTGATGGCGTAGCGCGCGCTCACCCGGCCGCCGGTGTAGGTGGTGTCGTTGAAGTCGTCCTCCACCAGGTCCAGGTTGTTGACCACCGTCGACTCGGCGCCGGCCGGGAACCCCACGTGCTCTTCCGTGTAGGCGTTCTCGCCGAAGACGTTGTCGATGTAGCCGCCCTCGACGGCGTTGTAGAACACCGCGCGCAGGGCCAGCCTGTCGTCGAGGAGCGGCACGTTGACGTAGCCCTCGACGCTCGTGCTTTCCTCGCCCTTGTGAGTGGTCGACAGGCTCGTGTCGAAGCCCGCCTGGAACTCGTTGTAGACGGGCTTGTTCGTGATCAGCCGCACCGTTCCCGCCTGCGAGCTGGCGCCGAAGAGCGTGCCCTGCGGCCCCGGCAGGACCTCCACCCGCGCGATGTCCGCGGCGTAGAGGTCGAGGTTGCGGCCGCCGGAGCTGACCGGCTGCTCGTCGAGATAGAGCGCGACGTTCGGCACGGGCGCCCCGATCTCGACGGAGGTCTGGTCGGACGAGTCGGTCGCCATGCCGCGGATGAAGATCGAGGACTGCCCCGGCCCGCGGCCCGCCGCGTTCACGTTGGGGAGGAAACGGATGTAATCGTCGAAGTTGGCGATGTTGAGCTGCTCGAGCCGCTCCTGGCCCAGCGCCTGCACCGACACCGCCACGTCCTGCAGGTTCTCCTCCCGCTTGGTGGCCGTGACGACGATCTCCTCGATCTGGGCCGTCGCCACCACGGGCACCGTCCCCGTGGACAGGGCGACCAGTACGGCCTGACTGACTGCCTTCCTGCGAAACATGACCTGCTCCCCCGTTTGCAGACGGCTTCCGCGGCCGTTGCTTGCCTTCAGACCGCGGAAGGCCGAATAACAGAGAGTATAGAGCAAGCCCGGTAGTTCAGGTATCGCGGCACCATCGCCGCGCCGATGACCGCGGCGATCGCAATGACGCCGGGCCAGCTTACCGCTGGCGGATCGCAGTGGGCCTGGTGCTCCCGCGATTGTGCCCGTAGAAGTTCCGGACCGCTGCCGTACGCTTAGACACCGGACTGTCGGGTGGTCAGCGTCGCCAGACGACCCGCGCGTAGACGCTGCGCTCGGTCTCGGTCGGCACGCCGTTGGCGGAGAACGGAAAGCCCTGCTCGGGCTGGTGCGGGTCCAGGAGATTGGCGCCCACGACGGAGAGCTCCCATTCGCCGGCAGGGCGCCAGTGGACGGCCAGGTCGAGCTGGGTGTACTCGGGAACATCCAGCGCGCGGAGCTCATCCACATAGCGCAGCGTCGCATCCGCCGAAACTTTTCGCGGCAGCTCGAGCAGCGTCCGCAACGCGAACTGGTGACGGGGCGTCAGGCCTTCGTGGAAGCCGGGAACGCCGGGGTCGGCAGTGCTCTGCGGATCAAGCGACAGGTCGGCATCCAGCCAGGTGTAGCTCGCGTGGAGGCGTACCTGTTGCGCCGGCTCCCAGCGCATCGCGAGCTCGAACCCCCGGGTGCTTCCGTGCATGCGGTTTCCGAGCGTGGCGTCCCCTTCGGTCGTGCGCAGATCGTCGTAGTCGTTGTAGAAGATCGCGGCGTCGTACCAGAGGGTCTGCGACAGGAGCCGCCTGTGTCCTGCCTCGTACGCCCGCACCTTCTCGGCGCCCACCCGCTCGCCGATGCGAATCGTGCCGAGAAACGTCAGGTCGGCCTCGAGCCGGGATGGAACGCGCGTCGCTTCCGCAAGCCCCGCCCACCAGGTCTGCTGGTCATCCGGCGTCCAGCTGAGCCGCAGGTTGGGCAGCCACCGCGACGCGGCGTAGTCGGTGTCCTCGTACTTGAGACCGAGCACGAGCTGCAAGGCATCGGGCAGGATCTGGATGTCGTCCTGCAGGAAGACCGTCCGTATCTCATCGTCGCGGCTGGCCGGCAGCACGTCGACGAATCCCGGCAGTGAGGTCACGGTGTGATCGTGCAGGCGCCTGTACCCGACACCCCAGACGAGATTGTGGCGCCCGCCGACCTGCACGTTGTGCTGGAACTCGAGATCATAGGTGTCACGGTCCTGCGTGAAGCCCACGCTCTCGTAATCGACATGGTCGTAATAGAACTGCAGCCGCCAGTCGCTTTCCAGCGATCGCTGCCGCGACCACTCCGTCAGCAGGTTGTAGCCGCCGTGGTCGACGGTGTGCGCGAGAACGGGCGATTCCCGGACACCGGCATCCGCTTCGTACACGTCGCCCGACACGCGCACCCGGTCTCCGAAGCCGTCGGACCAGTCCCAGCGGAAGCCGCCGCGCACGTCCTCGAGGGCATCGAACGGCTCGTCGGCCGCCAGAAACCCGGTGTCCCGCTCGCGCGCCTTGACGTATACCCGCGCGTGGTGGTTCTCGCCGGAGCGCCAGCCGTGCCGCAGGCCTGCGATGTAGCGCTCCTCGTCGCCTGCCGCTACGGACACCAGCATGCCGCCGGTATCCGCCGCGCTCTTCGTAATGATGTTGATGACGCCGTTGAAGGCGTTTGCGCCCCAGAGGGTGCCGCCGGGCCCGCGGATCACCTCGATGCGCTCGATGTCCTCCAGCAGGAAGTCCTGCGATTCCCACAGCATGCCGGAGAAAAGCGGGTCATAGATGGAGCGGCCGTCGACGAGCACCAGCAGCTTGTTGGCGCCTCGTCCGTTGAAGCCCCGCATGCTGACCGCCCACTTGTTGGCATCGACCCGCCCGACCTGCACGCCGGGAACCAGCCTGAGCGCATCGGGAATGCTGGTGACGCCAGAGCGGTGGATGTCTTCGCCCGTCAGCACAAAAACGGCGTTGGCAATGCCCTGCGTCGGTTCGATGCGCCGAGTCGCGGAGTACACCTCGATCTGCGACAGCTCCTCGAGGCTCATGTCCGCCAGCGAGCGCGTCGCGCTGCCCGCCTGCTGGGCGCTCGCGACGACGGACCCGGCGAACGTCAGAGCCGCGGCCAAAGGACCGAAAGCGTAACTCGCGAATTTCATCTGTCTGATCGTCGCCCCCGAATGCACCTGCCGCGGTCCCCGTAGGCATCACGAGGGTCCTGGCAACTGCCGTGTCGGCATTCTCAACCCGTCCCCATACCGCGTTCGGTGAGGCAGGTCAAATTTTCACAAAAATGCCCGGAGCAAGAGAGCACGTACAGCAGCTGGGCGTTCGAGGCGCAACCGTCGGTGTGCCAAGCCGCCACTTATGGCAGAATGATCCGCGATCCGCCGCACAGTCGCGACATCGGGCGCAGTTGTTCCGGGCATGGCACCTGCCTGCGCAGCGATGCAGCTGCGACGATCGCAATTTCCCCGTAGAGGCAGGTGAGGCATGAAGACAATCAAAGGTCCCGCGATATTCCTGGCCCAGTTCGCCGGCGACGATCCGCCCTTCGACAGTCTGGCCGGCATTGCCGAGTGGGCAGCCGGGCTCGGCTACAAGGGTGTGCAGATACCCAGCTGGGACAAGCGCCTGTTCGACCTGGAACGGGCGGCGGAAAGCAGATCGTATTGCGAGGACGTCGCCGGAACGCTGGACCGGCACGGCCTCGTCGTCACCGAGCTGTCGACGCACCTGCAGGGCCAGCTCGTGGCGGTGCATCCGGCCTACGACTCCATGTTCGATCCCTTTGCCGCACCGGAGGTGCGCGGGAAACCGGATGAGCGGCAGCGCTGGGCGGTGGGGCAGCTGCACAAGGCGGCGAAGGCTTCCCGGCATCTCGGCCTCAGCAATCACGCAACGTTCTCCGGCGCGCTCGCCTGGCCCTACTTCTACCCGTGGCCCCAGCGCCCGGCAGGACTCGTCGATGCGGCATTCGACGAGCTGGCGAAGCGCTGGCGGCCGATCCTCGAGGCGTTCGACGAGTCGGGCGTCAACCTCTGCTTCGAAATCCATCCCGGCGAGGATCTGCACGACGGCGTGAGTTTCGAGATGTTCCTGGAACGGGTCGGCCATCACCCGCGCTGCCAGATGCTGTTCGATCCCAGCCACTACGTGCTGCAGGCACTCGACTATCTCGATCATATCGACATCTATCACGAGCGCATCAAGATGTTCCACGTCAAGGATGCGGAGCTGAATCCGACGGGACGTCAGGGCGTGTACGGCGGCTACCAGAACTGGGTGGACCGGGCCGGACGATTCCGGTCCCTCGGCGACGGACACGTCGACTTCAGCGCCATCTTCTCCAAGTTCGCGCAATACGATTTCGACGGCTGGGCCGTGCTGGAGTGGGAGTGCTGTCTCAAGCACCCTGAAGACGGCGCGCGTGAAGGCGCGGAGTTCATCCGGCAGCACATCATCCGCGTCACCGAGCACGCTTTCGACGACTTCGCCGCGACCGACATCGACGAAGGGGCGAACCGCGCACTGCTCGGGCTCGTACGGAACTGATGGCGGACTACCACCAACCGATCCGGCTCGGCATGGTCGGCGGCGGCCACGGCGCTTTCATCGGCGCCGTACACCGCATGGCCGCGCGCCTCGATGGCCACTACGACTTCTGCGCCGGCGCCCTCTCGTCCGATCCCGACCGGGCCCTGGCCTCCGGGCGCGAGCTGGGGCTGGCGGATGAGCGGTGCTACGGGAGTTACCGCGACATGCTGGCCGCCGAGGCGGAGCGCGAAGACGGCATCGAGGCCGTCGCCATCGTCACCCCCAATCACATCCATTTTCCCGTGGCCCAGGCGTGCCTCGACGCCGGCTTCCACGTCATCTGCGACAAGCCCATGACAGTGACGGTGGACGAAGCGCGGGAATTGCGGCGGATTGCCGAGGCCAGCGGGCGAATTCTCGCGGTCACCTACAACTACTCCGGCTATCCGATGATCCGGCAGGCGCGCGAGATGATCGCGCAGGGCAAACTCGGCCGGATCCGCATCGTGCAGGGCGAGTACCCGCAGGACTGGCTGACGGAGAATCTCGAGGACAGCGGCCAGAAGCAGGCCGCCTGGCGCACGGATCCCGCGCAGTCGGGCGCGGGCGGCTGCATCGGCGACATCGGCACTCACATCTATCACCTGATCCATTTCGTGACAGGGCTGGAACTCGAGGCTCTGTGCGCGGACCTGGCGTCCTTTGTCGACGGCCGCCGGCTGGACGACAACGCACACCTGCTGCTCCGTTTCTCCGACGGCGCGAAGGGCATGATCTGGACGAGCCAGGTGGCGCCCGGCAACGAGAACGGGCTGAAGCTCCGCGTGTACGGCGACAAGGGCGGGCTCGAATGGCGGCAGGAGCATCCGAACGAGCTGTTCTTCTCGCCGTTCGGTGAGCCGACGCGGCGCATCACGCGCGGCGGCCCCGGCTCCGGCGATGCGGCGGCGCGCCTGACGCGCGTGCCGGCGGGGCATCCGGAAGGGTATATCGAGGGCTTTGCCAGCGTTTACAGCGAGATAGCCGCGGCGATACTCGCGCATCGGGAGGGCCTGCCGGTGGCCGGGCAGGTGCAGTATCCGGACGGCGCTGACGGCGAGATGGGCGTAGCTTTCGTGGACGCCGCCGTACGCTCCAGCAACGCGGGCGCGGTGTGGGTAGAGCTGTAGAAGCCCGAACCGCCGGGGAGCTTGTATAAAGGGGTTGTGGGGACGAGAGCGTGGCAATAAATGTAAAAGCGCGCCTGTCGGCGATGATGTTCCTCGAGTTCTTCATCTGGGGCGCCTGGTTCGTGACGATGGGCAGCTACCTGGCGAACAATCTCGGCGCGTCCGGGGCACAGATCGGGCTCGCGTACTCCACGCAGTCATGGGGCGCGATCATCGCGCCGTTCATCATCGGACTCATTGCCGACAGGTACTTCAACGCCGAGCGGCTGCTCGGGATCATTCATCTCGGCGGCGGCGTCCTCATGTATCTGGCTTATCGGGCCGAGGACTTCGCGCTGTTCTATCCCTACCTCCTCGGCTACATGATCCTCTACATGCCGACGCTCGCGCTCGTGAACTCCATTTCGTTCCGGCAGATGGACGACCCGTCCCGACACTTCGGCCGGATACGCGTCTGGGGAACGATCGGCTGGATCATCGCGGGGCTCGCGATCAGCTATGCATTCGCCTGGGACTCGCAGGAGGGCATCGCTTCGGGGATGTTGCGGCGGACCTTCCTGATGGCCGCCGTCGCGTCGTTCATCCTCGGCCTCTTCAGCTTCACGCTGCCGGCCACGCCGCCGAAAGCGGGCGGGGAGTCGGGCCTGAGGCAACTGCTCGGCCTCGACGCGCTCTCGCTGCTCAGGGACAGAAATTTCCTGACGTTCTTCGTTGCGTCTATCCTGATTTGCATTCCGCTCGCCTTCTACTACCAGCATGCCAACCAGTTCATGACCGAGATTCGGCTGCCCAACGCAACGGGCAAGCAGACCATCGGCCAGATGTCCGAGGTGCTGTTCATGCTCGCGATCCCGTTCTTCCTGCTCCGGGTCGGCATGAAGGGCACGCTGCTGATCGGCATGGCGGCCTGGGCCGCGCGTTACGTCATGTTCGCCTACGGAAACGCCGGCGAGCTCCAGTTCATGCTGATCATCGGCATCGCGCTGCACGGCATCTGCTACGACTTCTTTTTCGTCTCGGGACAGATCTACACGGATTCGAAGGCCGGCGATCGCTACAAGAGCGCGGCGCAGGGACTCATCACTCTCGCCACCTACGGTGTCGGCATGCTCATCGGCTTTTTCATCGCCGGCCGGATCACCGATGCCTACGCCGACGGCGCACTGCACGACTGGCGCGCGATCTGGATCTATCCCGCCGCGTTCGCCGCAGTGGTGTTCGTGCTGTTCGCGCTGACGTTCCATGAGGACCGCAAGGTTGCCGTCGGCGATGCGAGGACTGCCGAGGCGTAGGAGCCGACGTCAGAACAGGGTCCGTTCGATTCCCGGCGTCGAGTCGTTCGATGATACGAACATCCGAAGGCCCGGCACCACCTGGTCCGATCCCTCACCGATTGCGCGAGCTCTCGCTTGTCCTCTGTCCGATCGTACCGAATCGGTGAGGGATGCAGGCTAGAAGTCGTCGCTTGCGCGGTAGGCGTCGATCAGCGCCTGCTCTCCCTCCATGCCGTCGCGGGACTTGCCGTGCTCCATGCCGAGCACGCCGTGGTAGCCCCTGGTGTGGATGTGGGAGAAGATGCGGCGGTAGTTGATTTCCCCGGTCGTCGGCTCGTTGCGGCCCGGGACATCGCCGATCTGGAAGTAGGCGACTTCGTCCCAGGCGTCGTCGATGTTGGGGATGATGTTCCCCTCCGTGATCTGCTGATGGTAGATGTCGAAGAGGATCTTGCAGGACGGGCTGTCGACGGCCTTGCAGATCATGTAGGCCTGCGGGATCTCGGTCAGGAACATGCCCGGGTGGTCGCGGAAATTCAACGGCTCCAGCACCATGATCAGACCGTGGGGTTCCAGTATCTCCGCGGCGCGCTTCAGCGTCTCGACGACGTTCGCCATCTGGTAGTACGGCTGTATTCGCGGCGCCACGTGATCCGGGACGACTGTCATCCAGGACGCGTTCACGCGCTTTGCGACCTCGACCGACCCGCGGATGTCGGAAAGGAACCTGGCGCGTGAGTCCTCGTCTCCTGCCGTTATCCCCGGCTCGTGCCAGGCGACCTCGGCGGCGACGAAGACACCCATCCGCATGTCCCGGCGCTCGAGCACGGCCGCGATGCGTTCCTGCTCCGCGACGTCGCGCCCGCGCATGTAGTTGTCTTCCCAGGCCGTAAATCCCGCATCCGCCGCGAATTCGATCTGATCGACGATGGAACTGCCCGCGGAATGCTCGAAAAGGCCCTCGTGCGGCGCGTAGTGCAGCTTGAACGGTTGCGCCTTCGCCCGGGCAGGGCCGGGCATTGAGGCCGCTGCCGCCGCCGCGGCGGCAGCCGACATGAACGAGCGGCGGTTCATGGGCGTTTCCTGTCGAGCGTCGACCAGAGAGGCAGAATGGTTTCGTAGTTCCTGCGGATGGACTGTCGTGCATCCGCGGGGTGGTCGCGTTCGACGAAGCCATGGCGCAGGCCTGCCGATTGCGCCTTCGCGAACACGGCCCCGAAGTCCACGTCGCCGTCGCCGATGTCGACTTCCTCGCCGTTGGCCAGATCCTTGATGTGACACAGCGGAAACCGGCCGGGCCAGGCGTCGAAATAGGCGAGCACGTCCGCATTGCCGCCGCGCGCCCAGGCGAGATCGATCTCCATCAGCACGCGCTCGGGATCGGTCTCCGCCAGCAGCAGATCGTAGGGAATCACGCCTTCGGTGACGTCGAACTCGAACGAATGGTTGTGGTAGCCGAACGTCAGGCCCGCCGCCGCGCAGGCCTCGCCCCAGCGATTGAAATTCTCCGCGTGGCGGCGGTAGTGGTCGAGCGTCGAGCGCTCGTCGTCCGGGACGGCGGGCACCACCACGAAGTCATGGCCCACCGCCGCAGCGTGCTCGATGACTCCGCCCACGTTCTCGAGGAACTCGCCGTAGCCGATATGCGCCGACGGCGCGGCAAGACCGGCGTCACCGAGCTGCCGCCTGACCTCGGCGGGCGACATGCCGAAGTAGCCCGCGAACTCGACCTCCCGGTAACCGACCCCTGCCACCAGCGCGAGCGTTGCGGCAACGTCCTCGGCCATCAGGTCGCGCACGGTGTACAGCTGCAGTCCGAGCGGCGGAGCATCCGCGCCCGCACCGCGAGCGGCCTGCTCCTCCGGGCCGGCAGCCTCGCCGCCGCCTGCGCGGCCGCCCGGCTTGCCGGCCGAAGGCGTGTCGTCGCGCGTGCAACCGGTGGCCAGGGCCGCCGCAGTCAGTATGAAATTCCGTCGGTCCATTGGCGTCTCCTAGATCGTGCCATCCTTTACCAGTGCCGCTGCGTGGTTTGCGGCGCGCGCCGTCAGTGCCATGTACGTGAGCGAGGGATTCTGATTGGCGCTCGATGCCATGCAGGCGCCGTCGGTCACGAACAGGTTCGGGACGTCGTGGCACGCGGCCGGCGTAGTAGCGCTCCTCCAGTCCGGGCAGCACACCGGACGCCCCGATGCCGACGACGTGATCCATGAGATAGTGGCGCCGCGCCTCGTCCTCCGGCACGCGATTGAGGTGCGGCAACTCCCACGGAGTCTCGAGGTCGCGATAGTCGTCGCGGTGTGTGACGTGCCGCCCGCGCTCGAGCACGGCGACCTTCAGCCCTGCCTCGGCAAGTTCCTTCGCGGCCCAGCCGCCGGTCATTCCGGAACCGACGACGATCGCGTCGAATTCCGGCATCAGCGGTGCGCCCAGGCGCGGCCCACGTCCGCCAGCGGAGCGCACGCGACATAGCGCCCGGGCACCCGCTCGTACCGGAGCTCCACGGAGGCGCCGAGCTCGGAAGAGTAGAAGCCCGCGATGACGAGCGCCTTCAGGTCACGAAACGGGGCCGCCGCGGCCGCATGACTGAATGCCTCCGCGTCGATCTCGCGAACGAGCATTTCCTGGACGCCGCGGGTGCAGTCGAGGAACGGTCTGCCAATGGCCCGCATGGCTCGTTCATCGATTGCCCGCAGTACCCCGGAACAGTTCGCGCGTGACTCGGCCGATGCCCATTTCGCCATCATCCCGTCGATGAAGTGATGCACGCGCGCTGCTCGCGCGCCCGGCGTATCCGTCGCGGGAATCAGGATATCGACGACGGTTGCCAGAATCCGCATCTGCTCCCGGTCGAAATACTGAAGCTCACCGGAAAGGTCGTCGGCCTCGCCGGCATCGCCACCGCAGGACACGACGCCGGCACCGCCGACCAGCGCAATGGCCCCCAGGATGAGCTCTCGGCGATCGATGTTGGGTACCCCCGTGGCGCTTTTGTTTGTCATTCGACCCGGTTGGCGCTGGTATCGCTAACAGGGGTATATTAGTACACAACGAGACCGGTCGCGACGAAGGGGGAGATCAGTGAGGCGCATCGCAACGCTTGCGGCAATACTTGCATCAGTGACTGCCTGCAATACGGAAGCGCCGCAGGGGGAGGCCATGACCGAAGAAAACGAGACCGGCAACTGGGTCGATCTCTTCAACGGCGAAAACCTCGACGGCTGGCGCGGCTACAACGCCGACGCACCCGGCGCGGAGTGGCTCGTCGAGGACGGCGCCATCGTGCTCGACGTCGACGAGGACACGGACGAGATGACCGCCGGCGATCTCATCACGGAGAAGCAGTACGAGAACTTCGAGCTCGAGCTCGAGTGGAAGGTCCTGGAGGCCGGCAACAGCGGCGTCTTCTACGGCGTCCGCGAGATCCCGGGCCACGAAGTCGCCTACGAGACCGGCATCGAGATGCAGGTACTGGACGACGAGCGTCACCCGGACGGCCGCGTGCCGGAGACGAGCGCCGGCGCCTGTTATGCGCTCTACGGGCCCCGGGACAAGACGTTGCGTCCGGTCGGGGAATACAACTCGGCGCGGCTGATCGTCAACGACGGCCATGTGGAGCACTGGCTGAACGGCAGGAAGATCGTCGAGTACGTCATCGGCTCGGACGACTGGAACGAGCGGGTCGCGAACTCCAAGTTCGCCGGCTGGGAGCACTTCGCGCGCTACCGGCGCGGCCACATCGGCCTGCAGGATCACACGGACAGGGTCTGGTTCCGCAACATCCGCATCCGGGAGCTGTAGTGCCGACACCCGAGCGCTACGACGCCGTCATCGTCGGCTCCGGGGCGGGGGGCGGCATGGCCGCCTACGTGCTCACGGCGAGAGGCCTGAACGTCCTGATGCTGGAAGCGGGACGCGACTACGACCCGTACGCGGAGACTCCGATGTTCGCCGCGAACAGCGACGCGCCCCTGCGAGGCCAATCCACCCCGGACAGACCCTTCGGCTTCTATGACGCCTCGGTTGGCGGCTGGCAGGTGCCCGGCGAGCCCTACGCGAGCGCGCCCGGCTCCGAGTTCATGTGGTGGCGCTCGCGCATGCTCGGCGGCCGCACGAACCACTGGGCACGCAACTCCTTCCGCATGGGTCCCTACGACTTCAAGCCGCACTCGCGCGACGGGCTTGGCGTGGACTGGCCCGTCAGCTACGACGACCTCGCGCCCTGGTACGACAAGACCGAGGCGATCGCCGGCGTCTACGGCTCGAACGACGGCCTCGAAAACCACCCGGACTCCTCGCCCGGCGTGCTGCACAAGCCACCGAAGCCGAGGATCGGCGAGCTTTACATCCAGGCCGCCTGCCGCGACCTCGGCATGCCCTGCATCCCTGCACGCCGCGCCGTCCTGACGCGCCCGATCGACAGCCGCTCGGCGTGCTTCTACGCCACCAACTGCGGCCGCGGCTGCTCGATCGGCGCGGCGTTCCAGACCACTACGTCGCTGCTTCCAATGGCGCTCGCGACCGGCAAACTCACGATCGTGACCGATGCCATGGCGTACGAAGTGCTGCTCGAGGAGAAGGGCAAGGCCGCCGGCATCGCCTACATAGACAAGAACAGCGGCAAGCAGGAAACGGCGTACGGCCGCACCGTGGTGCTGGCGGCGAGCGCCTGCGAGACGGCCCGCCTGCTGCTCAACTCGAAGAGCAGCGCGTTCCCCGACGGCGCCGCCAACTCGAGCGGCCAGGTCGGCCGCAACCTGATGGACACGGTCGGCGCCGCAATGAGCGCGCAGTTCCCGCTGCTCGAAAGCCGCCCCGCCTACAACGAGGACGGTGCGATGGGCCTGCACGTCTACATCCCCTTCTGGCTGTACCAGGAGCAGGCGCGCGGCGAGCTCGATTTCCCGCGCAGCTATCACTACGAGCTCAACGCCACCGGCCGTGCCGAGCCCGGCCTCGGCAACATGGGCGAGGTCGCCGACTTCGCCGGCAGCTACGGCCGCCAGCTCAAGGCCGACATGCGCCGTTACTACGGCAGCTTCATGAGCTTCGTGATCCGCGGCGAGATGATCCCCAACGCGCATTCGTATTGCGAGATCGACCCCGACGGCAAGGACCGCTGGGGCATCCCCACGCTCCGCTTCCACTTCCGCTGGTCGGAGCACGAGCTCAACATGGTCCGTCACTTCCAGCAGGCGACGAAGAGCCTGATCGAGCGCATGGGCGGCAAGCTCACGTGGGGCGACGTGCAGCCTGAAGAGGCGATCTCCCGCGGCGGGGAGATCATCCACGAAGTGGGCACGACACGC
The DNA here is from genome assembly GCA_964611535.1 of uncultured Woeseiaceae bacterium. Classification (GTDB taxonomy): domain Bacteria; phylum Pseudomonadota; class Gammaproteobacteria; order Steroidobacterales; family Woeseiaceae; genus IDS-8. The sequence continues at coordinate 37,130 of CAZTAE010000003.1, forward strand.
ATGGGCGACGACCCGGAGACGTCGGTCACCAACCAGTACGGCCAGACCTGGGACATCGACAATCTGTTCGTGGCGGACGGCGGCGTCTTCGCGAGCAAGGCGCACAAGAACCCGACGCTCACGATCATGGCGCTGTCCTGGCGCAGCAGCGAATATCTGGCCGACCAGCTCGGGAAGCAGAACCTGTGACGGGCGGAGACGGCATTCGTCTCGATCGGCGCACGACCATCAAGTGGCTGGCCGCGACCATGGCGGTCGGCTATGCCGGTTGCAGCGGTGACGACAAGTACCTGGGCGACGAGATCCCCGGCGGGCGCTCCCCGGGGGCGCTGCTCGGCACGGCTGCCACGACCGCCCCGACGGGCTACGGCGTCGATCCGGATGTCATGAATCCGTCCGTTCCCTGGCCGCTGACCCTGACCGACGCACAGCTGGCTGCAGCATCGGCGCTCTGTGACACGATCCTGCCGGCCGACGACCGGTCGCCGGCCGCCAGCGCCGTGGGCGTTCCGGACTTCATCGACGAGTGGGTGAGCGCGCCTTACCCGCAACAGCAGGCGGATCGCGAGCTGATCCTGAACGGGCTCGAGCGGCTCGAGCGACAGAGCCGCGAGCGGTACGGCGCGAGCTTTGCCGGGGCTGAGGAGCGGGAAAGGGCAGTGCTGGTGGACGTGATCGCCGGCCGGGGCAACGCCGCACCGCAGCCCGAGCAGGACAGCTTCTTCCGGCGCTTCCGCTGGCTCGCGGTCGGCGCCTTCTACACGACCGAGGCCGGCATCGCCGATGTCGGTTACGTGGGCAACGTGGCGATCAGCGGGGACTATCCCGGACCCACCGAAGAGGCGATGGTGCACCTGGCCGGCGTCCTGAAGCAGCTGGGCCTGTCCTCGCCCGGCTGACCCCCTCGGCCGCACCGGGCCCGGGCGCGTCCCGCGACTGGCACGATCAACCGCTTACTGGCACAAACGGCCGTGGAATTCCATCTCGCCCGGCCGTAGCCTTTGCGCCCCCGAACGAAGCGGCCTGTCGACGACAGCCACGGACGAGCAACGCTTTTGCAGAATCAACCGACTCATCAGGTGCAACAATGAATAGACGAAAGTTCTGCCAGACGACACTCGCAACGAGCCTCGCTGCCGCTTATCCGTTCCTGGCGGCCTGCGAGCGCTCCGGTCAGGTTGCGACCAGGGCCGATACCGGCATCCCGGGTATTTCGCTCGACGGCGCCGAAATCGAGCTCGAGCAGGCGGCGATCAACGAGCTCGCCGACAGCTTTTCCGGCCAGATCGTCCTGTCGGGCCACCCCTCCTACGACAACGTCCGAAAGATCTGGAACGGCATGCACGACAAGCGGCCGGCGCTGATCGCCCGCTGCACGAACGCCGAGGATATAAGCAACGCCGTCACGTTCGCGCGCGAGCGCGAGCTTCTCGTGGCGGTGCGCGGCGGCGGCCACAGCTGGCCCGGCAAGTCCGTCTGCGACGGCGGCATGATGATCGACCTGTCGCTCATGAACACGGTCGACGTCGACCCGCAACGCCAGCGGGCGTTTGCCCGGGGTGGCGCGCTCCTGAACGCCCTGGACACGGCCGCGCGCGAGCACGAGCTGATCACGACGGCAGGCGTCGTCTCGCACACCGGCGTCGGAGGCTACACGCTCGGCGGCGGCTTCGGGCGGCTCAACCGGAAGTTCGGCCTCACGATCGACAACCTGAAAGGCGCGGAGATCGTCACCGCGGACGGCAAGATCCGAACGGTCAGCGAGCAGGACGATCCGGATCTCTTCTGGGCAATCCGCGGCGGTGGCGGCAACTTCGGCGTCGTCTCCCAATTCGAGTACCAGCTGCACCCGTTTCCGCTGAAGGTTTATTCCGGCAACGTGGTCTGGCCGATCGAGGACGCCCGCGCGGTACTGGACTTCTACGCTGACTGGTATGCCGGACTTTCGGATGAGATGTACGTCGGGCCGGCGATGCTGACCATGCCGGACGGCATGAGCGTCGTCGTGATGGAAGTGGTCTACGCCGGTGATCCGGCGCAGGGCGAGAAGGAACTGGCGCCGCTCCTCGAGATCGGCACGCCGATCGACAACACCGTCGGGCTGAACGACTACATGACGATGCAGACGCAAGAGGACGCGACTTTCGCGCACGGCATCCGTTCGTACGCGAAGAACGGCATGGTGCGGGAGGTCACACCGGCGCTGGTCGACGCGATGATCGAGTCCTTCGTCCCGGATCCGCGGCTCGCGTTCTTCACGCACACGGCGGGCGGCGCGGTCAAGCACGTCGACGAGCTGGCCACGGCCTTCCCGCACCGCAACGCAGAGACGATGATCATCGTCGCAGGCGGCTGGACCGACCCCGAGCACGACGAGGAAGCGATGGCCACGGCGCGCGAATGGTTCGCCCGGCTCGAACCTTACACCGGCGGCTATTACGACAACATCGAGTTCGAGGGCTCCTCGGTAGCGGGCAACTACGGCCCGGCCTGGCCGCGACTCACGAAGGTCAAGGGACAGTACGACCCGATGAACCTGTTCCGCCTGAACAGCAACATCACCCCCGCCTGACGGTCCGGTTCCGGCGTCGCCGCGTATGGGCGGCGCCGGCCCCGCTATCGCGTGGCTGCCCGGGCCGCGGATTGGGTGCCGGTGTGTCGGAATATCCGTAAAACCCGGCACCGCGCCCGCTGGCCGTCGGAAGCCGAAGGGCCGGCGCCTCGTGGCTTCCCGGCATTTGGATATCCGTCCGGCTCACGGTATAAAGCCATTTGCAGCGGGTGGGAGAAAGGTACATGCCGAGAAGAAGCAGCGGGCTGTTCGCAACCGCGGCCGTACTGGCGCTCGGAGCGGCCGCCGCAACGGAGGAATTCCGGACCGGCTACAACTTCATCGAGACCGACGTTTTCAGCCAGGCTGAGGACAAGGCGATCCTCGACGCATTCGAGGGGCTGCGCGTCGCCGACGTGTCCGACGGCATGGACTTCGTCGGGCTCGCGAACGTCGGCCTGATGGACCCGGCCATCCACGCGCTGTGGAAGGACACCGACAGCTTCGCCCACCGATTCACCGGCATCGCCGTCACCGTGCGCTATGTGCCCACCCAGAAGCGCGCCGAGGGCGGCGACATGTCCTACGAGGACTACCGGGCCTGGGAAGGCGCCTGGTACAACGAGCTGTCGCCGGAGCCTTTCCAGGAACTGATCCGACCCGGCACGGCGATCGTCATCGACGAGGCGCCCGACGCCGACGTCGGCTCCATCGGCTCGTACAACATCCTCGCCTGGCAGGTGGCGGGCGCCGTCGGCGTCGTCACGGATGCGACCGCGCGCGATACCGACGAGATCATCACGCAGAAGGTGCCGCTCTATTTCCGGAAGCCGGGCCGCGGCATTCGCCCCGGCCGCAACGAAGTCGAGTCGGTGAACCGGCCGGTGGTCGTGGGCGGGGTGCTCGTCAAGCCGGGCGACGTGATCGTCGCGGACGGCGACGGCGTGATCGTCGTCCCGCGCGCTCACGCGTTCGAAGTCGCGGAGTTTGCGCATCGAATTCTGGAAGCCGACAAGGAAGGCCGGCGCAGCCTTTACGAGCAGACCGGGCGCGAACGGGACGCGTCCGTGCAGTAGGGCGGCACTGGATGAGGGCGCTCGCCGCTGTCGTCCTGACCGCCGTCGCCTGCCCGGCTGCCGCGGGCGACGCGGCGCCGGCGGAGGAAGCCCGGCGGATCGGCGATCGCGTCGCGGACTGGCAACTCGCGCACATGGAGGGCTTCGACTACGTCCGCACGTTTCGTGATCAGACCGCGGAGGGCAGCGGCTGGATACAGGCGGCGTTCTACATCGGTCTGACACGCTGGGCCGGGGCGACCGACAGCCGGCGCTACCGGGGGGCCCTGCTCGACAAGGCCCGGGAGAACGACTGGCAGATCGGCCCCCGGGACTGGCACGCGGACGACCAGGCCATTGCCCAGATGTACCTGGCGCTCGAGCCTGACGCACGCGGCGCTGCGCTCACGCACATCGAGCGGGCCTTCGACCGGATTCTCGCGGATCCGCCCGGCGTGAGCCTCGAGTTCCGCCCGGACGACAGCGGTACCTCCGAGGGCACCTGCCAGCAACGCTGGTGCTGGTGCGACGCCCTTTTCATGGCACCGCCGGCCTGGGCGATGCTGAGCAACGCCACCGGCGAGCCGGCCTACCGCGAGTACGCACTGCGAGAGTATTTCGCGACGAAAGCCTATCTGTACGATGAGGAGGCTCACCTCTTCTACCGCGACAGCCGCTTTTTCGACCGACGGACGGAATTCGGCAACAAGGTCTTCTGGAGCCGCGGGAACGGCTGGGTCTTCGCCGGCATCCCGCTGTTGCTGGAAGCACTGCCGGCCGGACACGAGGCGCGTGACCGGTTGCTGATTCTGTACCGCGAGATGGCAGGTGCCCTGAAAAGGCTCCAGCATCCCGACGGCTACTGGGCCCCGTCGCTGCTCGACGTCGAGCACGACCCCCTGCCCGAAACCAGCGGCACCGCCTTCATCACCTTCGGCCTCGCCTGGGGCATGAAGCGGGGACTCCTCCCCGCAGCCGACTACCGCGAGGTCGTCGAAAGGGCATGGTCCGCGCTCGCCGCCGCCGTCGACGAGGAGGGCCGCCTCGGCTGGGTTCAGCAGGTGGGCAATGCCCCGGACGAGGTGCGGCCGACGGACACGCAACTCTACGGCAGCGGCGCGCTGCTGCTTGCCGCCTCGGAGCTGAGTCGGGGAGGAAGAGCGGCGAGCCCTGCGAAATAGCGGTATGCTCACGGCGATGGACTGTCGGGAGAAGCCGCTGCCCTGGCGAGGCATCCAGGCCGGATGAGAATCTGGGTCGACGCCGACGCTTGTCCCGTCGTGATCAAGGACATCCTTTTCCGGGCGGCCAAACGCACGGGCACGCCCTTGACGCTGGTCGCCAATCAACCGATAGAGGTTCCTGCATCGCAGTTCATCAGGACGGTTCAGGTACCGCGCGGGTTCGACATAGCAGACAACGAGATCGTGAGGCGGGTGGAGGCCGGCGACCTCGTGATCACGGCAGACATCCCGCTGGCGGCTGAAGTCGTCGAAAAAGACGCTCACGCCCTGAACCCCCGGGGTGAGTTGTACACCCGCGAGAACATCCGGGCGCGGCTGAACATGCGGGATTTCATGGACACGCTGCGCGCCAGCGGCGTGAACACCGGCGGCCCCCCTGCCCTGAGCCAGCGCGACCGCCAGGAGTTCGCGAACAGCCTGGACCGGTTTCTGGCCAACCGGTCGTCCT
>CAZTAE010000004.1:0-1343 GCA_964611535.1 uncultured Woeseiaceae bacterium
CTCGGCCACAGCGACGGCGGTTCCATCGCCCTGATATATGGCGGTGGTTGCGAAAACAGCGTCTCCGGGCTGATCCTGCTGGCGCCACACGTTCTTGTGGAGGATGTAACTGTTCGCAGCATCGCCGAGTTGAATATCCAATATCATTCAACCAGCCTTCGGAGACAACTTGCTCGCCACCACTTGGACGCGGACGCTACTTTTGTCGCCTGGAAAGATGTGTGGCTCGATCCGGAATTCCGTCTGTGGAACATCGAAGAGTACCTGTCAGGCATCGACTGTCCTGTCCTCGCCATTCAGGGCGAAGACGACGAGTACGGTACGATGGACCAGATAGAGCGGATACAGAGCCAGGTATCAGACGTGCAGCAGCTTCGGCTTCCCCGGTGTGGCCACTGGCCTTACCGGGACCGCCCACAAGAGGTTTTGGACGCTATCGCAACTTTCGTTCCTCGCCTGGCGCAGTGACCGGACCGGCGCACCTGCGGCATCGCGGCGGGTGCTCATTGCTCGTGAGCAAGCGCCGCGTGCAACTGGCCCAGCGCCCTGTTCAGATGCACAGCCGCCGGCGGCGGCCCTGCCTCGGTCTCTGGAGAAACGCCGCCCTTGAAGTGACCCATCCGCACAACGACCAGATCAAGTGAAGGAACGATTATCGTGTACTGGCCCCCGCCGCCTGCCATGTAGTACGCATCCTCCGGCAGGTCCCAGCTTCCGACTCTGTTCAACCAGAACAGACCGCCATATTCCGGTTCGTCCCACGCTGGCGCCGGAGTCGAAACGAACTCCGCCCATCCCTCCGGCAATATCCTCTCCCCTTGCCAGACGCCATCCTGCAGATACAGCAGCCCGAGCCGGGCCCAATCCCGCGCTCGCCCATACTCAAATCCGGTCATGACAAAGTTGCCGTATCGGTCCGGCTCGAGGACAAGCTTGCGAATTCCGATTCGGTCAAAGAGATCGCTCTGCGGGAACTGAAAGTAGTTCTGCCCCCGCTCCTCTACGGTGCGCTTGATAATCGCCCCCAGCGTCAAAGGGTCCGTATTTCGGTAGCGGCCCACAGTATTGGGTGGAAATTCGCTTGGCCTGCTGAGCACGAAATCGAAAACATCGATCGCGCCGGAATACACGTACATGTGGTCGGGATGGCCGCGCTTCCACGTTTCTCTCGGATCGGATAGATGGGAAAACTCCAGTCCGCTCGACATTCTCAACAAGTCGGAAATTCTGATGGATGACCGCGGGTCATCCTCTTCCCGCCACTCCGGAACCGGAGCAGGCGCATGCAGATCGTCAAACTCGCCCTGCTCGAACAGCACGCCCAGAAGCGCTGCCGTCAGACT
>CAZTAE010000004.1:1443-42079 GCA_964611535.1 uncultured Woeseiaceae bacterium
GATCGTCAAACTCGCCCTGCTCGAACAGCACGCCCAGAAGCGCTGCCGTCAGACTCTTTCCCATCGACCAGCTGACGAGCATGGTTTCGCGATTTACGCCACCTCCGTATTGCTCCAGGACGATGTTGCCGCGATGTACGACTACCAGGGCCGCTGTGTAGGCATCGCGGTGAAACGCTGCCTCAGCCGCTTTTTCCAGCGCCATATCGTCGATGCTGCCGGCATCCGCATCGGTCACCAATTCCCCGGCAGGCCAGGGTCTGGAATCCCCCGGCGGCAACTCGGTAGTGACCTCAACGGGCTCGAAGAAGATCCGATCATCGTCCTGCCCGTGGAGGACGCATCCCTGGTCACCGTAGAACCTTGCAGACCGCGATATGCCGTCCAGACCCAGCCGCACGCTTTTTCGAGTGGCGTCAACCTCGACCTGCGTGATTTCACCTTCTTCGAACGCCTCCGGAAAAATGGAGATGATGGGGTAGACACTGTGCTTCAGGGCCGCGTCTGCCGGCAGGTTCGAAACAAAGACAGTGGAGCAGAAGACTTTCGTTCCCCAGGCGAGATTCAGTTCCCGCGTTGATGCTGTGCCTGGCCATTTCTCTGCGTCAGCGCGATCCGCGCCTTTCTCTGCTAATCCGCGTGATGCCAGTACGGCTGCGAGCGACAGAATACCAACAGAAACCAGAAAGGCTGCAAGATAGCGCGTCATAATCCACCGTTGATGAGTGCGGGATGTAACAGTGCCGCCGGATTCAGCCCGCGAGGACGGCTAGCCGGTCACTCCTCTACGTCGTTCAATCGGTCACGTTCGTGCGAACCGGCGTGTACCCGAGGCCGTCAGCGCCCTGCCCGGCATCGATAGTCTCCATTCCGGGCGGATGGCCGATTACGGAACCGTCATGACTCCAGTCTTCTCTTGTAACCGCAACAATCTCGCCGGAGTAAGTCAATGAAACGTAGAACTTCTCGCCATCAGGGTGAAATATTACCGTTATGGGTACGCCGCCGAGCAATAGATCAATGGTCTCTATGACTTCCTTGGAAGCGGTATCCACGATACTCAGCGAACTTTCCCGCGCATTCGAGGTAACCGCCAGAGTCCCATCCGGACTGATTGCTACGCGGATCGGCATTCTGCCGGTCTCGATCACCGCCTTCTGTTGAAAAGTCTTCGCATCGAACACCCTCAGCGTGTCTTCGCCCCGGTTTGCTACCCACACCTCGCCGCCATCCGGGGTGACAGCTATGCCTTCGGACTCCTTGCCGGCAGCTACGTTTCGTACGTGCTTCTTCTCTTCAATATCTATCACACTGAAAGAGTCAGAGCCGAGATTCGCGACATAGGCGCGATCACCGGCAGGCGCGAGAGCAACCATATGCGACCCTTCCTGTGTCGTGGGTATGGCTGCAGCCACTTTGCCGGCCTCCACGTCGATGACTACGAGATGGCCGCTGCCCTCGGCAGTAGCAGCAAGGCGACGGCCGTCCGGAAGCCAGACAATTCCATGCGGCCGATTATGCTCACCAAGATCGATTACCTTGCGCTCCGACGCTGAGGCAATATCAAAGATACTGATCCTGTTATCGGCCTGCTCACCCCATCCATACGCCACAACTGCCGCTGTTTTTCCATCCGGGCTGATCGAAACTTCGTGAGGATGGTGCCCGGTTGGCCGCTTCGCGACCATCTCGCCTTTTCCGAGGTCGATAAAGCCGACGGTATCTTCGTCCTTGTTGCCCACGACCAGTGTCTGGGCAAAAAGCGGACCCGCAATGAGCAGCGAAAGCGCCGTCAGTATAATAATCCGGGACATTGCTCAATCCTTACTTGATTGTCTGGTCTGCCTGCAGCAGGCAGCCATACAGAAAACTTCTAAACAACAGGCGATCATCACCTGCCAGCAACATCGACGATGTTCATTCTTGCCGGCATCTCGCCAGGCAAGCCGATGCGGGTCACCTCTTCCATGGTTTCAAGCGAGATGACAGCCACTTCGTCCGAAGTTTGGCACGTCACGTAAGCGTACCGGCTATCATCCGAAATAAGCACCCAGCTCGGATTCTTGCCGGTCTCGATTTCGGCAACGAGGTCCACCTGCGGGTGGCTGTAGACCAGGACCTTGTCATAGGCACTGGCAGCGAACACCACATGCTTCTCATCAGGCGACATCGCAACGCCATTATCCACTTTATAGGGCCAGCCCATGGACCATGTCGGTAGATCCTGGCCCGGATCCGGGTGATGCACCTTCCTCAGATTCGCCCGAAGCGGCTCACCCAGGCCGAGGTCGACGATGACGAAACCGTGCAAGCCGGAAAGCTGGACATAAGCAACAGATTCGTCCGACGGAACGGCGAAATTCCGGACGCCTTCGTCGAGCTGAATTCGCCTCGGCTCGCCCCCGGACTGCAAATCATAAACTGCGAAGGTTTCCGTGAATATGGAACCGATGTAAAGGCGCTCCCCATCGTCTGAAAGGCCGGATGTGTGGCTGCCATGGTCACCGTACAGCCGATCGACAACTTCTCCCTTCGCGAGGTCAACCACCAGGATATAGGGCCGATCGAATATGGGTACATAAAGAAAACTGTCATCCGGCGATACGACCGAATGGTGTGCCCATCCGTCCGGGATATCCAGACGCCAGAGGATCTCCAGCGTCTGGAGATCTCGAGCGACGATCTCGCTCGATTCGGGAAAGCGGCGTCCGGACCGCTCGCCGACCCCGTGATTTATGTAGAGCCTTTTACCGTCCTTCGACCCCAGGATGTCGTACACCTCCGGTTCCACATCGAAAGTCCGTATAACCTGATGATCCGGCAGGCTAATCACGTGCGCGTTCTGAGTGCCGGCCGTTTCGACAAACAGATAGCTTCCTTCTTCCAGTGGCTGGGAGCGAGCTTCTTCATTAACGAGTAAAATCAACACCGCCGTCGCAAAGACCACATTGGCAGCGAGAAGCTTCTGCATTGCCTTCATTAATCTTCCCCCAAAGGTAGTCACATCCTCTGCTGCATGATTGACATGCGCGAAAGTAGCGGACCCGTCCGACCGACGGGTCCGCTAACAAGGTCAGTCAAAGACGCAACATCCTAGAATTCGGCGCCTACGCTGACCAGGAAAGTCCGGCCAATGGCGTCAGTGTACTTCAGCCCGTCCGTGCTGGCTGCCCGCAATGCACCGTCACGGTTGTCGAATACATTCCTGATCGCCAACTGGGAAAAAAGGCTGTCGGTCACCTGATATCTGAAAGTCGCGTTATTGATGTACATGGCGGAAACCTCTGACTGATCGGCGGGCCTGAACTCGCTCGTTTCCTGCTTATCGATCGTATACGAGCCAATATGCCGTGTTTGCCACAATACCATCAGGGGACCGTTGTTATAGCGCAGGTTCACGTCATACTGCAGACGTTCGTTGTCCCGCTCGCCCGCCAGGATGTCCAGGTCGCCTGAGCCAACTTGCTGTTCATGCTTCGCGACATGAAACAGCGAACCGAAGAGATCGAAGGTGCCCGGAAAGTCTCCCACAAACGGAATGCTGGCCGCATCGAATTGATACGATACATTGGACGTCAAGCCTGCGAACTCGCGCACTGCCACGTTCACAAAGCCCGTTTCCAGATCGACCACCTGAAAGTTCTCATCACGGCGGAATCGGTCGCAGGCGGGGGCATTCGGGAAGCCGGCGCTGTCATAGCATGCATTGAGAATATCCGTCGCCCCCAGTGTCGTGATGGCGCCCTCGATCTCGATGTCTATCCAATCCACCGACCAGGAGAATCCCGGCAGATTTTCAGGGGTGAAAATCGCACCAACGCTCCAGGACGAGCTGTCCTCATTCTCGAGATTGGGATTGCCGCCGGATATTGCCTCTTGGCGCAAGGTAACAATATCGGAAGAGAAATTGTCGAGATCGACACCTGAGGGAGCCGCACTCTCACAATTTGCACGCCTTTGATCCGGGTCCGGACCGGCAAGCAGGAACTGCGGGTCACAGGGATCGTTGGCTGTCGTACGTATGTCGGACCGCGGCAGGAATAGCTCTGTCACTGCAGGCGCCCGGATCGCTTCGGTGTAATTACCGCGAAGCATCACGGAGCTGCCAATTGCCGGCAAGTTCGGGCGGAGCCGCGCTCCGGCGGTCCAGGTAACATCTCCCCCGGTACGCGAGTTGTCGACGTAGCGCAGAGCACCCTCCACTTCCAACGTGTCGATAATGCCGCTGTCGCTCTGGAAAACAGGCACGAGCGCCTCGCCATAGACCTCTGTTGTATCAAACTTGCCAAAGACATCCACCAGAGGCCCGAACTCAGCGAGCGCGTTGCGCGCCGAGCGATCATTGGTAAACGAGGACTGCTCACGCCGGTGAGTGATACCGGCCGCCACACCTACAGGGCCCGCGGGGGCTTCAAAAAGGTTACCTGCAATATTGGCGTCGTAAACGATCTGCCGGTTCTCGGCCGTCGAGATCGACGGCTGTATCAGGTAGTCTCGCTGCTGGTCCGTCAAGGGATTGAAGCCGAGTGGATTGAAAGGCACGCACTCGGTTACTGCCGTTCTGTGCAAGGGAAGGATGGATGGATCCTCGATTCCTTCCACCTGTACCCGGCAGGCCGGATCCCCGGTTTCCGGGTCAACCACCGCATCCAGCGCAAACGCAAATCGCTGTGCATCGATGTTGGGCGATTCGATAACGCTGGCACTCTTACCGTACACGGCTGCGACGTCCCATCGCCAGTCACGCCCAAGTAACTCCAGATCACCTTCAAGCCCCGCAACAAAGCGAAGGACGTCCTGATCCATGAAAAACGGCGCATTACCTTCCACGTCGAGGTTGGAGCGATTTACCTTGAAATACTGCGGTACGGGATCGCCGTTTCCGTCAACGAGCGTCGGGTCAAAGGCGTTGTTCATTATCAGCGTCTGCCTGAGCTGGTCCGTGACAAAAGGGTTATCGTTGATATTGATCGGAATGCCCGGCCGGAGCTGCGCAGGTCCTGACAAATCTGCCATCGCCCGCGGCGTACTGACCAATTCCTCCGCCTCTGTGCGCGAAACGAGTCCTTCGACGAAGACGCGGGTGTTGGGGGCTAACTCGTAATGTGCATTCGCACTAAAGATGTGCCGGTCGACCGGGTTAATGAGCGCATTCGTCGTTGGAGTATTCATCAGTACCGGATTCTGATTCCCGTTCCCGCCCTGGGTAAATACCGCGTTTCGTGGCGTCCCGAGGTTGAGCTCGTCCCAGGTACGCAAGGTGCCATCCACGTCGAATGCCAGCGGGTTGCCGCTCGCGTCCTTCAAGGCGTTCTCGAAGTTGTTGAATGCGTTGATTCTGAGCTGCCGGTTCGGATCCGTCGGATCACCACCAATCGCGGGCTGTGAGGTGTTCAGATGGATGTAGAAATTAGTGGCATCTTCACACAGGAGGAAGTCCGGAGTACCGTCCGCCGGCCCTGTATTCGCGGGGTTTTCGCAGAAAGAATTATCGCGACGCGCCACCCTGTTGCGATCAGCTCGCAGACCGCTAAGGCTGGAGTATTCGACCGCTACAACTGCGTTACCTCTTCCCCCATCGAAGTTGCCACCCCAGAGTCCGCGAGCCCGGAAGGAATCAGCGTCCCCATTCTCATCAAAGCCGTGCTGAATGTCCGTCGTGAAGCCCTCATAGTCATCCTTGAGGATGACATTGACGGTCCCCGCAATTGCATCCGTGCCGTAAATCGGAGCGCCGCCGGTGAAAACGGTTTCAACGCGGTCGACCAGGGCTGTAGGAATGATGTTCATATCAACTGAAAGACCGGGATCCGCGCTCGTTTCCGTAACCGTTGGTATCACGGAACTGATTACCCGGCGCCCATTGATGAGCGTTAATGTACGCGCCGTACCGAGGCCGAACACGTTGACGAAGTTCTGTCCGATTGAAAAAGTATCCTGGTTACCCCGAGCGTCCAGTCCAAGGCCGAAGGCCGGATTTTCACTCAATGCATCGCCGACATTCTGAAACCCCCGCTCGTCGATGAACGCCGAGTCAACCTGGATCGCAGGCTGCAATGTGTCGAATCCCGCGCGCGTAATGCGCGATCCGGTGACCACAATTTCCTCGAGCGCTTCGGCCTCGTCGGCCTGAGCCATCGCCGGCTTCGTCCCACCGCTGGCCAGCACCACCAGGCTGACGGAGGCTCCCACGAGCAGCGCGCGGCCCTTCCTGCGGCAACCATTCCGCTTTCCTGTAGATGAGATCATTTGCTTCACCCCCTCAATCGTTCTCATTTGAAAACTTCCCCCTGCCCCGGCAAATTCCGGTAAAGCCGCTGCCGAACGTCGCTGCGAGTCGGAAAAGCCGCTCGCCTCGGAGCCGTGCATCATCGCGCGGCCTGACCTGATGCCTGCTCTGTGACGCTGGGACGCATCATAATGCATCGAAGCAGTACGGAATTCTGCAGTCCTGGCCGCGAGAATGCACTATGACACATCTTCTGGGGCCGCGCAACAGAGCCAATAAGCAAGATGATGCATGACGATCGCCATGCCCCTGGCCTGCAAAATTGGCGTTAATGGCGTGGTTGCGCGACGCGGGGACCCTGGGCTGCGGGCAGTTGCGCCAGCCATGACTGGTCGAGGTCAGCCACACGCGGACAACCGATCTGACCGAGGGCGCAGTCAATCTCCTGCTGGAGGATTTGCACGGCTCTGCCGGCACCGCTCCGGCCGGCCCCGGCAATGCCATAGATCCAGGCTCGGCCGCAAAACGTAAACTCGGCCCCCGCGGCGATGGCTTTAACTATGTCAGCGCCGCTGCGAATTCCGCTATCCAGCATGACTGTGATGTCATCGCCCACTGCAGCCCGAATCCCCGAGATGACATCAAGCGTTGCCGGGGCTGAATCGAGCTGCCTGCCGCCGTGATTGGAGACGATTATCCCGTCGACCCCTTCCTCGACGGCGCGCCGGGCGTCACTCACCTGCAGGATGCCCTTCAGCACCAGCGGTCCGGACCAGCGTTGTCTGATGGCCTTGAGTGCCGCCCAGTCGAATGCTCCGGATATCTGAGACGCCATAAACCTGGCGAGGGTCTGAGTCTTTGCAGCACCGTCCATGTACGGCGCGAGATTCGCGAATGTCGGAAGGCCATGCTGCAGCACCCCCAGAGCCCACGCCGTCCGCCGCGAAAAATCCAGTGCGCCGCCGATTCCGAGTCGCATCGGCAATCCAAAGCCGTTGCGGAGATCCCGATTCCGCTTGCCTGGGACCGGCACGTCGACTGTAACGACCAAAGCTCCGCAGCCCGCCATCGTGGCTCGCGACACAAGGTCGAACGTGATCTCGTCGTTCGAAGACGGATAAAGTTGAAACCAGACGTTGCTTCCTCCGATTTCGGCAATTTCCTCAACTGTCGAGGCACTTGCCGTGCTCAGCACGAACGGGATGTTCTCGCTTGCCGCGATTGCCGCAGCCGTTTGCTCGGCGCGAGGCCAGATCAGGTTGGCGATTCCTATCGGAGCGAAGCCAAACGGCGCCGCGTACGTCCTGCCGAAGAGCGTCACGCGAGCGTCGCGGCAACTGACATCAACCAGGTATCTGGGCTCGAGCAATGCGTTGCGGAATGCCGCGCGATTTCGGGCGAGGCAGCATTCGCTGTCAGCGCCGCCATCGAGGTAGTCAAAGATTATTCCGGGTACACGGGATCGCGCCATTGTTCGAAGGTCGCTGATGGCTGCGACTTTGCTCAGGCGGTCAGCCACCTTTGCCGCTGCCCGCAGCATTCGGCCGCTTTGAGAGCTCCCTGACCGCGTCCCAATCAGCGTCAAAACCCAGTCCCGGCGCCTCGGGCAAATCCAGCCAACCGTCAACGGCGACGGGCAGGTTCCTGAAAACCTGCCGGCAGCACTCCACAGCTCCCAGATGGTATTCGACCATCCCGCCATTCATTACTCCACCGTGCAAGTGCATATTATGGTGCGGCCAGGCTCCCCCATTATCGAGACCGACATTGAAGGCCTGAGCCATGCCAGCGATTTTCAGGCACTGGGTGTAACCTCCTGTAATGGTGACGTTCGGTTGCAGTACGTCGAGCGCTTTCGCGACCAGGAATTCACGGAACCGGTACGCCATTCCCTCGTTCTGACCACCAGCCAGCGGTATTGTGGTTCTCCCACGCAGGTCCGCGAGTGCGCGCGTGTCGTTTTGCGTTACAGGTTCTTCGAAAAACGAGATATCGTACGGCTCCAGTCGATTTGCAAGGCTGGCGGCAGTGAACGGGTCCAGATTGCAGTTGGCATCCACGAACAACGCCACTTCCGGTCCAACCGCATCCCTGACCGAGGCCACCCGCCGTACATCCTCTGCGATCACCGATTCCATTGATCGCGGTTCGTCCCGCCGCTTCAAGGCTCCGTGGCCAACTACCATCTTTAACCGTTTGCTGCCGGACGATACCGTGCGCTTCGCCGCATCCACCAGAGCATCTCGGTCGTAAAACGGAAACCCGAAGGTTGTATAGGTTGGAACCCGGGTGCGCGCCCCTCCAAGCAACCGCCAAAGCGGCTGCCTCAGCGCCTTCCCTTTCAGATCCCATAACGCAATGTCGACAGCAGCAATGGCGTGACACGCGTAGCCGCTTTGCCCTCTCGGTGCAAGAAGCCAGTAAAGTTTCTCCCAGAGCCTTTCGGTGGCAAGGGGGTCCTCGCCGATCAGCGCCGGTGCGGCCACGCGATCCACAATGGTCGCGATCACCTCCTCCTCGGTAATGGCGGTCATTCCGGTCCCCACATGCCCGTCATCTGTCTCGATCCGCACCAGGCACATGCTCAAACTGGATTCTTGCGCCTTTCCGCCCAGGTCGAACCTCATTCCAACGTTGAGTGGATGCGCTGTCACCTGCACTATTTTCATTTTTTGAACTCCCTTACGATCGTGCGTCAGAGGAGAAGATCGGGCAGCCATAGCACGAGGCCCGGGGCAACGCAAAGTATCACTGCCGCAACGGCCAGCAGCCCCAAAAACGGCGCGGAGCCAAGCATGATGTCGCGCAGCGGGACTTCCGGCGATATTGCCTGCACAACGAAGAGATTCACTCCGATTGGCGGTGTGATCAGCCCCATCTCCATAATAATCGTCACCAGAATGCCGAACCACACCGGGTCGAAGCCGGCTGAAATCACAAACGGGAGGAACATCGGCGCGACGATCACGACAATAGCGAATGGAGGCAATATCAGCCCCAGGGCGAGCATCGAAAGACTCAGCAAGAACAGCGTTATCCATCGGTTACTACTGAACTCCAGCAGTAGCTGAGTGATTTCCCCTATCGAGCCCTGGAACGCCAGGTACTGATTGAGGTAATAGGAGAACGCGGCAATGAGCATTATGAAGCTCGTCTCACGCACAGCCTTCATCATGATGTCACGCCAGACCGACCAGGCAGCGACGCGGTACACCAGGGCCACGAGCGCAAACGCGCCAACCGCACTCAAGGCAGCAACTTCACTGGGTGAAGCCCAACCGCCATAGAGCGCCATCATGACGCCGAGGATCAGCGCGAAGAAAGGAATCACCCGCAGGCCCGCCCCGGACTGATCGGCAGATTCGGCGTTTTCCCTGATCGTGCCGGATTTCTTCTCATGCCGGCGAATTGCGAATGCCACGTATACGCCGAACAGTGCCACAATCACCAGCGCCGGAACGATTCCGGCGAGAAAGAGGCGCCCTATCGACGTCTCCGTGACAATGCCGTAGATGATCAGCACAACGGATGGCGGAATCAGGATACCCAGTGTTCCGCCCCCTACGATGATTCCAGTGGCAAGCCTCGGCGGATAACCGCGCTGCATCATCTCCGGCACACCTGAAGAGCCGATCGCTGCCGCCGTCGCAGGTGAGGAACCGCTGAGGGCCGAAAACAGGGCGCACCCCCCGATCGTAGATATGCCGAGCCCACCGGGAAACGATAGAAGCCGATGCAGCACGCTGTACAAGTCGGCTGCAGCGGGGCTTGCGGCCACAATAGCTCCCATCAGCACGAACAGCGGAATCGCAAGCAGCTCGAACGATTCCAGACCTTCGAAAAGTGAGGCCGCGATGTAGAGCACTTCCCCCGGATTGCCGGCGATTAGCGTCAAAACAGTCGCCGTAAGACCGAGAGCATAAGCGACGGGGACGCCGAAGCCGAGAAGCAATACCAGCAAAGCAAACGCAGCGATGGCATGCGAAACAGGATCCATCAGTGCGCTCCCCTGCTGCGCTTGAAATTCTGCGGTGGCTCATGCTTGGAAATCGTGAGAATTATTTCAAAAGCCATGGTGACAACCAGCAGCGCAGCGCCGACGGGAATCGAGAGCAACGGGATCCACAGCGGCGGACCCCAGATCGTGTCGCTGTGCCATCCGCGATCGAAAGCGGTCCACATGTCGTGCCAGCCGGAGAAGAAGATCAGCCCGAAGAACGCCAAGGTCGCCGAATCTCCGACTACCTTGTGGATGCGCTGCCATCTTGGACGTAAGACATTCCGCAGTGCATTGATGCTGATTTGACCGCCGGCGACATGCGTATATGCAGCACCGAAAAAGGTGGCATACAGAATCAGATAGATGCCCGCCTCCAGCTCCCAGGTGGTGCTCTTTCCAATCAGGTTTCGCGCAAGCACGCCGTAGCTTATCGAAAAGGCAGCAAGGGCCAGTGCAATCGCCGCTATCGAGGCGAACAGCGCATTGACTTTCAACAGCGCCGAGTAGGTGGCTTTGGTAAGGCGTACAAGAGGACCGCCGCTTGCCCCCCAATCACACCCTGCAGGCGCGAGCGCGGTCCGAGTGCCGATGCTAATGGTCCTCGCCCTCCCTCATTACAACGGGAATGCGCATCGCGGCCATTCAACGAGGCTCCGCGATGGCAGCGAGAATTTCTTCTCCATTGGGCACCGTCTCACGATAGTACGGCCACGAGTACACCTGCGCTGCGTCCATCCACGCGTCAAACTCGTCGTCCGAAAGCTCCACGAGCCGAACACCCTCTTCCTCAAATCGGGCCGCCATCTTTTCCATTTCGGCCTTTGCCAGCATCGCAAAGTACCGTTCTCCCTCCGCCATCACGTCATCGAGAACCGCCAGGTTCTCTTCGGAAAGCCTTTGCCGAAGACCCCGGCTCATCAGGACAAAATGCCCGCCGGCAAGAAAGCTGCGGCCAACCACGATCTCCTTGACGACTTCCTGCATCGAATAGCCCAGAAAGGAAGAGACGGTGCTGAAAAGCACGTCCAGCGAGCCCGTCTGCAGCCCGAAGTACGTATCGGCTGCAGGCATGGAAGTTATCGACGCGCCTTTTGCCGCCAGCAACGTCTCGAGAGGCGCACCCATGCCGCGCATGGAGATGCCGGACAGATCATCAGGCAGCCGTGGCACGTAATCGCGCCCTGCGTAGGTAGCGGGAACCCAGAGGATCGACGCCATATGAACATCCGCATACTCGACGGACTCCGCAAGAAGATCCCAGACGCGACGCTTGCGCCATGCGAGGCCGTCATCGAGCGAGCTGATTACGCCGGGTAGTGCACCGATGTTGGCCGCGGGGACTCGTCCCGAAAGCCACGGCATGGGATAGATCGCGAGATCAATGCGGTTTGTGCGTAAGCCCTCGTACTGCTGGCGGCCTTTGAAAAGTTGCTGATTCGGGAAAATTCGAATTACGACCTCTCCCCGGGTCCGTTCGGCCAGCCTTTCTGCCACAAACACTGCCCATTTGTGTCTCGGATCATTCTCGGTGAACGGGTGGCTCAACCGGATGTCGCGCCGGAGCTCATCGCGATCACAGGCAGCGAGGAGCATCAGCATCATCAGGAGCCCGCCGACCACGGGCCCGGCTTTTGCTAGTAAGTTCACGAATGTCTCTTTAATTGGCTGGCGTACTTACGGCTGCGAGGTTCGTGGCAACATCCCGAGGCTATGCGCTGTGTAACATGCATTATATGACATTGTCCAAGGTTTGTTCCGCAGGCCCGGCGGAGCACGGCCGGGCGATTCCCGCATGTATCCGGTGGGATATGCGTGACTCGGGGAAGCTGGCGTCGATGGAATAGCCGTTCCGATCGGCGGCTACTTCAGAACTCATTGCCTCCTGGCAAGCAACTTCTGTGCAACGAGAGTCAGCCCGTCGACGGCTTCCGACACGGACTTTTTCGAGGTATCGTAAGTAGCGTCGGCCCGCGCATAATCACCGGCGCGCGCGTCGAGGATAGCTTTTAGATCAGCCATTGCGCGGGGATTGCTTCCCATGGGCCTGAAATCGCCTTGTGCCATCACCCGCGACATGTGCTCCTCCGGGCTCGCCTTCAGCCATATCGAATGCGACGACATCAGCAATCGGCTATAGGTCACACTGTTCGCCACAATACCGCCAGGAACGCCGATGACTGCCGCACTGTGCTTCTTTACGAGATCTTCCCAGGCTTCCCTCTCGTACTTTCGAAAGCCAGCCGGCCCATAAAGCTCCATCAGCAGTGACGTTTTGCCACCAAACGCCTGCTCGATTTCGGTCGTCATTTCAAGAAACGGCATCTCCAGACGCTCCGCAAGCGCCTTTCCAAGCGAAGACTTGCCCGCACCCCTCAACCCCACGAGCGAGATTCTCTGCGCCTTGCTTCCACCGAGCTGAGCAAAACGGGCATCAATCCACTCGAGCAGATCACCGATTTCCTCTCTCCGCAAGCGCCTCATGGCCGCAGCAGCGCGAGCCCGTTCTTCCGCTGTTTCGCCGCCCAGCGGCAAAAGTTCCGCGAGCGGCACGTTGAGCGTTCGGGCGAGCGCCGTCAGCACATCGAGGCTGGGATTGCCTTCGCCGCTTTCGAGGTGGGCGAGATACCGTTCCGATATCTCGGACGCCACTGCGAGCTGGCGCCGGGTCATCCCCATCTTTCCCCGTCGCTCTCGCAGACGCAGAGCGAAGGACCTGTTGGGATCGCCTTCCTGTTGCGGGTCAGCGTCGGACGGTTTCATTTTGTGCCAGCCCCTTGTAAAAATGATATATAATGCATATCTTGATCGTTGCCTGCGATGGATAGAGAACGAGGAAGCCCATGACCGGCCCCCGCATCGGAGTTTTTGTCGCGACAATGACGGGTCTCGCTGAAGCAGCGGCAGATGAGGTGTGCACGGTAATTCACCAGGCTGGCATGACTGCCGAGATGCGCCTCATGGAGGACGCCGGGGTAGACACACTTGCTGATTTCGACGTTGTTGTCATTGTCTCCTCTACCCATGGACATGGTGACGTGCCGGATAACGGCCACGCGTTCTTCGAATGCATAGAGCAGGTCGAGAGCCTGGCGGGAAAGTCGTTCGCGGTATACGCACTCGGCGACCGCACTTACTCCGACACATTCTGCAATGCGGGAGAGAAGTTTGACAAGCTGCTCGCGCTCAAGGGGGCGACCCGAATCGCGCCGTTGCGGCGTCACGACGCATCGTCGGGCACGCTTGCGGAAGACGAAGCCGGGAAATGGGCAGCCGAATGGATCACTACTGTATCGGAGGTTGCATGATGTCTGAACCGATCCCTGAGCGATTTACGCAGCTCGTAGCAGCGATAACCGGATGCATTGCAGAAGAAGAGCTGCATCCTGCCCTCGCAGACGAATTGATGCGGCAGTTTCCCCCTTCTGGCGCCACGTTTCAAGAACTGGCCGATCTCTGCCGCCTGGGCGTTGATGACGGATGGCTCTGCACGCGGGAAGCCGGCGGTATAAAGTTCGGTCGAGCCGTCAAACCCAGCGATCTTACGCACGGTTACTCCGTCGACGTTGTCGACATGGATTCTGTCGTTGGCCCACACCACCTGCACCCGCATGGTGAAGTGGACATGGTGATGCCGCTGGATGCCGATGCCTGCTTTGACGGCGTCGGAAGCGGGTGGAAAGTCTACGAGCCCGGCTCGGCGCATCATCCCACCGTTACCGATGGCCGCGCTCTGGTGCTGTATCTGCTGCCCGGCGGCGCTATCCAGTTCACGGACAGCAACTGATTTCCACCACGACGAGGCCTTGCCGGCTGCCACAGAGGCAGCCACAGGAGAGCATTATTTACGCGAAGCACATCGTGGCTTGCATCGGCGCTGCGTTCTTTGCCGCTGCCGCCACCGCGCCAGTATCGGCGGCCGACGAATTGCTGGTTATCGGCGGCGAAGGCAGGCACTGCGGAGAGGATCCGCATTGCATAAACCGTCTTCATCCCGATATTCCGATGGCGGCACAGGCGAAGCCGGGACAGACGATCGTGTTCAAGGCCCGCAATGCCAGCGACCGTGACCTCGATCCCGATAGTGATTATGAGGATCCACGAGAAACGGGCGCCGAAATCGGTACCGTGCATCCCCTGACCGGCCCCGTGCATATTGAAGGGGCTGAACGGGGTGACGTCGTAGCTGTAACACTGATCGACATCGCGCCGGGACCTTACGCCTACACCTCGGCCTCTGCCTTCGGCTTCGCCTCGGACGTAATCGGCGAGGACCATCGGATTCTCTGGAGGCTTGACCGGCGCTATGCCGAGTCGGCCGACCTGCCGGGGATCCGCATTCCCAACGCAGCTTTTCCCGGCGTCGTGACTACCTTACCCGGCCAGCCGGAGTTGCAGAAGATTCTCGCCCGGGAGTCCGAACTGGGCGAAGCCGGCGGTACTGTCTTTGCGCCGCATCCCGCCCATGCCTCACCCGCGGAAATCTGCGGGGAAGAGGCATCGGCGGCACAGCAGTGCCTGCGCACGCTGCCGCCACGCGAGCATGGCGGCAACATGGATATCCGATACATGGGCGTTGGCGCCACGATCTACCTCCCATGCTACGTGGATGGTTGCGGACTCGCCGTCGGCGACGTCCACTTTGCCCAGGGAGACGGCGAAGTCGCGGGCACGGCTATCGAGATGGATGCTGACGTCACGCTCATGGCAGAAATACTGAAAAAAGAACATCGGGCGATGGACCTGTCGCGGGGCCCGCACTACGAGGGCCCCGCTCGGCTGCTGGACATTGCGTCAAAGCGGTTTTACGCCGTCACGGGCCTCCCGCTGAAGGAAAGGGGAAGCGTGCCTCCCGATATGCGCTACCTCGAGTCCGCCAAAGTCTCGTCACTGACAAACCTGCACAAGGACATCAATCTCGCTGCACGCAATGCGCTGGAGGAGATGGTCGGCTACATCGCCACGACCTACGGCTACAGCCGCGCCGAAGCCTACATCATTGCCAGCATTGCCGTGGATCTGCGAATCGGCCAACTGGTTGACGCGCCAAACGTAGGCGTGACGGCAATTCTGCCGCTCGACATCTTTGTTCGCGAGTAAGTGGACTTCCGTCCACCGTTCCGGCCTCTCGGGAAGGCCGCAGTATGTAATATAGTACTGCTCTGGGCGTTCAGTAGCCCTTCCCCTCCACCAGGTTTTCCGAAATACGGCCAATTGACCGGTTGTCCGTGGGGGTAAAGTGTAATATATTGCATTATTCGACCAGGCCAGCGTCCAGGAGACCCGTTGCATGAGCGTCGCCGAAAAACCCGAAGCAGAAGTTCAAACCTTCGATCCGCAGCCCGGAAACTACAGGCACTGGACCCTCAGCATCGATGGCCGCATAGCGACAGTCAAAATGGGCGTCGACCAGGACGGCGGCCTGAAAAAAGGCTACAAGCTCAAGCTCAATAGCTACGATTTCGGGGTAGACATCGAGCTTGCCGACATCATCGAACGGCTGCGCTTTGAGCACCCCGAGGTCGGCTGCGTTGTCATAACATCAACGCTCGACCGGATGTTCTGCTCCGGTGCCAATATCTACATGCTTGGCCTTTCCAGTCACGCGTGGAAGGTCAACTTCTGCAAATTCACGAATGAAACACGAAACGGCTTCGAAGATTCGTCCGCTCACGGCAGTCTCAGGTTTCTCGCAGCCGTCAACGGCGTCTGTGCCGGCGGCGGCTACGAACTCGCACTCGCCTGCGACGAGATTCTGCTGATCGACGACCGTTCATCGACAGTTGCCCTGCCTGAAGTTCCACTGCTGGCTGTGCTTCCCGGGACTGGCGGCCTGACCCGACTTGTCGACAAACGAAAGGTGCGCAGAGATCGCGCCGACGTTTTCTGTACATCCCAGGAAGGCGTCCGCGGCCGCCGGGCAAAGGAATGGCGCCTTGTCGATGACGTTGTCCCCCCCGGCCGCTGGAACGAAGCGGTTATGTCGCGAGCAAAGGCACTTGCCGAAGAAAGCCGTCGTCCGCAGGCTGCGGAAGGGGTCAAGCTGACTCCTCTGAATCGAGTCATTGATGAAACCGGCTACCACTACCGCTGGGTGGATACCACATTCGACCGCCCAAGGGGCTTCGCGACGATCAGGATCGCTGCACCCGCAACACCGCCGCCCGCTGACGGCGAAGCCATGCGGCGATCCGGAGCCGAATTCTGGCCACTCGAAATGGCCCGGGAGCTGGACGATGCGATTCTGATGCTACGACTCAATGAACCTGAGCTGGGGCTATGGATCCTGGAAACCGAAGGTGACGGTGAGATGGCTCTGAAGTACGACGAGGCTCTGAACGCCAATTCAGAGCACTGGTTCGTCAACGAAGTGGTCGGCCTCCTTCGCCGCACATTCTCGCGTCTGGATGTTTCTTCTCGTTCGTTGTACGCAGTCGTGAAACCGGGGTCGGCTTTTGCAGGAACGCTGGCAGAACTGCTGTTCGCGGCGGACAGAAGCTACATGCTGGATCTCCTATCTGCGCCCGAGAAGGGTCCGGTCATATCACTCAGTGCCGCTAACTTCGGCCTCTATCCAATGGCGCACGGGCTGGGCCGCCTCGAGGCCCGACTACAGTCCCGGGACGGCGCGCTGGACGAGCTGCGGCACCTGCAGAATACAGCCATCGGTGCTGGCGAGGCAGCGGATCTCGGCCTTGTCACGTTCGCACCCGATGACATCGACTGGGAGGAGGAGATTCGGCTCGCCATCGAAGAGCGTGCCTCCATGTCGCCGGATGCTCTCACGGGTATGGAGGCTTCACTGCGCTTCGCCGGGCCGGAAACCGTTGCGTCCAAAATCTTCGGCCGTCTTTCGGCATGGCAGAACTGGATATTCATTAGACCGAACGCAGTTGGTGAGCGAGGGGCGCTGAAGCTTTTCGGTTCTGGCACGCGTGCGGAGTTTGACCCTCGCCGGGTCTAAACCAATTCGGAGACCAACATGGCGATCGATTATCAGACACGCGTCCCCAATAACGTCAACCTTGCGACCGACCGACGCCTGAAGCGCGCGCTGGAGCACTGGCAGCCGAAATTTCTTGACTGGTGGAAGGAACTCGGGCCCGGCCACTATCAATCGAATGAGGTTTATCTGCGGACAGCGGTTTCTGTGGACTCGAAAGGCTGGGCGAAGTTCGGCTATGTAAAAATGCCCGACTATCGCTGGGGTATTTTTCTTGCCGACCAACAACCGAACGCCGTAGTGAAGTATGGTGACAATGCGGGCCAGCCTGTCTGGCAGCAGGTCCCGGCAGAACACCGGGCCACGCTGCGCAAGCTGATCGTGACCCAAGGGGATACAGAGCCGGCATCGGTCGAACAGCAACGCCTTCTTTCTGCGACCGCACCTTCTCTATATGACATGCGGAACCTGTTTCAGGTGAATGTCGAAGAAGGCCGCCACCTGTGGGCCATGGTCTATCTCCTTCACGCATACTTTGGCCGCGATGGGCGAGAAGAGGCGGAGGAACTTCTTTATCGCCACTCGGGAGACATCGACAATCCGAGAATACTGGGAACGTTCAA
This sequence comes from uncultured Woeseiaceae bacterium, assembly GCA_964611535.1. Taxonomy (GTDB): domain Bacteria; phylum Pseudomonadota; class Gammaproteobacteria; order Steroidobacterales; family Woeseiaceae; genus IDS-8. Next base: position 19,236 of record CAZTAE010000004.1, read on the forward strand.
TGAACCGATATCCGATTGGCTCAGCTTCTTCATGTTTACCTACTTCACCGACCGGGATGGAAAATTCCAGCTCAAGTCGCTGGCTGAATCCGGCTTCGATCCGCTGGCGCGCACGTGCCGCTTCATGCTGACTGAAGAAGCACATCACATGTTCGTGGGCGAGACTGGCATCACCCGCATTGTGAAGCGAACGTTACAGATGATGTCGGAGCTCGGGACGGATGACCCTGGGACACTGCATGATGCCGGCGTTTTCAGCCTTCCATTGCTGCAGCGTTACATAAACTTCTGGTACTCATCATCCCTGGACTTGTTTGGTGCAGAGATCTCGTCAAATGCCGCAAGCTATTTCGCCAATGGGTTAAAAGGCAGGCCCGACGAAGATACCTACACAGACCACGATGCCTCCAACGCGGTTGAGCTGATCGAGACGCCGGATGGAACTCAGGAAGTACCGGCTCGCAACGCGATGAACCACATAACGAGGAACGCGTACACGCGTGACTGCAATGTTGGTCTGACACGCTGGAACCGCTTGATTACTAAAGCGGGCTTCGACTTCGAATTCCGACTTCCGGCAGAAAACTTCAATCGCAAGATCGGGCTATGGGCTGGAGCCGCAGTCTCCCCGGAAGGAGACCCGGTCGATGCAGGGACACTGGAATCGGACCGTCGAAAGTGGCTACCAAATGAACAGGATCGGGAAATCGTAGCGTCCCTGATGATACCGGTTACGGAGCCCGGCAAGATAGCCGGCTGGATAGGCCCGCCGGACAGAGGCATCAACAATATGCCGCTCGACTTCGAATACGTCCGCTTATAAAACCTCCAGCTGCAGAGGCGCAATGCAAGGTCGGAGCTTCGCAGTAGTCGGTGCAGGTCCATCCGGACTGTATGCGGTGGATCGCATCTGCCGAAAAGACCCCGATGCGGCTGTCCACGTATTCGAGCGTCTTCCAACACCGTTCGGACTGGTCCGGTACGGAGTCGCTGCAGATCATCAGGGAACGAAGGCGGTCGCGCGCGTGCTGGAACGTGCTCTTGCACGTCCGAATGTCCGCTTCCTGGGCAATGTCGATGTGGGACAGGATGTAAGCCTCGAGGCACTGATGGATAGCTACGACGCCGTGCTCCTCGCCGTAGGAGCGTCCATAGACAAACGGCTCGATATTCCTGGCGAAGCATTGGGAAACGTCGTCGGATCCGGCCGGCTCGTAAATTGGTTAAACGCCAGGCCCGACCATTGCGAGGCACCTGTTGACCTATCCTACGTACGCAGCGTCGTCATAATCGGCCTGGGCAACGTGGCTATAGACGTGGCACGCGTGTTTCTGAAAGAAGCCGATGACTTCAACGGTTCCGATCTGTGCACGCCGGTCTCCGCGACCCTCGCTGCGGCACCGATTGATCGGGTAACGATCGCGGGCCGTGGTGGTGTTTCGGCTGCGCGGTTCAGTGAAGCGGAGCTCAGAGAACTTGTCACACTGCCGAACGTCCGCGTGTCCACGATGCCGGAGCTGCCCGCTACGTACGCAGACCGAACTGCGCAGGTCCTGCGTGGCGGCTCTGATGCCGGGCGGAAGTCACTGACATTCGCCTTTCATGCAAAACCTGTGAGATTCTCAGGACGCGACAAGGTAGAGGGGGTACTGCTCCGCGATCCGTCCGGACGCGAGCGCGCTATCCGGGCCGACCTCGTCGTCACTTGCATAGGCTATTCATGCACGGCATTGTCGAACGTGCCAGTCGATGACGGCCATTTCATCAACAAGGATAACAAGGTGGACAGCGGCCTGTATGTCGCCGGCTGGGCCGCGACTGGTCCGCGCGGCACAATTGCGTCAGGCCGCGCTGCCGCATTTGCCGTTGCCGATCGCATGCTGGCCGAAACAGTCACCAAGGGCCGGGCCGGCCTGCCAATTCCGGACAAGCCCTATGTCGACCGAGAGGGCTGGCGCCGTATCGACGAGGCAGAAATTGCCGCGGCTGCTCCGGGCCGTGTCCGGGAAAAAATCCGGACGCGGTGCGAAATGCTCAGAGCGGCCCGACTTGCCACCAGACAAGCAAGACTCAGGAGCTGACGAATGGCGGAACGATCGTTTGAAAAGGAAATCCGGAAACTGCGCCTCGGAGCCGGCGAGGAATTTTCCGGTGAGGGTATTCTTGCTGTGACCAAGGCGCTGCTGCAGTCAGGTGTCTCATACGTCGGTGGCTATCAAGGCGCGCCAATTTCGCACTTGATGGATGTGCTGACCGAGGCGGAGCCGCTGTTAAGCGAACTCGACGTTCATTTCGAGACCAGCGCATCGGAAGCGGCGGCCGCCGCAATGCTTGCGGCCTCCGTCAACTATCCATTGCGCGGTGCGGTCACATGGAAATCCATCGTCGGCACCAATGTCGCTGCAGATGCCCTCTCCAATGTCTCCTCCGGTGGTGTCAAAGGCGGTGCGCTCATCGTCATCGGCGAGGACTATGGGGAAGGATCGTCGATCATGCAGGAACGGACGCATGCGTTCGCAATGAAGTCGCAAATATGGCTGCTTGATCCGCGCCCGAACCTGAATAGCATCGTCGAAGCAGTGGAAACCGGCTTCGAGCTATCCGAGGCTTCGCAAACGCCGGTAATGCTCGAATTGCGAATGCGCGCTTGCCACGTCTACGGCAGGTTCGTCAGCAAGGACAACAAGCGTCCCGACTTCAAGCTCCGTAACGCAATGGAGCACCCCAGCCGCGACCTGAGCAGGATCGTTCTGCCGCCGGCCAGTTTTGTTCACGAGCAGGAAAAAATCAGCGAGCGCCTGCCAGCGGCCATAGACTTCATCAGATCTCGCCACCTGAACGAGTTGTTCGGGCCTGAAGGAGGTGAACTGGGCATCGTTGTTCAAGGCGGCCTTTACAACAACCTGATCCGCGCGCTCGAAATGGAGGGGCTATCGGACTGCTTCGGTACTACCAGCTTGCCGCTATATGTGCTGAATGTCGCCTACCCTCTTATCGACGAAGAGATCGCCGATTTTTGTTCCGACAAGAAGGCAGTGCTGCTGGTTGAAGAAGGTCAGCCTGAGTACATCGAGCAGGCCATACATGCAATCCTGCGGAAGCGGGATCTCCAGACACGGCTCGTCGGCAAAGATGTGCTACCGAAGGCCGGAGAATATACCAATGAGGAAATCCGGAAAGGCGTAGCGGCCTTCATGGACGAGTGGGGAGACAACGTCGTCCGCTCTGGCCCTCGCCGTCAGGGCTCGCGTGGTGAACCGTCGGTACGTACCGAGCTTGCCGACGTGGTCCCGCCGCGTCCACCCGGCTTCTGTACCGGCTGCCCGGAACGTCCCGTCTTTTCAGCAATGAAAATGCTCGACAAGGAAGCCACCCCGTCGCACGTCTCATGCGACGTCGGGTGCCACGTTTTCTCAGTCCTGCCACCGTTCAACATCGGTAACACCACGATGGGCTATGGGCTGGGCTGGGCCGGCGCCTCTGCCTTCAATACCGAGTCCTCCAAGCGCACCGTCTCCTTTATGGGCGACGGCGGCTTCTGGCACAACGGGCTGACAAGCGGCGTCGGCAATGCGGTGTTTAACAAGAACGACAACATCCTTGTAATCATCGACAACAACTACGCTGCCGCAACGGGCGGACAGGAAGTACCGTCGTCGCACCCACGGCGCCCAAACCGATCAACCGGCCATTCGATTCAGAGTGCCGTGCGAGGTGTTGGCGTCAAGTGGCTCAAAACGGTGCACACCTATGACGTCGAGGATATGCGCGCAACGCTTCGTGAAGCAATGGCGACGAAGGAGAAAGGGCCCAAGGTGATAGTGGCCGAAGGCGAGTGCATGCTGAATAGACAACGCCGCGAGCAACCGATCCGAAATCGCATGGCAGCCGAAGGTAAACGGGTCATGCGTACGCGTTTCGGGGTCGACGCGGATACCTGCACCGGAGACCACAGCTGCATTCGGCTATCTGGCTGCCCATCTCTGACTATCCGCGATAATCCGGATCCGCTGCGGGAGGATCCTGTCGCCTATGTGGATAATACCTGCGTCGGCTGCGGCAATTGCGGCGAGGTCGCTCATGCCGCCGTGCTGTGCCCCAGCTTCTACAGTGCCGATATCGTTCGGAACCCCAACCGGCGCGAGAGACTGGTCGCGCGGTTGAGGCGAACCTTGATCGGCTATCTACAGCGCCGCGAGCAGCAGCGTCGACAGTACCATGCATTCTGATGACGAGGCAGCAACTTCGGGAGCCGGGCCCCGTCCTGTCACTATCGCAATAGTTGCGCTCGGCGGCCAGGGCGGGGGCGTGCTCTCCGGCTGGATCGTAAAGGCCGCTGAAGCCGCAGGCTTTCTGGCTCAATACACCTCCGTGCCCGGTGTCGCGCAGCGCACCGGTTCTACCGTTTACTGCATTGAGCTATTTCCTGAAGCGGCGGCGAAGAAAGCGGGACGTGAACCGGTTCTCGCTCTGATGCCCATGCCCGGTGATGTCGATGTCGTGATTGCGGCCGAGCTGATAGAGGCCGGTCGAGCCATCTTGCGGGGCTTCGTAACGCCGGATCTGACGACCCTCGTTGCATCCACCCACCGCGATTACGCGATCAGCGAAAAGAGCGCTCTCGGTTCCGGCATGGCGAACGGAGAGGCTGTGTTAAAGGCTGCCCGGGAGCAGTCGAAACGCCTCGTGGCATTCGACATGAGAAAGGCAGCCGAGGAAGCAGGAAGCGTCATATCTGCAGCCTTGCTCGGAGCCCTTGCTGGTTCCGGTTCGCTGTCAATCGCTCGCGAGCATTTCGAGGAAGCGATCCGTAACGGCGGCCGAATGGTCGATGAGAATCTTGCCGCTTTTACTGCTGCATACGAGACGGCTCTGGGCAAAGGAGATGATGAGCCAGAAGGCTTTCCGGCTACACCGGCCAGCCGCAGGCCCCGGTCACCCGCTGCTCGTGTGCTCATAGACCGGATCAGCTCGGAGTTTCCGGCGGCTCTTCAGGAAGTGCTGCTGCAAGGTGCTCGACGCTGCGCGGACTATCAGGACCTGCGATACGCAACACTCTATCTCGATCGCATAGCCAGAGTGCTACCTGCCGAGAGCGGGCACGGCGTTAACAGCTGCCTGTTGGCACGGGAGGTCAGTCGTCACCTGGCATTACGCATGACGTATGAGGACACCATCCGTGTCGCGGATCTCAAGACGAGGCCCGAGCGTTTTCAGCGAAGCCTGGAGCAACTGGGTGCGCGTGCCGACGAAGTGGTGAAGATGACGGAGTATATGCATCCACGGCTCGAAGAGATCGCCGATACCTGCCCTGCAGCGATCGGTCACTGGATGCTTCGATCGAGGGTACCGAAGACCCTGCTCGGTCCGTTTCTCAAGAAGGGCCGGCATGTTAGAACGACTACGCTCTCTCATTTCCTCCTCCTGCGCACGCTGGCCTCCTTGCGCAGGATCCGCCGCTCGACGCTACGCTACAAGACTGAGAATGTGCGGATTGAAGACTGGCTCCAGACAGTCCTGCAGTGTGCTCGCTCGGATTATGATCTGGGCGTGCAAGTCGCGCGCTGCCAGAGGGTCGTCAAGGGATACGGAGAGACCTACGAGCGGAGTCTCGGAAAATTCACTCAACTGATGGATGCGCTGGAAGACCTGCAAAGCCGCACAGATGCCGCAGCACGGCTGGCAGAACTTCAGGAGGCGGCGCTCGCCGACGAAGATGGCAACGCACTGAAGGACGAAATTCGAAAGCTTCGATTACCAGAAGCCGCGGATGGCGGTCAGCACCTCAGTGGCTGAGAGCCGGAACAGGGGAATGTAATGGGGAGTTGCAAGACGAGCAGGCGTGTCGCATGGATTGCCGGTTTTATGGTTGCGCTGAGCGGCTGCGGTCGCGACCCCGCCGATTCGGCGACAATCGAGACAACAGCAGTCGAGACGCCGCGTTATTCGGCAGAGGCGTTCTTCAACACCGTCAGCTACAGGCTGGCGCACGGCAACGGCCATGCATTTTCGGCGGACGGCAACCGCCTGCTGGTGAGTTCGGACGAGAGCGGTGTTTTCAACGCCTACGCTATGTCGGTTGCTGACGGCAGCCGCGAACCGCTGACTTCATCGCAGAACAATGCCATCTTTGCTGTAAGCTGGTTTCCGGAGGATGGCCGGGCACTGCTGACGGGTGACGTAGGCGGAAATGAACAGAACAGCGTGTTCGTGCGTGAGGAGGACGGTCGTGTTATCGATCTGACGCCGCCGGGGGATTACGACATTGCCGGCGCTGAGTCGGGCTTGCGCTTTCTCAGTTGGAGGGACGACGGCCAGGCCTTTTTCCTGACCTCGACCGAACGGGATCCTGAAGTGGCGGACCTTTATCGCTACGACGCGGCCACCTACGAGCGCGAGATGGTGTTCGAGAACTCCGGCCCGCCCTTTCCGACTCGCGGTTTTCGCATCAGTCCCGATGGCCGCTGGCTGGCGCTGGATTTCCATCACACGCGCTACGACTTCGATATTTACCTGGTCGACCTCGAGAGCGAGCACCGGCAAGCAGAGCGCATCCTGACTTCCGAGGGCACTGAGGTAGTGCACACCGCCGTCGGCTTCAGCCCGGACAGCCGCCACCTGGTTTACGGCACGGATGAGCACGGCGAGTTCCTGCAGGCGTGGACCTACGACACGCGGAGCGGCGAGACGGCACCGCTGGTGCAGGCCAACTGGGACGTTACCGATGTGGGCTGGTCACCGGAGGAGCGCTATCAGGTCGTCGAGATCAACGCAGACTCGCGGACCGAACTGACGGTCACAGATACCCGCGAGGACCGGACAGTGACGTTCAGCGGCCTGGCGGACGGCGAGCTGAACGACATCCGCTTCGACGCAACGGCTGAAACGGCTGCAGCCCTGCTCGAGAGCGACACCTCGCCGGCCGATGTGTACGTCATCGACCTGCCCGGCGGCGAGGCACGCCGCCTGACACAGGCGCTGAACCCTGCGCTCGACGAGGACCATCTGGTGGCCAGCGACGTCGTGTGGTTCGAAAGCCATGACGGTCTCGACATTCCGGGGCTCATGTACCGGCCGCATCAGGCGAGCGCGGAGAATCCGGTACCGGCAATGGTGTGGATCCACGGCGGACCCGGGGCGCAAAGCCGGCAGGGCTTTCGCCCGGTGATCCAGCACCTGGTCAACCACGGGTATGCGGTCTATGCCATCAATAATCGCGGTTCGGATGGCTACGGCAAGACCTTCCGCATGCTCGACCGGCGCCGCCACGGCGACGTCGACCTTGCCGACGTCGTGGCCTCCCGCGAGTTTCTGGAGTCTCACGACTGGGTCGACCAGGCGCGGATCGGCGTCATGGGCGCGTCTTACGGAGGATTCCTCACGGCGGCGGCCCTCACATTCGCACCAGAAGCCTTTGATGTGGGCATCAATATTTTCGGCGTCACCAACTGGATCCATATGCTGGGCGAGCCTAATTGGAGACTGCCGCGACAGGCCGCGGCATTTGATGAGATCGGGCATCCTGATGAAGACGCAGAGCGCCTTCGTCGCATATCGCCCTACTTTCACGTCGGAAACATCAAGCGTCCCATGCTGGTAGTTCAGGGCGCCAACGACGCGCGTGTTCCCAAGGTCCAGACCGATGAATTCGTCGCCGCAGCAAAATCGCAGGATGTGCAGGTGGAGTACATCGTTTTCGAAGGCGAGGGACATGGCTTCCGCAAGCGCGAGAACCGCGTAACAGCATCAAAAGCATACTTGCAGTTTCTCGAGCGCCATCTGCGGCCTTGACGGGTCTCCTCCCCTCGGGAAGCCCGCGAAGAACTCCCTTTCGCTGCTTGATTCCTTGGCAACAGCTGCAGGGGCGAAGTCGTTGAGCATGTACAGGCCCGCCCGCTTGTCATAGTATCGGCCTGTACCGTCGCGGCTTCCTGCCGTCCTCTTTCTCCGGGTCGTTCTAATGTTCAACAGGATGCAGCCGACGGTCTTCGTCGGCTCTGCCGCCATTGTGGTGGGCTTTTGCATTTTCGGCGGCGCGGCAACGGAGCAGGCGGCGGCCGTCTTCTCCAGCGCGCGGTCCTGGATCACCGAGACGCTGGGCTGGTATTACGTGCTGGCGACCAGTGCCATACTCGGTTTCATCGCCTACACGCTGATAAGCCCTTTCGGCAGTGTCCGGCTGGGCAAGGACGACGACGAGCCGGAGTATGGCCGCGTTTCCTGGTTCATCATGCTGTTCGCCGCAGGCATGGGAACCGGGCTGGTTTTCTGGGGCGTCGCCGAGCCCCTCAATCACTACGCGAACCCGCCCTCCGGGGAAGCGGCGACGGTCCAGTCGGCTCGCGACGCGATGCGCTACACCTTCTTCCACTGGGGACTGCATCCGTGGGCCATCTACCTGGTTCTGGCCGTTTCAATCGCCTACTGCCACTTTCGCATCGGCCTGCCGCTCGCGCCGCGCTCGATCCTCTATCCGCTGCTCGGCAAGCGAATCCACGGCAACATCGGCCACGGCGTCGACATCCTGTGCACGGTCGGCACGTTGCTCGGCGTTGCCACCTCGCTGGGTCTCGGGGCCATGCAGATCAACGTCGGCATCAGCACGTTCACGGGCATCGCCACGTCGACGTTCGTGCAGGTGATCATCATTGCAATCATTACGGCCGTGGCCGTCACCTCCGTGGTTCTGGGCGTCAGCCGCGGCATACGACGGCTTTCCCTGCTCAACCTGGGCCTCGCGGCGGTACTGTTGCTGTTCGTCTTCGTAACCGGTCCGACCGTAGCAGTCCTGGAGACCCTCGTCTCCAGCCTCGGGCGCTACTTCCAGACCCTGGTCCAGACCAGTTTCTCGATCGACTTCGCGCGAACCAACGACTGGCAGGCGACGTGGACGCTGTTCTACTGGGGATGGTGGATATCATGGTCGCCCTTCGTCGGCATCTTCGTCGCCCGGATATCGAAGGGACGCACCGTGCGCGAGCTGATCATCGCGGGGCTCGTGGTGCCGACACTCGTTACCTTCGTGTGGATGGCCGTCTTCGGCGGCACGGCCCTGCAGTTCGAAATGTTCCGCAACATCGAGCTGGCGGACCGGGTCATCGGCACACCCGAAATCGCCCTGCATTCGCTACTGCAACACTTGCCGCTCGCGCAGGCATCGATGATCCTCGCGACGGCCGTTATCGTGATCTTCTTCATCACGTCGTCCGACTCCGGCTCCCTGGTCGACGACATCGTCACCTCGGGAGGGCATCCGCACCCGCCGGTGTCTCAGCGCATCTTCTGGGCCGTCTCCGAGGGCGCCGTCGCCGCCACCCTGCTCGTGGTGGGCGGGCTGCAAGCGATACAGCACGCCGCCATCACACTGGGCCTGCCGATGTCGTTCCTGCTCGTGGCCGCCTGCGTATCGCTGGTGTACATGATGCGTGCCGAGCACAAGGGGCGCGGCGAGCCGTCAAAGCGCCGCCTCGAGGCGGAAGGCCCGGCGGGGGGCGGCTCCTGACGCGACCGACAGCAGCCGGGGCCCTTGGACCGGAAAACGGCGCCTGGCCCTGTAGCGGCCGCGCGATGCAGCCGGCCCGCCCGTCGGAGTAGTATCCCCGCTGGTCTCGCGCTGTCAGGCGCTCCAGAAGAAAAGGACGAGAATATGCTGAACAAGAGAGCCACGATGGTTTTCCTGGTGTCGACGCTTTGCATCGCCTGCCCGGTGCTTGCCGAGGATCCGGTGGCAGTGAGTCCGCACATCTATACGGTACTCTTCGAGAACGACGAGATTCGAGTCCTCGAGATCCGCTACCGGCCGGGAGAGCGAGATGCGCCGCATTCGCACCCGGCCTACACGGTGCTCGCCATCGAAGGCGGAACCTTGCGCGTGCACACGGACGACAGTCAGTCACATGACCAGACGATCCGCGACAACCAGGCAGAACTGTTGGCTCCCGTCGCGCGCCACTGGGCAGAGAACGTCGGCGATACCACGATCCGCGCCATCGCGGTGGAGTTCAGGACGAAGCCACCCGAATAGCGCTCGCGGCCGCATAGGCATCGGTCTGGTACCTTCAGGCCATTAAAGCAGTGGCGCAATCAGCCAGGCTGCGCGCTCCCGAAGGCGTTCGCCGCGGCCCCGTTGCGCGAAGTCGCTGAGGGCGACTTCCCGCGCAAACGTCAGGTCACGCAGAAACATCTCCTGCATGGCGTGCCCGAGCCCCTCGTCCCGGGCAACGAGCGATACTTCGTCATTCAGCTTGAGCGATCGATTGTCGAAATTGATCGATCCCACGGACACCCAGATCCGATCGGCGACGATCGTCTTGGCGTGAAGCATCGTGGGGGCGTATTCGTAGATGCGCACGCCGCCGCGCAGCAGTTCCTCGTAATGCACACGCCCTGCGTACCAGGCCGACGGCTGATCGGTATTGTGTCCGGGCGTCAGGATGCGCACGTCGACGCCACTCGCCGCTGCCTGGCAGAGCAACTCCCGGAATCCCCGACTGGGAACGAAGTAGGCGCTGGTGATATACAGCGTCTCGCGGGCAGCGCTCAGCGTGAGCGCCAGGTAGCGCTCGACGGTGGTGCTGCCGAGCGACGGCGAACCGTACATGACCGCGGCTCGCTGCGAGTCGTCGGCCGCCACGGCTGCCGCTTCGATCACGCTGTCGCCGAACAGCAGTTCGCCGGTGGTTTCGGCCCAGTTCGCAAGGAAGGGGGCCTGCAACTGGTCGACGGCGGGCCCCTGGATACGCACCTGCGTATCGCGCCACTGACCCGGTTCGCGCCCGTTGCCCAGCCAACGGTCATCGATGCCGAAGCCTCCGGTGTAGCCGATCCGGGAATCGACAACCACGGAGCGGACGTGCGAGCGGTGCGGAAATTTGTACAGGTTCCTCCAATCCAGCGGCCGGTAGACCTGCACGTTCACGCCAGCCGTGCGCAGGGCCGCGACATACTCCTTCGGGAGCCCCTGCGCGCCGAAGTAATCGATCAGAACCAGCACCTCCACGCCCGCCCGCGCGCGTTCCTGCAGAACTTCGGACACCTGCCGCGCCAGTCGTCCGGGCTTGAACCAGAAAACCTGCCAGGTAATCAGGTGACTTGCAGCTTCCAGATCCGCCAACAGCCGGGTAAAGAACCGGTCGCCGTTCTCCAGCAGCTCGATGCGATGACCCGGCTCGAGTGACGCCTGGGCAAGGACTTCGAGTACGCGGCCGACACGGGCGTCCCCCACATGGAGCCCGCCCGACCGGCCGCGCTGGCGAACCCGCCGGATCGGCGTATCCCGCAACAGGTAGCCGCCGATGACGACCGCCAGCGCGACGACGAGGAGTGTCAGGAGAACCGCAGCCATCGCGCACGCGAGGGGCACTTCAATGCCGATCCGCCACTGCTCATTGCCTGCCGCGCCTCCCGAGCCACCCCCTGAACCGGCCGAACCAGCATAGCAGGGGCAACGAGCCGGTTGTGCCGCTGCATTGGTACGCTTCTTGCAGCCAAGTCCTGTAGCGGAGGCGGACGCTTCTCCGCAAGCGGAAGAGGAGATCGCAGATGCTGAAGTTCCTGGGTAGTGTGGCTGGAATCATTTTTCTGATCGGGCTGATCGTCGTCGTGCTGCTGCTTATGCTGATCTTCTGAGGAGAGGGAGGCAGGACAGCAGAGAACGCCCGCACTCAAGCCTCCCGCAATGCCAGCGACGGCTCCAGGCGAGCCAGCCGTGAGCCGCCGAGGGCTGCCGCGATGGTCGCGACGATCACCGTCAATGCCAGTGCAATCACGAAATGTATCGGCAAAAGCCGGCAGACCGCTTCGCCGCCGCCGACGTTCGCGATGAACAGCGCGTTGAGTCCCGCTTGCACGCCGAAGAACGCCAGCGCGGCGATCGTCCAGCCCAGGAAAGCCGTCAGGACCGCTTGCACGATCGGGAACCAGACGATGCTGCGGCTGCGAAAGCCGGTCAGCCGCAGTACGCTGAACTCACGGCGCTTCCTGTCCACGTTTGCCCAGACACTGCTGCCGAAGGACAGGCCGAATCCGGCGCCGGCTATGGTGGCGATGATCCAGAACACGATGCCCAGGTTCCGGTCCATCGCCTCGACCAGTTCGATATCGGCGACCCGGGTGCGCACGTCGATGCCCTGCTCCATCAGCCTGGTGCGCAGGCCGGCGACGTCCTCGATGCTCCGCGCATACAGGCGAAATCCCGCGAACGACCGGCTTTCGTCCCGTGGGGCCGTGCCTTCCCACCCGAGAGCCGGCACGGCGCGGCCGTCGCGAAAGTCCTCGATGGCCACGAGCAGGTCGTGCGACACGAACATGCCGTCGCGGGCGAAGGCCCCGGCGGGGGCGACGCCGGTGGCCCGTAGCGGCAACAGGCGCGTCTGCTGTTCGCCCGCCAACGTGCGCGAGACGATGCCTTCCACCCGGCTTCCGGCCTCGGCGCCCAGCTTGTCAGCTGCATCCAGCGAGAGCACGACACCACCGAATCCGGCCGGTGCCTCCAGGCCGTCCAGCACCGGATCACCTTCCGCCGAAGGTATGAGCTCGACGCTGATGATGCGGCCATTATCGCCGTCGGCGGACCGGAGCCGCATCGTGGCCGAGATCGTGCGCGTGCGCGGCACGATGAAGGCGACGTCGGCGCGGTCCGCCATCGCGTCGAACCAGCCCCGCTCGAAATGCCCGCTGCCCACGGGCGTGATCTGCCGGTAGCGCGGATCCTCCTTCAGCGGCTCCAGCAGATTGCTGATAATGCCGAACTTCAGGCCGAACAGGACGAGCAGCGGCAACAGAACGGCGGCCACCGCGAGGACGAAGCATCCCGACATCACACGCTCGTGAAAAAAATCCCGGAATGCGAGCGTCAGGAGCAGCCTGGACTGGGCGTCATTCCGCGGCATCGGACACCGTGACGTGCATGGAGCTGCCGCTGTCCATGCTGATCTGATGATCGATCATGCGCAAGCCGGCGCGCTGCATCAGGCGATGGGCGTGGCTGGCCACGATCAGGGTGACGCCGGTCTCCTCCACGAGCCCGATCATCAGCTCCATGATGCGTTCCGCGTTGAGCGGATCGACCGCCGCCGTCGGCTCGTCGGCGATGAGGACTGTCGGATCGTGGGCCAGCGCCCGGGCGATCGCTACCCGCTGCCGCTGTCCGACCGACAACTCGCCGGGCCGTTTGCCGAGCTGCGCCGTGATCTTGAGCCGGTCCGCCCAACGCTCAGCCGCCTTCGCGGCCGGCCGATCCAGTAATCGCCGCGAGAGCTCGATGTTTTCGCGAACGGTGAGATAGGGCAACAGCCCGCCGTACTGCAGCACATAGCCGATGTTGCGGCTGCGCAGCGTGGCAAGCAGATCGCGGTCCCCCGCCTCCCACGCCGCGGCAATGTCGTAGCCGTCAGCCCCCTGTCCCGGCTGAAAGCGAAAGCCGTCGCTCGTCGTCGGACGAAGAATCATCGCGAGGAGCTCGAGCAGCGTGCTTTTGCCCGAGCCGCTCTCGCCGACGAAGGCGAGCTTGGCGCCGGGCATGATGTCCAGCTGCGGAATCGACAGGCGGAAGGTCGCCCCGCCCGCCTCAAAGCTCTTTACGACATTTCGCAGCGAGAAGACCGCCGGCGTCAGGGCAGCGCCTCCAGAAGCAACGGGTAAACAGAGTCGCCATCGACCGGCCCGTCATCCAGCGAGACCCACAGGTCCACGTTGTCGTGCAGCGCGCGATAATACGCCACCTTGCCGTCGAGCTGATTGATGAACTCGAACTGCCGCTGCGCCGCCCACTGCTCCCAGATGCTCAGATCGAGGTTCATGACCTCGCTCCGGTACGGGAGGCCCTCGAGGTACTCGCGCATGTAACCGAGGTCCGCCAGGCTCTCTCCACCGACGGCACGCGTTGCCGTTCGCGCAGCCTCCGGGTCGCGGCTGATGGTCGCGGCGAGGCTCTTCAGGTCATCGAGAAAATCGTCCGGGGCGAGCGCGCCCTCCTCCGCCGTAATCAACACCTGGCGCAGTACTTCATGCAAGTCGCTCAGCTGGTCGCGGGTCAACAGCACACGGACGTCCAGCGCCCGCTCGTCCGGCTTGTCGAAGTCGCGATCGACCACCCAGGCGTTGAACAACGACGGGACGCTCTGGCCCGCCTGTTCCTGGAGATAACGCATCCTGAGCCCGTAGCCCAGGCGGGAGAACTTCTCCTGAAACTCCTCCAGCTCCGTCGTCGGGGAGGCGGCGCGCCGCGTGGGGGGCTGCCCGCTGGCCGCCGCGCGCACCTGCGCGGTCAGCTGCCCGGTCAATGCCGTCAAAGCCGTCTCGAACCGGCCGACGTCGCCCGTCTCCACCGGGTAGTAGAAGTCGCCGATGCCGCTGACCTCGGACAGTCGCCGGTACTCGTCCTCCGCATCGGCGTGGGTCTCCGCGCCGGCAGGCGTCTTCAGGTGAAACACGCCGATGGCAATGTCCTTCTCGGCCGCCAGCCGCCGGAGCGACTCCGCATCCAGACCCGTGGTCGATAACGCGTCATCTCCGGTGCGCGGCCCCGCATCGGTGATGAGGACGATGTATCTGGCGTAGTAGTCGCTCCAGTCGATGGAGCGGATCGCCTCCGCGACACCCGCATAGGCATCCTCGTTGAAGCCCTGGCTGGAGACGGTAGCAGGCCGCACTTCCTCGATACGGGAGAGAAACTCCTCGCCGCTCGACAGGTCCGCATAGGTTCTCGTCACGAACTCGAGACCGGGAACGGCCTCGGTGCTGTCCCGGAACGCGACCAGCCCGTAGTTGACGCGGTCCGACAGGTCCGCCGCGTCGATCGAGCGGTGCACCTCTCGCATCACGGCTTCCGTGCGATCGATGTACGGCCCCATCGAGACGGTCGCGTCGATAACGAACACGAGCCCGGTCCGGTACGTGCGGGTGATCTCGGGAGTATCCTGCAACGGCACGGTAGCGACCTGCAGCAGGCGTCCCTGGTGCCCGTCCACCAGCACGTCCTCGTGGCTCAGGATCGGTATCAGATAGAACTCGCGGCGGATGTCGACGTGATACTCGGGCTGAATCGCCACCACGGGAGAATCCGCGGTATCGCCCGCCGCCGCCTGCTCCCGCAGGCTCCTCCAGGTCGCCACGTCGTTTTCATCGATCAGCCTCTTCAGCGAGTCGCGGTCGCCGAACAGCATGACCCGCTCGTTCTCGGCAGGGTCCCTGAAACCGACCGTCAGGGTCTGTTTCCAGTCGACCGCCTCGTTGCCGGACACCCAGCCGTTGATCGTCCCGACGCTATCGGTGCCGACCTGGAGCCATTCCTGGCCGCCGCGCGTCGTCCGCGCGTACACATAGTAGGTCGTGAACGGCGGGACCGCCCGGGCTTCCGCGGTGTCGCCCGGAGCATCCGTCAGCTGCGCGCCCGGTACGGCAATGACGCGCTGATACAGCGCCGACTTGCCCTCCTGCAGAAGGGGCCGCGTGACCTGTGCCTGGGCGGCGCCGACAAGGACGGCCGCCGCGATCAAAATGTGGATCACCAGCCGCGCAAGAAAGTGTCTATCGAACATCAGTAACTACTCCCATTGCAGCAACAATCGCTCCGCCTCGGCATCGCCGTTACCCGCCGCCCGTTCTGCCCACGCGCGGAGCTCCTCGAGCCGCCCGCTCGCGGCCTCGTGCCCCGCCTCCTCGGCCTGTCGATACCACCGGTATGCCTGGAAGGGATCGGGCACGTCCATGAGGCTGGAGCCCTGCGAATGGTGGTTCGGGTCGTAGGACGTGGCCAGGTCGAATGCCGCCGACCCGTGACCGCCCCGCGCCGCGAAAAAATACAGGAGCTGCGCGTCCGCCAGCTGTCCTTCCGCCTGGAACTCCCCCGCCCGTTCATAAGCGCGGGCATAGTCGACGTCATCCTCGCCCGACGTCAGCTCCCCGATGAATGCGCGGGCGCTGTCGCCGCGTTCCTCCGGCGATTCCGCCGGCTCGATGGTCTCGCCGGGCGCGGTCGGTTCGGGAACCGGCTCCGGTTCCGGCTCGCGCGTCATCAGCCAGATGACGGCCAGGACCACCAGGGCGGCGATGACGATGGCGATCACCAGGCGGCGATCGATCTGCCCGCGGCCGCGCCCGATTTCATTGATAGTGTGCATCTCTCGTGCCACGCTGCTTATCCTCGAGTCATGTGAGGCTGCCCGCTTCCCGCGGCGTCGCCTATAGCGTCGACAGGACGGACATTTACGTGGGAACCGACCGGAGCGCCAGGTGGAAGCGGACGCTGGTTATACTGGCGGTTCTGGCGCTGTCCGGCGTCGCGCTGTATGCACTGGCCGGCTTCTTGCTGGCGCCCCGTCTCATCGAACGCAAGCTCGAGGCGATGGTCGGGCAGGATACCGGCCTGACGCTCGCTATCGAGACCGCCGCGGTGAATCCGTTCACCCTCACGTTATCACTTGATAACGTTACTCTATTTCGTCGGGAAAACACACCCGTGGTGGCGGTCGACCGCATCGATGCCCGGATCCGCGCCGCCAGCCTCGGGCAAAGAGGGTGGCTCCTGCGCGACGTGGTCATCCGGCGGCCACGTGTCTCCCTGCGATCCGCCGGTCATGAAGGGGACGAAGCATCGGATTTCGCAGAGTCTGCGCCGCCTTCGGCGGACCGGCAGCCCGGGATGATCGTGTCGATGGAGGACGCGTTGCTCGTACAACCCGAGGCCGATCTCGGCAACGGCTTTGCATGGCGCGCCGAGCGAGTGACCGGCGATGCGCGAATGGAATACGGGCGAGGCCTCGGCATCACGGCCGACGTGAGGATAGAAGCGCTCGCCGTTACCGAGCCGCAAAGCCGCCAGGCTGTTCTCACCGTGCCCTCCGTCATCGGTCGGGGTATCGTGCTGACGACGTTCCCGGCGGCGGTATCCGTCGAGGTCGCAGAGCTCGACCATCCGCGGTTGGCGTTGCGCCGCCGTTCCACCGGCGCGTTCCGTCTGCCTCCCGGACTCGCCTCTCTGCTGTCCCCGGCGGCCGGCGGCAGCGACACGCGCTTCGAGGTATCCGACGGCCGTGTGGATTTTGCCGACCTGACCGGGCCGGCCCCGGTCCGGCTCGGCATCGACGACATCGCCGGGACGGCCACCGGGCGCCGCGACGGCGGGGACACGGCCGCCGCCGTGTCGCTCCAGGGGCGCCTGTCGGACGCGGGCACCGGCACGATCACGGCCCAATGGCAGCTGTCCCGGCCCCTTTCCCGCACCCGCGTCGCGCTCGACCTGCAGCGCATCGACCTGACCGACATCTCGCCGTACGTTGCGGGTGCGCTCGGGCGCCGCCCGCTGGCCGGCCGCATGGACCTGAGCGCGCGTCTCCGGCTCCGCGAGGCAGAGCTCGATCTGGAGAACCGGCTCGTGATCGAGGGGCTGCGGTTCGATGAACCCGACGGGAGTGCCATCGGCGCATTGCCGCTCGATACCGCGGTGGCCTTGCTCGAGGATGACGAGGGGCGCATCGCCATCCGTGTTCCCGTGGCGCCTCGCCGCGTCGGCGCCGGTTTCGATGCCGCCGGGGCTTTCTCCCGGGCGCTGGCCGGGTACGTCAGCACCCTGACAGCCGCGCCGTTCGAGTACCTGGCCGAGCTTGTCGGTCGCCCGCAGCTGGACCTGGCCACGCTCGGGTTCGCGCCCGGCAGCGCCGAGATCCGCGAGGAAACCCGGGCCAAGCTCGGCGCGCTCAACGACGCTCTCGAATCGAGGCCAAGCCTCGGGCTCACCGTCTATCCGGGACTCGACCCCGTGGCGGATCGGGAGGCGCTCGCCAGGCAGCAGATCCGCCTGCACGTGAATCTCGCAACGAGCACGGGCATGCAGCCGGAGGCGGCGGAAAAACCGATCGACTTCGACGATCCGAAGGTGCAGACGGTGCTCGACGAATTCGCCGGGAACCGGCTGCCGCCATCCCGACAGGCCGCCATCGCGGATCGTCATCCCGATCCGGACGCCTCCCGCTATCGTGCCGTTTTCGAGGCACTCGTGGACAACGAAGACGTGCCGAGTTCGGCGCTCGACCGGCTGGCGCGTTACCGCGCCCGATCGATCGTCGAGGAACTGGCGAGTTCCGGCGACGACGGGAGCCGGGTGCAACTGGCCCCGGCAATTGCCATGACCGAACCCGACGCCGGCCGGGGCGGCGTGATCCGGATCGAGGTCCGGCACCACGACCGGTCAGAGGCTGCGGCAAGCGTACCGGGTGACGCGGCACCGGACCCGCACAGCCGCTGACCGGGCGCCGTGGAACAAGCCGCGGACGGATCCTCTGAGTAGCCATCCCGCAGGGCGCTCCAGCTATACCTCGCGACGGCTCCAGCGGCCTATCCCGGAAAAGTCTTAGGCGTGCGGCGCCCAGGCCCTCTCGCCCGGCTCGTAAGGCACGCAGGGATCGTACCGGCCGGGAGTCTCCGTGTAGCGCATCGCCTGCGTGTAGCCGATCTCCGAGGTGAAGTAACCGAGCAGGGTCAGCTCCTTCATCATGCGAAAGTAGTGTGCCGGCGCATCGGCGGGCCTGGCGTGCATGTAGGCGAGCTGCTCGGCGTCGAGCTTCCTGAGCAGCGCCAGGCGCTGCTCCGGGGTCGCCGACAGGAAGGGCGTGCCGTGCATCTCGCGGCACTCGTCGTCGAGCGCCGCCATGCCGTCGCGGAACACCTGCTGCTCCCGCTCGTCGTACGTATCGGCAACCATCAACGCCATGAACGGCCCGACCCCGGCAGCCCTGGCCCCGGGCGTATCCGTTTCCGGGAGGATGGTGTCGGCGATCTCGTCCAGCAGCGCGACGTCGCCATCGTTGAACAGCGGATCTCCGGATGCGCGCTGCTCGCTGACCGCTGCCTGCCCGGCGCATCCGGCGAGCATGGCGCCCTGGCCGGCCAGCGCCACGCCGCCCAGCATCGCGCTGACGCGCAGAATGGCTTCGCGCCGTGTGATCAGGTCCTGTGCTTTCCCGGTGTTCTTCATGGTCTTCGTCCGCGGCGGTTCATAGATTACGACGCTTGAGTTCCTTCACGGCATGGTCCGCCGCCCGCGCCGTGATCGCCATGTAGGTGAGCGACGGGTTCTGGCACGCCGACGATGTCATGCAGGCGCCGTCGGTCACGAACACGTTCGGCGCGTCCCATACCTGATTCCAGCCGTTCAGGACCGACGTCTTCGGGTCGCGGCCCATCCGCGCGGTGCCCATCTCGTGGATGCCCCGGCCCGGAAAGTAGTTCTCTTCGTAGCCGTGCACGTCGCGCGCACCGGCAGCCTCGAGCATCTCGGCCAGATCGTTCATCATGTCGACGCGCATGAGGCGCTCGTTCTCGCCGATGCCGCAGTCGATCTTGAGCACCGGGAGGCCCCACTTGTCGGTCCGGGTCTCGTCGATGCCCACCAGATTCTCGTGGACGGGCAGCATCTCGCCGAAGCCCGAGCCGCCGAGGCGCCACTCGCCCGGCTGCGCCATCGCATCCTTGAAGTCGCCGCCCACGCCCAGCTCCGCGACGGCACGCCGCCAGTCGCCGCGGCTCGCCGACCCCTGGTAGCCGAATCCCCGGAGGTATTCGCGCTTGTCGCCGAACAGGTTACGGTAGCGAGGGATGTAAAAGCCGTTGGGCCGGCCGCCATAGTAGTACTTGTCGTCGAGGCCCGGCAGCGTGCCGCTCGCGCCGACCTCGAAGTGGTGGTCCATCAGGTTGTGGCCGAGCTCGCCCGAGCTGCTGCCGAGGCCGCCGGGCCAGACGTCCGTCGCCGATCGCATCAGTATCCAGGTGGAATTGAGAGCCGACGCGCAGAGGAATACGACGCGCGCCTTGTAGTCGGTGCTTTGCTCGGTCACCGCGTCCAGCACGCGGACGCCGGTCGCGCGTCGGCGGTCGCGGTCGTACAGCACCTCGCTGACGATGGCGAAAGGCTTGAGCGTGAGCCGCCCGGTGGCCATCGCGGCGGGCAGGGTCGACGACTGGGTGCTGAAGTAGCCGCCGTAGGGGCAACCGAGCCAGCATGCCCGCCGGTACTGGCAGGGCGCGCGCCCCGGCAACGCGCGCGTCAGGTTGGCGACGCGGCCCGGGATCAGCCGGCGGCGGCCGTCGTAGAGTCCCCGCAGCTTGTCGGCCATCCACTCCTCGCCGCAGTTCAGCGGCATGGCGGGCTGGAACTCGCCGTCGGGCAGCTGGGGCATGTTCTCGTGGGACCCCGAGATGCCGGCGTGCCGCTCGACGTGGTCGTACCACGGCGCGAGATCGGCATGACGGATCGGCCAGTCGACGCCGACGCCGTCGCGCGCGTTCGCTTCGAAGTCGAAGTCGCTCAGCCGGTAACTCTGCCGGCCCCACATCAGCGACCGGCCGCCGACCTGGTAGCCGCGGAACCAGTCGAAACGCCTGATCTCCGTGTAGGGTGAATCCTCGTCCGATGCCCACCAGTCGAGATTCATCTCGTTCAGCGGGTAGTCCCGCCGGAGGACGGGGTAGGCCTCGACCATCGCCCTCGTCGGATTGCCGCGGTGCGGATACTCCCACGGCCCCTTGCGGGCGTTGACGTAGTCCTTGATGTGCTCCACGTTCTTGCCGCGCTCGAGCAGCAGTACCCGGAGCCCCTTCTCCGTCAGCTCCTTGGCCGCCCAGCCGCCGGAGATGCCGGAGCCCACGACGATCGCATCGAATTCCTCAGTGGACACGGTGCCGGCTTCCCCTTTCGCCTCTTTGCCTGTTGAACGTCTGCCGGCTCATGCGGTGGCGGGCTCCATTGACTGGTTGTACGTCTGCACGGTCCCGCGTGGCGGCCCTGCCCGGATTGTACGCGTCTCCCGGCCATTCGCAGCAGATCGCCCTCTGCGACGGCGGGACCGTGGACACTATATATACAGGATGCGCAGTCGATCACAACCGTTCGGCGGGGAAGGCAATCCGGAACTCGGCCCCCGGTTCCCGGTTCACCACGTCGGCGCTGCCGTTCATCGCCGTGCAGAGCTGGTGCACGATGGCGAGGCCGATACCGGTGCCGACCGTCTCCCGGGTCAGCTCGCTCCCGGAGCGGTAGAACAGCTCGAAGATCCGCTTCATCTGGTCCTTCGGCACGCCCGGGCCGAAATCCCGGATGCTGAAGACCACCCGGCCGCTCGTCTCCATGCGGCTTCCGATCTCGATACGTTTCACGGACGCGCCTGCCGAGAACTTGATGGCGTTGTCGACGAGGTTGATGACGATCTGGAGGAAGCAATCCTCGTCGACGCGCACGGTCGCGCCCTCCGCGCGGGCATCGCGAAGGTAAGCGATCTCGAAGCCGGCGCGGCGCGCCTGCCCGTGGATCTTCGCCTCGACGGCGTCCAGCAGCTCGCCCGCGGCGATGGGCCGCATCGCCAGCTGCGGTTCGTTGCGCGTGATGCTCGCGAGTTGCAGGACGTTCGAAATCAGGCGCGTGAGGCGTTCGCTCTCATCGTGTATGTACTCGTAGTACTGCTGGCGCTTGCCGGGCGAGGCCCAGCCCTCCCTGAGCATCTCCCCGTACATGCGTATCGACGTAAGCGGCGTCTTGAGCTCGTGGCTGACGGCCGAGACGAAATCCTGCTGCTGTCTCGCCAGTCTCAGTTGTCCCATCGCGAGGCGATGCAGCCCGAAGAAGCCGCCGAGCAGCGTCGCCGCCAGCAGCACGGCCGTCCAGCCCAGGACCCGCGCGCCCGGCCCGGGCGGCAGCCGATCGGCGCTGAAGACCAGTGTCAGGCTGTCCAGCGGCGCGGAGAGGCGGCCGCGGTACAGGAGCGTCCCTTCCAGGTCTTCGAACCCGCTGGAATAGCCGTTACCCGCGCCGGTAGAAGCCAGAAGGGGCCGGTCGTGATACGAAACCGCCAGGTCGCTCACCCCGGCAAGCGCGCTGGACTCGAAGCGATCGCTGATCGTCGCGGCGAGGAAAGTCGACGGGTCGAGCAACATACCCTGAGCGTACCGTTGCCTCTCGCGCCACACGTTGCGGAAGAGCACGAAATGGCCGCTGTCGAGCAGCCCGAACTCGAACGGATCGACCTCGCTCTCGAACGTGCTGACGCGCAACGCCTTACGATCGGCCTGCGCGGCGAAACCCTCCGCTTCACCCGGCGGCACGCCTTCCGGCAGCGAGATCTGCTCGACGCGCTTGGTCCGCCATTCCGGTTGCCGTTCCGGTGCCCGGCGCTCCGGGTCCCCTTCCCGCTCGCTGGCCCGCTCGCGCCATCCCGGCTCGACCTTCAGGTTGGCAATCCTTTCCGCCGCTTCCTCCTGCGCGCGAGGCGCCGCCGGCACGGTCGCAGCGCCCGCATCGGCGCGCCCTTCGCCAGCGGCAATGCCGGCGTCGCCTGCCCGCGCCTTGCCGACATCGTCGAAGGCGCGCTGCGTGTAGGCGCCGTCGTCCGCCGCCTCCGCGGCCCCGGCGACGCGCTCCTCCAACGCGCCGGCCCCGCCGGCATCGGTGCTGCCGGCTGCCCGTTCGGCCGCCCGGTAGCGAACCAGCCGATTGTCGCTCAGTATGCCGCGAAGCCGCCCCGCCAGCTCCCGGCGCCGTGCATACTCCTCCGCGCCGATGCCGACCGACGCCGGCTCCGTACCCCGCGGGGGCAGGAGCGGTGTGCTGAAGTTGCCTTGCGCGTCCACCTGGAAATGCCCGAGGACCCCGGGCAGCTCCGCCTCGACCGGATAAACGCCGAGCGGCGAACGCTGGAGAAACTCGGCGCTCGGGTCGCCGGCCAGCACGAGGAACGAATAGTCCGCAAACGAGCGACGCTCGGCCTCCGCAATGCGTTCGCGGAGACCGGCGTCCATGCTGCGCGTCAGTTCTTCCGCCATGTTGCGGTGCTGGTACCAGGCTTCCCACTTCAGCT
>CAZTAE010000005.1:0-2292 GCA_964611535.1 uncultured Woeseiaceae bacterium
CCTTCGCCGATCAGCGTCGCCGGACCGCTGGAGCGGTCGCGGAAGCGGCGTTTCTTCAGGTCCGCCATGAAGCCGTACTCCTTGAGGGCCTGCCAGCGGGCCCTGGGAACAGTTATTTTTCGATGTACCCGTGGCCCAGGGTCTCGACCTTGGTCAGAACGCCGCCCTCGAACCGTAATCGTCGCATGAGCTTTCTCGGTCCGAAATTGTATATGAATTCGGTGACCTGCAATTCGTGGAAATAGTTGCCGGGTCCGTGCCGGAACAGAATCGGGCCCTGCGGCCTGCCGTGCAGCAGCGGATTGTAGCCTCTGATGACGTAGCCGAGGTCGCGCACCGTCGTCGGCTCGCCGCAGTGAGCGACGACTTCGGACTCCAGCATTCCTTCGATGATCAGCTTGTTTCCGCAGCGCAGCGCGTGCGCAGGATCGCTGAGCGTCAGGCCGACGAGCAACAGGGGAGCGAGCAGAAGCCGGGGCGTTCCTCGATACATTACGTCCTCCGCTTTGTCGTCCGGGTGTGCGACATGGCGTATTCCTGGTTGGACAGCCGCGACGGTAAAACATTTACTCTGAATGAGCGCTGAAACGCCGCCCACCTGCGGTCGCGCCTCTCCGTTGGCAGCTCTGCGGCACGCTTGTATAGTCCGGCCTCCGGCGTAAAGTAGTTCAAGCCGCCTTCCGCCGCAAACGCCCGGGGGTCGGATAGCCCGAGGCTGCCACGTGACGACACTCTTCGACAAACGCATTCACCGCCTCGTCAACGCGGCGTCGGCGGCGATCCTAAGCGGCGGGCGGAAGGGCGTCGAGAAGGAATCCCTGCGGGTCAGCCCCGATGGCATGCTGTCGCCGCTTCCACACCCGAAGGAGCTCGGTTCGGCGTTGACGAACCGCTATATCACCACCGATTTCTCGGAGGCGCTGCTGGAGTTCGTGACGCCGCCGTTTCGCGAGACGTGGCAGACGCTCGAGTTCCTCTGCGACATCCACAAGTACAGCTACGATCGCCTCGGTGAAGAGCTCCTGTGGGTGACCAGCATGCCCTGCCGGCTGCCGGCGGACGACGACATCCCGCTTGCCCGGTACGGGAGCTCGAACGTCGGCCGCATGAAGACCGTCTATCGAAGGGGGCTCGGTCATCGCTATGGCCGTCGCATGCAGACCATCGCCGGCGTTCACTTCAACTATTCGCTGCCGGAGCCCTTCTGGCCCGAGTACCAGGTGTTGGAAGGTGAAGCCGGCGACCTCGCCGCGTTCCGTTCCGACGCGTACCTGGGTCTGGTCCGTAACTTCCGCCGCTTCGGCTGGCTGGTTCTCTACCTGTTCGGCGCATCGCCTGCACTGTGCAAGTCCTTTGCCGGCGGCGCATCGACCGGGATGCCCGATCTCGACAGCGAGACGCTGTACGAGCCGTACGGCACGTCGCTGCGCATGAGCGACCTCGGGTACAGCAACCGCACGCAGGCGAAGATCAATATCTCCCTCAACAGCCTCGGGGACTACGTGGCCGATCTGAATGCGGCGATCAACACCCCGGAACCGGACTACCAGAAGATCGGCGTGAAGGTCGAGGGGCAGTACCGTCAGTTGAGCGCGAACAGGCTGCAGATAGAAAACGAGTTCTACAGTCCCATACGGCCGAAGCGCGTCGCATACTCGGGAGAACGCCCGACAGTGGCGTTACTCCGCGGCGGCGTCGAATACGTCGAGATCCGTTCACTCGACCTCAACGTGTTCGACCCGGTGGGCATCAATCAGAACGCGATGCGATTCATGGAGGCATTTCTCATTTATTGCCTGCTGGCAGAGAGCGCGCCGCTGGACGAGGACGGCTGGGCCGAAGCGGCGAAGAACCAGGCCATAACGGCCCGTCACGGTCGCGACCCGTCGCTCCAGCTGACCCGGGAAGGCAGGCAACGTGCGCTTGCCAGCTGGGGCCGCGAGATCGTCGAGGGAGTGCGTGCTGTTGCCGAAGTGATCGATCGCGGCAACGGCGACGCCGGTTACCGGCAGGCGGTCGATGTGCAGGCGGACCTGCTCGAAGAGCCGTCAGCGACGCCCTCGGCGCGCGTGCTCGACGAGCTCGGGCGCTCGGGAAACAGCTTTTTCGAATTCGCGATGCAGGCGGCGAAGGGCCACAAGGACTACTTCCGGTCCCTCGTGCCCCTGCAGCAGGAACAGCTGGAGCGCTTCGAGAACGAGACCCGCAGCTCGCTGGCGCGCCAGCAGGAGATCGAGCAGGCAGAGACGCTGAGCTTCGACGAGTATCTGGAGCGCTACTTCTCCGGCGTCT
>CAZTAE010000005.1:2392-38476 GCA_964611535.1 uncultured Woeseiaceae bacterium
GGGATGCGCCGGCAGGCCGTGACACCGGATTCGTGCCTGTGAGGGACGCCCCGCCGGCGCCTCCTGGACTGTGCGCTGCTTCACATTTCGTCGAACAATCGCTGTAAGCTGCGCGTGCATTCCCTAGACTTCGCCTGTAGCGAGCCGGCGGCAGCCGCCGGTGAAAGAGAAAAACAAACGGGACCAAAGCCTTGTTCAGGACCTTTGTCTTCGGAATCTTGCTCGGTGCGGGGCTTGCGGCGGCCGCTGCCTGGTTCATCCCGCCCGTGGACCAGCGCCGGGAGGCCTCCCTGATCTCGGTTCAGCCCAACGGCGGGAGCCGGGAGGGCTTTTACGTGGATCTGCCGGGTGACCGCATTCTCACAGGCGGCAACGGCCGGGCCGACGCGGTGCCGGCCGGACTCGAGTGGCCGGAGGCCGGGGTTCTGGCGAAATCGCGAGCCGAACTGTTCAAGCTGCGGAACGAACGCGGCGCCGTGATCGGCGTGGCGAGCAGGATCACGGGGCCCGCACCCGGTACCGCCCGTGTCGTCGAATGGGCCCTGCACCTGCCGGCGCGCGGGACGCTTTACCTGTCGCTCGAGCCGGAGACGGACGAGGCGGGCACGAGAGCCGGTAGGCTGCGCGCCGGCACGCGCGAGTTCGCCCGGCTCCGGGGCAATGCGACCGAGCGTCTTGTCGCACCGGCGGGCGTCGACGAAAACGATACGGAAGGCCGCATCGAACTGGTGACCCTGCGCAGGGGCACGCAAGGGGGCGGCTCATGAAACACGTCGTCGCCCTGTTGGCGGGAATACTCGTGGGCAGTGCGCTCTTCCTGCTGCTGCTCTATCACAATCCTTTTTTCGATACGCACCGCGTGTCGCCGCTCGAGGTTTCCGACGTGCCGCTCGTGGCGGTCTCGTACTCCGCCGCACCGGCCGACGCGATTGCGTGGGTCGACAACGGGGAGACCCGCGTCGAGACGCGTCCCTCCGGCGTTGCGGAGCTGTGGGAGCCGACCATCAGCAAGACCCGGATCCTGGTGACCGAGGTGTCCGCGAAGGGCGAGCCTGTCGGCATAGGCATCAAATTCTCTTCCGACTCCGAAAGCACGCGCCTCCTGTATGCACAGGCACTGGTCGACAGTGCCTGGCACATCCACCTGCCCGACAGCGGTTCGCTGTTCATCGGGCAGACCGAGAATCTGTGGCCCTACCTGCGCAACGTGGTGGTGCCGGCGCGCTGGAGCTCCGCCGACAGCTGGCGCGGCAACTGGTTCGGGGTCACGACGTCCGGCCCGCGCGCCCTCGGCACCGGAATCGTGGCAGGCGGCAGCGGCCGCTACAGCGGCGTGACCTCCGAAGCGGTTGAAGCTTTGAGCGCCCGCGCCTGGTCGGCCGCCGAAGGTCCCGTCGCCATGACGGGCACGCTGACCATTGCCGTTCCGGACGCCACTGCGGATTAGTTCGCATCCGTCGCCCGAAGTTTTTGCACTGAACGTCGGTGAGGACCAGCGTGGCTCCTCCTGCAGCAGAATCAGCTTGCCGACTGATTTGCACGATCAGCCAGGTAAGCTCGCCAACCACCGAACGACGTGATATCGCGTGCGCTTGCCAGGGCGTCGCTTTCGCTGATGAAGCCCTTGATCCAGGTGCCGTCCGCAAGCTCGACGGAGCCGATGCCGAGCGGCCACGGCACCTCGGCGACGAAGCTGCCGAAGGCGGTCAACGGCAGCTCCCATACTTCTATCTCGATGCCAGCACCCCCGGCCGTGCGCGACAGCGCGGGTTTCGGCGGACTGGCGTCGGGAAGTGCGAACAGGCGGTAGCGCGGTGCTGTCGTCGTGGTGCTGACAAGGCGGCCGCCGCGTCCTGTGAGCTGATGATTGAGGGGCATGCCGGACAGGTGCGCACCGACGACTGCAAGCCTGACGGTCCCATCGGTGTCACCCGGTCGCGACGCACGTGAAACGCCTTTCGGAGGTTCCGGCACCGGCAGGTTGGTGGCACCCAGTCGGCTCGACAGCCAGTAT
This sequence comes from uncultured Woeseiaceae bacterium, assembly GCA_964611535.1. GTDB lineage: Bacteria > Pseudomonadota > Gammaproteobacteria > Steroidobacterales > Woeseiaceae > IDS-8. The sequence goes on from CAZTAE010000005.1 coordinate 4,407, forward strand.
TGCCACAGTCGGCCCTCCGTGCACAGTGCCTGCTCGCACCATTGAGGTGCGATCAACGTAATGCCGAATGGCAGCCCGTCAGCACGCATGCCGGCGGGTATAGACAGCGCGCACCAGTCCAGCAGATTGACGAAATTCGTGTATTTGCCCAGTCGGCTGTTCAGGCGCACCGGGTCTGCCAGCACGTCATCGACCAGTAAATGGCACGGCACGGTTGGCACGACGAGGGCGTCGCAGCCGGCGATTGCTGCGTCGGCGAGACGCTTGAGCGCAGCGAGCTGATACTGTGCCCGAAACGCATCGACGGCCGAGTACTTTTTGCCCTCGAGGATGATGTCTCGTATGACCTCGTGCACCGATCCGGGCTGACGCGTAATGAACGACTCGATCGCCGCGTAGCGTTCGGCGAGCCACGGGCCCTGGTAGAGCAGGACCGCGACCTCATCCAGCACCGAGAGTTCGCGCGGCTCGAGCTGCACGCCCCGGGCCTCGAGCGTTTGCAGCGCATTCGCCCACGCTGCAGCGTTCTCACGGTCACCGAAGAATTCTGGCGTGGAAGGTATCGCATAGTGCGCCGCGGGGCCGAATGCCTCGACCGGCAGAGGCTCGGGCACTTTGCGGGAGTAAGGATCCGCAGGGTCGACTGCAGTGCCGATCTGACAGACGTACCGCGCGTCGTCAACCGTCAATGCCAGTACGGACACGCAGTCCAGCGTCCGGCAGGCCGGCACCAGTCCGCTCGTGCCGAGACGGCCGCGAGTCGGTTTGAGTCCGACGATATTGTTCAATCCCGCCGGAACGCGCCCCGAGCCCGCGGTGTCGGTGCCGAGCGCGAACGGGACCTGGCCGCTGGCAACGACGGCCGCTGAACCGGCGCTCGAGCCGCCGCTGATATAGCGGGAATCGAAGCAATTCCGCACCACGCCGTACGGAGAACGACTTCCGACAAGGCCGGTGGCAAACTGATCGAGGTTGGTCTTGCCGATGGCAATGGCACCCGCGAGCTGCAGCCGCTCGACGATGCCGGCGCTCCGCTCGGGCGTATAAGCAAAGTCCGGGCAGGCGGCGGTGGTCGGAAACCCCGCGACATCGATATTGTCCTTGACGGCGAATGGCACGCCGAAAAGCGCAAGCTTTTCGGCGCAGCCTGCTTGCCCGGCGAGTTGCTCAAGCCTCGCTAGTTGCCGGTCGAGAAACGGCTGATTCGCGAGCGTGATCCACGCCGGGTCGGTGTCCGGCAACCGGTCGATCACTTCCACCAACAGGTCGCGGGGTGACCGGGCCTCGAGTGCCGCCTGCCGCCAATCCGCTATGGTCCAGCCGATCATCGTGGCGGCTGCGCCAGTTCCTTACCCGCACGCAGAGACGCCCGAGCAGTCATCGGTTCGGGTCAGGCTTCCGCCGCCCCACCCTTGTCGCCCCAGATGTCACGGGCTTTCTCGTAGACGCCCTGGTCATAGGAGAATTCGACGGTGTTGCCGTCCGGATCCTTGAGAAAGCAGATGTAGCCGATCGGGTCGGGCATTTGGACTGGTCCGAACTCGAGACAGTTGGAAGCTTTGCCCAGCGCGGCGATTTCGTCGATCGTCTCCCTATGAGGTACCTCGATGCCGATGTGCGCGAACGGGCCGAGCGCGGGGTGCTTCGTCGGGGCGAACGGATCCTTGCCTTCGAAAAATTGGGCGAGTACCAGCACGAACGGGGAATCCGGCTCCGCAGGATCGGCCAGCCACGCGCCGTAGCCTTGCGGATCCTCGGTTCGCGACAACAGCGACAGGTGCGTATGCTTCTCGTACCACGCGATCGTCGCATCGATGTCCCTGACGCACAATGCGAGATGCGTCCAGCGGGGGCGAGTCGGACGGTGCTGATGAATCGGTTCGCTCGAGCTCATAATTCCCGCCTCCTGCGGTCAACTGATGCTATGAGCGCATCACGATAGTCCTCCAATCATGTCGCGCCTGCAACGACAGGTCTTGCCCAGCGGCGCATGAGAGTTTGTCCCTCCCGTATCATGAAACCGGTGCGTCTGCTCGATCCTTCTGCATCGCGGAGTTCCGCTGCCGCGGCTATACTCTGACGTCGGGCAATCCTTGCGGAACGCGACCTGCGTGTGCGGCACGGTTTCACGTTTCAGGACGGAGAGCATCAGAAATGCAGATAGCGGTCGTCGGCAGCATCAATACCGACATATCGATTCGCGTGCCGCATTTGCCGCAGCGGCACGAGACAGTCGTCGGGACCGGGAATTTCGAATTGTCGCAGGGCGGGAAGGGCGCTAACCAGGCCGCCGCCGCGGCCGCCGCCGGTGCGCACGTACATATGGTTGCCAGGGTCGGTAATGACGATTTCGGCGCGCGCGCTGTCGAGGATCTGGAATCACGTGGCGTTGATTGCAGTCATGTCCGGCGCACGGCGGATCATTCCACCGGGCTTGCGACCATACTGCTTGAACCGGATGGCGGTAACGCGATCACGGTGGCCCCCGGTGCGAACTGGGCCCTCAGCAAGGATGACGTGCGCGCCGCGGAGAAGCTGTTCGCCGACTGCGGCCTGGTCATGCTGCAACTGGAGATTCCGCTGGAGGCGGTACTCGAGACAGTGCGCATTGCGCACCGCTGCGGAGCGATGGTGATGCTGGATCCGGCACCGGCACCGGCGTCCGTCCTGCCGTGCCTGTCGCAAGTGGACGTACTGACGCCGAATGAGCCGGAAGCCGAAGCGATGACCGGTATCGCCGCTGCCGATGAAGGCGCTCCCGATCGTATGGCCGATTCGCTGCTCGCGGCCGGTGTCAGGCAACTGGTCATCACCCTGGGTTCCCGCGGCAGCCTCATCGCTGATACCGAGCACCGCGTGCTCGTGCCCGCGCAGCGAGTAAAGGCGCTCGATACTACCGGGGCGGGTGATGTGTTCAGCGGGTTCCTCGCGGCGGCCCTGGTACAGGGTGAGACCCTTCAGGGCGCGGTCGCGATGGCGACGGCCGCTGCCGGGATCGCGGTGACGCGCGCGGGTGCGCGGTCGGATCTTCCTGCGCTCAGTGAGGTGCTCGAGGCGCAGGCAGCGCTGCAACCCGGTGCGTAATTCCGCGTCGGTGACCGCGCATCGCGGACGGGGATGGCGCAAGACGTGTCAAGCCGCTGCGGAGCCGCGGCTGTCGAGCACAAAGCTCAGCATACTCAGGGACTTGAACACGATGTGGGCGGGGTTGATGTGCACCGCGTCGTCCGGATAGCGGGCGCCGAGCACATAAAGAAGCGGCAGATAGTGATCCATCGAGGGTACCGAGAGCTGCGCATCGCGGCCCAGTGAGTCCGGAGCGAAAAGCTTATCCGGCTCATCGTTGCGGATTGCTGCAATGACATAATCGTTGAATCGTGTTGCCCAGTCGTAAGGCTCGGCGGCGTTACTCCATTGCATGACACCCAGGTTGTGCACCACGTTACCCGTACCCATTATCAGTACGCCCTCATCGCGCAGCGGCCGTAGCGCTCTGCCGAGCTCGTAGTGCCAATCGCCCGGTTTGGTCGCATCGATACTCAGCTGTACGACCGGCACATCGGCTGCCGGGTATGCCTTGAGCAGGACGGACCAGGTACCGTGATCCAGTCCCCATTCGGCATCGAGTCCCACTTGAGTCTGCGTGACCAGTTCGCGAACCCTTTCTGCGAGCCGGGGATTTCCCGGCGCGAGGTATTGCAGCGCGAACAGCGGGGCAGGGAGGGATCTGCCGAAATCATGAATCGTCGCCGGCTGCTTCATCGCCGTAACGCTGGTGCCGGGTGTGAACCAGTGTGCCGAGATGCTGAGGATTGCTGCTGGCTTCCCGATGCTTTTCGCCATCGAGCGCCAGGCACGAGTGCACTCGTTGTCCTCCAGCGCATTGGTAGGACTGCCGTGACCAAAGAACACGGCCGGTGTACGGGAATTTCTGGACATGGATTTACTCGTGACTCGCAGGTATTGATTACTACGAGCCTGTTCGCTTGCGCATGCGATTCCAGCACGACTTGTAGCGCGGTACCAGCCAGTTGTTGAAATCGTGCTGGGCTCCTTCCTGCCAGGAGTAACGTCCCCGCGGTGCGAACCGCGAGCGAAGGCCCACCTGCACCAGTTCATCGACATGCCAGTCCTGGGCCATGATCTCCTCGGCGCCTGCCATGTTGACCGCCATCTTGTGGCGGAAGGCCGGATCGGCAGTCGCGCCGGGCGCAAGGAGCAGCCCGGTGTCCATCTCGAGACTCTCGGGGCCGTCCGCCCTCAGGATCAGGTAGATCACCATGTCGGCGGTGAGTACGAGTGACAGCGTGGGCGGAATATTTGCAAAAATCATCTGCTCACGGTCCTCTTCGGTCAGGCCGGGGAAGACCGGGAGCAGCGCACGTTGGGTGACATTGAAGCTGGCGTCCGGATGACGCGTGCCGTTCCAGCGAAAGTACCCGGCGGTGTCGTGGGGAAGGTCGGGAAATCGCGCCAGTGAGCTGGGCACAAAGTCATGCAGTGGACCCTGGTGCAGCTTGTTGGCGTGGTAGCCATCGTTGTTGTTCTCGAACATCACCTTCCAGTTCCAGCCGTACTTGCCCGGTTCCTGCGGCGGCTGGTCCTCGGCATCGGCAAGTGCGTAGCGCTCGAGCGCATCGTCGAGCGCCCGCAGCCGCGGCGCGAGCGGCGGCGCTTCGTTGTCGAAGTTGATAAACAGGAAGCCCTGCCAGACTGCGGTGCGTATGCCCGGCAAGCCGTGTTCGGACTTGTCGAACTTGCAGGTCTTGCCCATCGCCGGGGCATTGACGAGGCCGCCGTCCAGGCCGTACGTCCAGTGATGATAAGGGCAGACGAACCCGCGCGCATTGCCATGGCCCTCGGCAACCAGCATGCCGCGGTGCCGGCACACGGCCGACATTGCCCGAAGCTCGCCTTCAACGGTACGCGTTACCAGCAGCGGCTCTCCGACGATCGACGAGGTGAAATAGTCACCAGGGCTCTGGACCCATGATTCCCGTCCCACGCATAACCACTCATGATTGAATACCGCCTCCTTTTCGAACTCGTAGAATGCGGCATCGGTGTAACATGCGGGCGGCAGTGTCTCTGCCTTGTCGATGGTCTCAACAGAGCTGTCGAGACTGGCGAAGAATTCGTCTGTCAGTACCCTGGAGCGCATTCTTGCCTCCCCGTCCGAACGACTGTCTCAATGATCGGAGCGATTCTAGCGGCCCCGGCCGCTGTAGTCTTGCTTCGCCACGCCCCCGGAGTTGCCCGTGCCCTGCCCGCCATGGCTTGCAAGTCCGGACGGGCAGGCACGGGTCGGAACGTCCGATCTGGCGGTGCACAACAGAACGAATACCGGGCGCGCGCGGTCAAGACGGCGCGGCCGCCCCCCGCTAGCGTGGCAGGCATGGCGGGTGGGTTCGCAGTGAGGAGAGTGCCCGAGTGACATCCCGACGGATGACACGACGGGAAGTCGTGCTCGGCCTGATGGCTGCCTCGGCGCTGGGCAGCGGCTGCGCCACGGTCGGCCGCTACCGCACTGCCACCGGCCGCTTCCGACACGGTGTAGCAAGCGGCGATCCTGGCGCGGATTCGGTGGTGATCTGGACCCGGGTGACCCCGTCGGAACCTTCCCTCGTCGATGTTCGATGGGAAGTTGCCGCGGACCCGGACTTTCGGCAGGTCATCCGCCGCGGTACGACGGTGACTGCCGGGGAAATCGACTATACCGTCAAGGCCGTCGTCGGCAACCTCGAGCCGGGCCGTGCCTACTACTACCGGTTCGGCGTGGGCAATGTCGTCTCGCCGGCAGGACGAACCCGGACGCTGCCACACGCAAGCGCGGAGCGCGTGCGGCTAGCCGTCATCTCCTGTTCGCACTATTCGTTCGGCTTCTACAACGTGTATCGCGAAATAGCTTTGCGCGATGAGCTCGATGCGGTCATCCACCTGGGCGACTACATCTATGAAAGCAGCGCGGACGGTTCGGGCTCCGACTACGGTGCCGAGCGTGGACGTCAGCTGGGCCGGGTGCACGACCCGGCGCGTACGGCAGTGACGCTTGACGATTACCGGCGGCGGTACGCGCAGTACAGGAGCGATCCCGACCTGCAGGCTGCGCATGCCAGGCACCCGTTCATTGCAGTCTGGGATGATCACGAAACGGCCAACGATGCCTGGTCGGGTGGTGCGCTGGCTCATGACCCTTTGACGCAAGGCAAATGGACCGCGCGCCGCGATGCCGCACTGCAGGCGTATTTCGAGTGGCTGCCGCTGCGGGAGCCGGGATTCGGACTTGCACCCTTCGAGATCGACCGCAGCTACGACTTCGGCCGGATTGCGTCAGTCCACCTCATCGACAGCCGCTTCACCGGGCGCACGGAACAGTTCGACTACGAGAACGACATGATCTGGCAGGAGGCCGTATTCGACCTGACGGATCCGGACGATCCGGTCCGGGTGACAGATGCGGCGCGCGCCGACGCACTGGCGGAGTCGGTCAAGGTGCGTCTGAGGATTCCGTTCGACATCCGCAGCGGTTGCGCTGAAGCGGTATACCACTACGAAACCATCCTTCGCTACGAACGCGACGGATTGCCGCAAGGTTTCGAATACTGGCCGGACATCGGGCGCACGCGCAGCGAGATCCTGGCTGACCCGACGCGACGGGCGCTGAGCAGGAGACAGGAGGGACGGCTGCGCGAAAGAGTGACACGATCGGCGGCAGAGGGTGTGCCGTGGCAGGTCCTTGCGAGCACCGTGATCATGGCGCGCATGGATTCGCCGGACTTCAGCCGGCGGTTTCCGGATGAACTGACACGTGCTGCCCGGGAGAGCAACCCGTGGGTCGACCGGTGGCTGAATCGAAGCCGCTACGGACTGCCCATCAGCGTGGATGCCTGGGACGGCTATCCGGCTGCCCGGCAGCGTATCTACGACATGATGCGCGAAACCGACGCGGGTTTTGTGGTCATTTCCGGAGACTCGCACAACTTCTGGATGAACGAGTTGCACGACGATCGCGACAACGCCGTGGTCGGTGTGGAGTTTGCGACCGCCAGCGCGACGTCGATGGGCGGGTACGAATGGTTCGGCAATGACCCGCGCATTTTCGATATCAGCGAGCGCGTGATGGTCGAGGAATGCCGGGACGTGACCTGGTTTGACGCCAGGCACCGCGGATTCGTCCTGCTGGAGCTCGGACCCGACGACGCGCGTGCAAACTATATCGCTGTGGATACCGTCTTCAGCCGCGATTACACGGCGAAGTCACTGGCACAATTTGCGGTGGAACAGGCAAATCCTCGACGGGTGCGACGGGACGCCTGAGCAACGCTGCGCTCGCAGGACAACGTGGACGAGTCCATCCCTGGACTCGTCCCCCGGAAAACCCGCTGTGCAAACAACTGACTGCCCGATCTTGCCCGCGAATCGGTGACGGATAGGGGCCACGACGGGCATTCCGCCGACCATGGCTACTCGCGCGTGTGATCGTCCGGAACTTGCGGGGGATCGCCTGCTTTGATCCAGAGGTTGACCTCGTTCCCCCATGGATCGCGGAATCCCGCGTTGATACCGTTGAATTCCTTCCAGTAATGATTGCGCCACAAGACCTCGGCGCCGAGCTCTTCCGCGGTTCTGAGGATCCGGTCGACCGAATCGTCCGGACTCACGAGCACCCACAGGCGGGCGCGCCGCCCTTGCGCCAGATTCCGCGGCTCCGTGCCTTCCGGGTCGGGGTGTGGGCGCACGTTGGTGCAATTGTGTATGCCGACGTGCAGATTTCCGATCGGGCTTTCGCTACCGTCCGGATTCTTCATGTTGCCGCCGGGCACGAGACGGTGGAACAGACCCTTCGGACGTCCCTCGTTGGTCCAGCCGAAGACCTTCGCGTAGAACTCGCCGGCCGCCGCCGGATCGTCGGACGTCAGGTCGACAAAGATGAGCGTATTGGGTGTTGCCATGGTTTCCTCCTCCTTGTTCGTGGGGTTTCCCTGCTGCCGCCGCAGGCGCCGGCCGGGCCGTTCCGGGCAGCCGCGAGCGGCGCCCGCCGCTGCCGCATCAGTCCCTGCCGCCGGACCCGGTTGCGGCGCCGAAGCCGCCGCCGCCGGGGGTGCGCATCAGGATCTCGTCATCCGCCTGCATCAGCTGCTTGCGTGCGCCGAGCGTGGACTCGCCGTTGATCAGGAACTCGCCCGCGGCACCGGCGCCGCCGCCGAACAGGCCTTCCGCCTGCGTGACCAGGCGGCTGGGGATCGCATTGAGCAGCCATTCGCGGCCGGTACGCATACGAAAGCCGATACGCTGCCCGTCGCCGCCGCGCTGGCGTCCGGTGCCGCCGGTGCCGGGGTCGAGTTCCTTGCAGTAGAACTCGATGGGTATCGACGCTTCCAGCACCTCGACCGGCACGGCGGCAACGCCGGTCGGGTAGCAGGTCGCCGAGAGCCCGGGCTTCGTGGCGCGGGCACCCATGCCGCCTGAGTAGTTGAACATCGAGCTGGTGAACGGCCGTCCGTCGGCATGGCGTCCCTGAATATGGATCGTCCAGACGGCGCCGGAGCCTTCCGCCAGCACCCGGTCCGGCATGATCTGCGCCAGCGCCTTCAGGATAGGGAACGGCACGTACATGCCGACTACATGACGTGCATTTACCGGCACCGGATACTGCGCATTGATGATGCAGTTATCGGGCGCCGTTACACGTATCGGTGCGAGGCTGCCGGCATTGTTCGGCAAATCCGGGTTGAGCATGCTGCGTATCGCGAAGGTGCTGTACGCATGGGTGTAGGCCATAACGACGTTGATACCGCTGCTGCTCGGGCCCGAGCTGCCGGTGAAGTCGATCGAGATTTCGCCGAGATCGCTGTCCACGGTCACTGCCGTCTTCAGCGTTATCACCTCGCCGCCCGGCACATCGAAGCTCGTCTCGCCGTGCAGGACGCCGTCGGGGAGCGTGCGAATGGCATCCCGCGTTGCCTGCTCCGAGCGGGCGATGATGTTGTCGGCCAGCTCCTGGATGTCGTCCAGTCCATAGCGATCGCACATCGACCTCAGACGTACTCCGCCGACTTTTCCGCTCGAGACCTGGGCCGAAAGGTCACCGAAGATGGCTTCCGGCGTTCTGACATTGCGGCGGATAATCTGGTGCAGCGTGGCGTTCGGCTCGCCGGCCTCGTACAGCTTCAGTACGGGGATCCAAAGCCCCTCTTCGTGGATATCGCGCGCGCCGGCGCCCACGCCGTAGCCGCCGATATCCGTATGGTGGATCGTCGAGCCACAGTAGCCGATCAGTCGGTCGTGATGAAAGATCGGCGTGAGGATCGTGATATCGAAGAAGTGTCCTGCCGACATCCAGGGATCGTTGGTGATCAGCACGTCACCGGGCTTCAACTGGTCCGGCGGGACCACCTCCAGCAGGTTTCTTGCAGCCGCTCCCAGCGAATTGATGTGACCGGGTGTGCCCGTGATGGCCTGCGCGACCATGCGCGCGTCGGCGTCAAACAGAGCCGTTGCCAGATCGCCGGCCTCGCGCACGATCGGGCTGAAGGCGATGCGCTGCAGCGCTTTGGCCTGCTCGCTGACGATGCTGATCAGGTTGCTCCATAGAATCTCGAGGTGAATGCCGTCCATTTCGCGGTATCTCCGTCAGTTGCTGCGGGTGGCGATGAGGTTGCCGTCGTCGTGTACCGACAACTGCCAATCCGGCAGGATAAATACCGTCGTCTCGCGTTCCTCGACGATCACAGGTCCGGCGATCCGCTGGCCGCGCCCGAGTGTGCTGCGGTCATACACCGCGACGTCAACCTCCTTGCCATCAAGATACACGTGGCGTCTGGTGCGCGGCGGCGCCGGCTCTTTGCGCAGGTTGACCAGCGGCTCGCGATCTGCGGAGCCGCCCCGAGCCGTCAGCCGCCAGCTCACGATCTCGACGTCCACGTCAGGCAGGCGCACCCCGTAGAGCGCTTCATAGGCTTCTTCGAAGCATTCACGCAGCAATGCCGGATCACGTGCCTTGCGCGGGTCGCCGGGCAGGCGAGTCGTCACTTCGTTTTGCTGGCCGAAGTAGCGGGCGTCGCAGGCATATTCATAGCTGATCTCGTCCGGCGACAGACCGGCTTCCGCGAGCGCCTGTTCACCTTCCCGGATCATCTCTTCGATGACGCGGGCGACGTCGTCCCAGCCGAGAGACGCCAGCCGCGCCAAGGCGCCGCGAACCAGGTCGAGGCGAACCGGAGTGACCAGCGTGCCGAATGCACTGAGCACGCTGGCCATCGGCGGGTATACGACCTGATTGCTGTCGAGACTTTCCGCCACATAACACGCGTGCACCGGACCCGCACCGCCGAATGCAAGCAGCGGCAGGCCCCGATAATTGACGCCCCTGTCGGTTGCGTGGGTCCGGGCAGCCGCCGCCATGGATTCGCCAACCACGCTGAAGATGCCGTACGCCGCTTCCATGGGTGTCACGCCCAGTTCGTCGGCCAGGCGGCCTACGGCGGCCTGCGCCTGGTCGGCAGCAAGCGGCATGTCGCCGCCGAGGAAGTTGGCGGGATCGAGGATGCCGAGCACCACATCGGCATCCGTTACGCACGCGTCCCTGCCGCCGCGGCCATAGCACGCCGGTCCCGGGTCCGAACCGGCACTCTGGGGTCCGACCTTGAGCAGCCCCAGTGAATCGACCCGGGCGATCGAACCGCCCCCGGCGCCAATCTCCATCATGTCGATTGACGGCACCGTCACCGGAATGCCGCTACCGGGTTTCAGCAGGTACTGGCGGTCGACCTCGAACTCACCAACGACCATCGGGTCTGCTTCCTGGATCAAGCACGCCTTGGCCGTCGTGCCGCCCATGTCGAAGGAAATCAGACTATCGAGCTCGAGCCGGCGCGCGATGTAAGCGGCAACGAGGGCGCCTGCCGCTGGCCCCGATTCGATCATGCGCACCGGGTACATGCTGGCAACGCGGGCGCCGACCACCCCGCCGTTTGACAGCATGATCAGCGGCTCGTGACGAACGCCACGCGCCTGCAGGCGTTCGCTCAACGCCGTCAGGTACGGGCGTGTGACCGGCACCGCGTAGGCGTTGACCGCGACCGTAGCGGTCCGCAGGTATTCCCGCATCTGCGGCGCCACGCTGCTCGAAAGCGTGACCAGGAGATCGGGTGCCACGTCGGCCAGGATATCGCGCACGCGGCGTTCGTTTTCGGGATTGCGATAGCTGTTCAGCAGGCAGACGGCGACGGAGCCTACCTCGTGTTCGCGCAACTGGTCGGCGATGGCGACGACTTCGTCCCGGTTCACCTCTCTGGCGACAGTGCCATCGGCGTAGACACGCTCCGCCAGTCCCCAGGTCAGGGACATCGGAATCAGCGGCTCCGGATATTCGATTTGCGGGTCGAACATGTCGAAGCGGTGCTCGTCCCGTATGTACAGAACACTGCGAAAGCCCTCGGTCACGATGAGGCCGGTCGGCAGTCCCTTGCGCTCGATCAGCACGTTCGTGACGATGGTCGTGGCGTGGACGACCACGTCGTCAATGGCCGCAAAATCTATCGCGGCGCGTGCCAGCACGAGGTCGGCTGCGCTGAAAAAGCCCTCCAGCAGATCATGGTGTGTAGTCAGCGCCTTGTCGGTCCAGGTAGTGCCATCGTCACGCGCCAACACGACGTCCGTAAACGTACCCCCGATGTCAATAGCAAGTGCATGCCTCATAGCATTCCTGTCTTGTCGTTGTATCCCAGTCTCTTCGATACCCTGTGCGCCGCGCGGGTAACGGCCGCGATCATCGGCCGTGCCGGTTCCGGCCGCACGTACTGGAGGGAACCCACGATGGCGATCGTGCCGGCGAGCGCGCCGGACGCGTCGAATACCGGGGCCGCCAGCGCGTTGACGCCCAGCAGCACGGATTCGGGTGCGACGGCCCAGCCGCGTGCACGGACTGTATCGACTTCCTGGCGAAGCCGTCGCAGCGCTGACTGCGACGGTCTGCCGCCCGGAGCATGCGAGGAATTCAGTCGCTGCCACAGCGAGTCCGGCCCGAACGCGAGTGCCACCTTGCCCTGCGCCGAGTCGTGAAACCCGAACAGCGTGCCGGGCGGTGTCGTGATCTGTATTGCAGCCTGGTGGCGCAGAATCTCGATGACGCGGACCCCCTTCTCCTCCACCAGGCCGACGGCTACCGTCTGCCCGAGCTCGTCCCTCAGTGCCGGCAGTACATGGCGAGCCTCGCGCAAGAAGGACGTCTTCTCCGGGATGAGTTGGCTGAGGAAAAACAGGCGCAGACTGAGCACGTACTTGCCGGTGTGCGGATCCTGTACGACGTAACCGCGCTCGCACAGGGTACGCAGATGCCGGTAGATCCGCGGCTTCGGGCTGCTCAGCGCATTGGCAAGCTCGCTGACGCCGGCAGGACTGTCGGCTTCCGCAAGGTGTTCGACGATGCGCAATGACGTGACCACGGCATCGATGGGTCGGGGTTCAGCCATTGCGCACGATCCGTCGCCGTTGGCAGCAAGCCCTGTGCGCCCGGCTCGCTGCCGGCAGGCGGCCGCCGCTTTTACCGCTCATGCGTTTTGCCCCCTGCAGGCGTCGCGGAAAGCAGTCGTGTTTGCACGAAGTGCACGGGCCAGCAGGCCCTGGTCGGTGTCGATCAGGAACAGTGATGCGCCCCTTGCGAGCATCGGCGTAACTTCATCGGGCGTGGTCAAAAAAATACCGGTGCTTTTCTTGTGCGTCTTGCCTGCGGCCAGGATGCGCCCGGTCGCCTCCTCGACATCCCGCGAATGAATGGAGTCGCCACCCAGCGAGCAGGCGAGATCCGCTCGTCCGATGAACAGAGCGTCGAGCGCCGGTTCGGCGGCCAGTTGCTCGACATTGCGCAGACCCGCCGCATCTTCCAGCTGGGCGACGACGGTGATCGAGCGGTCGCTCTGCGACAGGAAGTCTGCCGCATCCATCTCGCCGTAGCCGGCGGCGCGCTGGGAGTTCGAGAAACCCCGGCTACCGCCGCCCCGAAAGCGGGTAGCGGCAATGACGTCGCGCAGCTGGTCACCGTCCTGTACATGCGGCACAACAATGCCGGCAGCGCCAAGGTCGAGGACCGTCTGTATCGTTGCCGGCGAGCCATCGGGGATGCGCACCATTGTCGGCAGCTGCGCGGCGCGGGCCGCGAGGAGGCAGCGATCGAGCGCGTCGGGGCCGAACGGCGCATGCTCGGCGTCCAGGGCAATGAAATCAAGGCCGGTGGTCGCGGCAACCTCTACCAGCTGGTGCGCCGGCGTACGCAACAGCAGACCGACGGTGGGGGTACCGCCGCGTATGCGCGACTTCAGCGCCGCGGCCAATTGAAGCATAGTCACTTGTCGCCCCCTAACGTCGCCCCACCGCCGGGTTCAGCTGCTGCTGAAGTCGGCCTTCTGGTAGTCGACGAGGTGCAGGTAATCGGTTCGAATTGGCGAGAACACGTCGAGGTTCATGACTGGCTCGCTGCCAACCGGTTCGCCGCAGTGCTCGACATCGGGAGGAATCCTGAGCACGCTCCCCGGGCCCGCCTCGACGACCTCGTCGCCGATCCGGAAACGGATGCGGCCCTTGACGATGTACACGAGTTGCTCGAACGGGTGGCTGTGCGGACGCACTTCCATACCCGGCTCGAGCCAGTTCATCACCATCAGCACGTTGTCGCCGCGGAAACCACAGCGGCTGACGCCTGGACGGACGTGTTCCCGCTCCAGTCTTTCCCAGTTGTACACGCTCGTTCGGTCAGCCATCGTTCGCCGATTCCCTTGCTGCTTGTCCAGCCATTACCGCAAGGCTTGCCCACTACGGCTCCGCAGCCATGGGCCGTGTTTGGACCCTACAGCGTTTCGCACAGCAAAATACTGTTCTTCTTGTTGATACGATGAACCATTTGCTAGACTCGGTCAATATCGCTCAGGCAAGGCGGTGCAAAGACATCGCCCATACGGGGGAACGACTTGGCGCGCGAGGAAGGGCATTGCTAGCCGTCGGCTCGCAGGCTGGTGACAACGCGGTGCTTGCGGATCCGCGCCGGATCAAGGCGTGGAAGCTGAACACCGAACCGTTCCCGGCGGCACAACGCCGCCAGGTCTGGTCGGACGCGATGCGGCGCATTTGCCTCCCCATCGGCGAAAGCTCGGCGCCTGACGATTTCCGCGGCCGCGTCCACTGCCTGACCTCGCCGCTCGGCGTCGAGTTCGCGCTGGTCGAGGCCGATGCGCTGGTTATATCCGGTGGCTTTCCGGAGCAATCGCCTGCGATCTGGCTCACGCTGCTGTTGGAGGGCGAGGCCGAGGTCATCTCGCGGGGGAAGAGCATTCATATCGCGCCGGGGGACATCCTTTACGGACCGACCGGAGTGGACGCAACGTTGCGCTTGCTGACCAAGTTTCGACAGCTGTTCATCAAGGCACCGCGGATGACCCTGAACCCCCGCTTCATCGCGCCACTATCGGTGGAACTCGGGCATATTCCCGGCAATGCCGGCATAAGCCGCGTTTTTTCCGCCATGCTCACGGCACTCGCGTCGGTCATCGAAGAGGTAAAGGCGGCCGAGCTTGGCGCCGTGGAAATCGCGTTGACGGAGTTTTTCCTGACCTGCCTGGGCACGGCGCAAATCCCGGCAACCTCCCTTGGTGGCACCGCCGGCGCCCGTGCCGCCTGTTTGCACCGGATCTGCCAGACGATCGAAACACGACTTGGCGACCCTGGCCTCACAGTAGCTGACATAGCACACGAACACGGCGTGTCTCCCCGCTACCTGCAGAAGCTCTTTGCGCTTGCCGGTCGCACCTTCAGCAGCTACGTGCGCACGCGCCGGCTGGAGCGTTGCCGGTCCGATCTGACAAGCCCGTTGTACGGACAGCTATCGATCTCGGAAATCTGCTTTCGCTGGGGCTTCAATTGCTCTTCGCATTTCAGCCGCGCTTTCCGAGAGCAGTACAAGACGTCACCGCGGCAGTATCGTCGTTCCGTTGCGCCGCAGGGCCAGAACGCGCCGTGATGATTGTGCCAGAAAGCCCGCCATCGTCCGCCGGTCGTGTCAATCACATCTGATCGCCTCGTTTCCACGGGCGGTTCTTAAGATATCGTTTATCCCACAGGAGCCACCCCTCAATGGAGAGTCGCGTATTCGCTCTGTACAGGTGGACCTGTTTTGCACTCGTCAGCGCGTTCTTCTTCTTCATAACGGCAGGCACGTTCTCCTCGCTGGGCGTCGTATTGCCGTACATGATTGATGAGTTCACCTGGAGCTGGTCGCAGGCTGGTACCGGATTCTCGCTGTTTGCGTTGATGGTGGGGCTAGCCGGTACGGCGCCGGCCTGGATACTCAAGCAATTTGATGTGCGGACATCCTTCGCCCTTGGCGGCCTCTTGATGACCGGCGGCTTCTGCCTGTTCGCACTGGCACCGAATCTGTACCAGTACTACGCCGGTGCGCTGCTGCTCGGCGTTGGCTATGCGCTGTCAGCAGCAGTTCCCGGCGTCCACGTCATCAATCACTGGATGCCCGATAAACGCTCCTTTGCCATTGGCGCCTACATGATGATCGGCGGCCTCGGCGCCGTGGCGGGGCCCCTCATCGTCACCGGGATCATCGGGTTGACCGATTCCTGGCGGATGCACTGGTGGACGATGGCAGCTTCGATGCTGGCCCTGTCCGTACTCGCGGTGCTTTTCGTGCGCAGCCGTCCGGAAGACGCACTCGACGATGAGGCGGTCAAACCCCTGGAGGAGGAAAAGTCCGAGCGCGTTTACAAAACCGAGGGCGACTGGACATTCAGGGACGCGCTCCGAACGCCCCAGTATTACGTCATCGTGATTGCGTTGTCCACGACGCTGATGTGCACGCTGACAATGAACAGCTGGGCCTTTACGCACATGACGGCGCTGAGCGTATCTGCGGCCGTCGCCGCTGGCGCCCTGGCTGCGGATGGCGCTGTAAATGCAATGTCACGCCTTCTGGGCGGTGCACTGGCGACCAGGATCGATCCGAAGTGGCTCCTGTGCGGGGCCCTGGCTTTCGAGGCGCTGGGCATGGTTGCGTTGTCGGTCGCCAGCCATCCGGTCACAATCGTGTTGTTCGTCATTGGCGAGGGTATAGGATTTGGTGTCGTCTTTTTTGCCACAGCAATGCTGCTGGTGAACTATTACGGCACCACCAATAATCCGATTATCTTCGGCACCATGAACATGATTACAACGGTGGCGATGGTGGGGCCGATCGTAGCCGGTCTGATGGCCGAACGCTTCGGCACGTTTGCGATCACATACCAGCTCTTTGCTCTGTTGTTGGTCATGATTCTGGCTGCCGTGGCCCTGATGCGTCCGCCGGGCGCTGCTCCGGACCGCGAGACCGCTCAGGCGAGCGAGTGGTAAGCACCGCGGCAAAAGATCAACGGTTCGCCATCGCGGACTTCATAGTCGAGCAGTTCACCTACGAGGATGAAATGATCACCGGCCTCGACACGGTTGCAGGACCGGCACTGATAGACGCTGAGGAAATCTGCCAGTATGGGAAGATCGGCGATGCCGCTGCGGTGCTCGATCCCGTCAAACTTGTTGTCACGATCGACTGCGAAGTGATTCGACAGCGACTCCTGTCCGCGATGGAGAACGTGCACCGCGAAATATTCTGCTGTTCGGAAGGCCCTGGCGGGAATGATCTCTTTATTGATGCACCACAGTACCAGTGGCGGATCGAGCGAAACCGACGTGAAGCTGTTGACGGTCATGCCGACCGCTCGAGCACTCTCGTCCCTGCAGGTCATGACGGTTACGCCGGTTGCGAATAGGCCCATCACCTTGCGAAATGTTGCCTCGTCAATATTCCTTTTCAGCATTCAGCGCTTTCCGGTAACCAGGTTGAGACGCGATCATACAGCCAATGTTTCGCTGCAGCCAACCACTGCGATGGTCGTGTTGCCGGATACGCGGCGGCATGAACCACAACCAACAAAGGCGTCTGCAAATGGACACTATTGCCAACACAGGCTGGCTTATTACCGGTGTCAGTGGGGGACTTGGCGGCGCACTCGCACGCGCGGTCATCGAGCGCGGCGGGCGAGTGTTCGGAACAGCGCGGAATGATGATGCAGTGAGGCGATTCGGCGCGCTCGCTCCGGGCGACTCGATCGGATATCGCCTCGACGTCACCGACGAAACAGCGGTTGGCGTTGCGATACAGGCTGCAGAGGAGGCCCTGCGAGGCATAGATGTGGTGGTCAACAATGCCGGCTTTCAGCTGGTCGGCGCGATCGAGGAAATCAGTGCGCAGGAGCTGCGCGAACAGTTCGATGTGAACGTCTTCGGATCCCTCGCCGTGTTGCAGTCGGTCTTGCCTTACATGCGCAGTAGGGGCAAGGGCACTATCATCAATATCAGTTCGGTCAGCGGCCTTGCCACATGGGCGGGTACCGGCGGTTACTGTGCAAGCAAGTTTGCACTGGAGGCACTGGGCCAGACGCTGGCGCAGGAAGTCGAATCCAGCGGAATTTGCGTCATGCAGGTCGAGCCGGGCGGATTGCGTACCGGCTTCACGGGGCGCTCGACAGTGCGGGCGAGGCGGCGCATTGATGCCTACGCAGCCAGTGCTCACCGATCCGAGCAGATCATTGCTCGCTACCGCGGCAGAGAGCCGGGCGATCCGGCAAAGGCTGCAAGGGCCATTCTCGAGGCGGTATGTGCGCCGGAGCCGCCTTTGCACCTGCTGCTTGGTGCTGACGCAATGCACTATTACGGGCGCAAGGCAGGCAGCCTGCAGCAGGAGATTTCGCAGTGGGCGCCGCTGACGATGAGCATCGGTGCGGACGACGACGCGTAGCGGAGAGTCGCTTCAGCCCTCCTGGCGTGCCGCCTCCAACTCGCGCAGTGCAGCTTTCAGCACCTTGCCGTAGTTGTTCTTCGGCAGGGCATCGATGAAGCGATAGTCGCGCGGCCGCTTGAAGCGTGCAATCTGGCCGAGGCAGTGCCGTTCCAGTGCCTGTGGATCTTCTGCCGCACCGGGGCGCAGTACCACGTAGGCGATCACACGCTCACCCCACTCTCGATCGGCGGCGCCGATGATTGAGGCTTCCGCGACATCCGGATGGCTGACCAGGACCTCCTCGATCTCGCGGGGATAGATGTTTGTGCCGCCCGAGATGATCATGTCGTTAGCGCGGTCCTTCAGGGTGAGGAATCCGTCGCTGTCGAAACAGCCGAAATCGCCGGTGTGCAGCCAGCCGCCGCGCAGCGTTTCTGCTGTTGCCTCCGGACGGCGCCAGTATCCGCGCATCACAGTGTCTCCGCGCACGAGCACTTCGCCTGTTTCGCCGACAGGCAGTTCCTGATCGTCATTGTCGACGACGCGCACGTCGATGACGCTCTGCGGCACGCCGACGGTCGCCAGCCGCTGGCGCCATTTGGGGTGCGCGCGGTCTTCGTGCACGGCGGCGCTCAGGGCGGTGATGGTCATCGGGCTCTCGCCCTGACCATAGAGCTGCGCGAGTTTGGGCCCGAAGCGGTCGAGCGCTGCAATGCAGTCCTCAACGTACATGGGCCCGCCGCCGTAAATGATCGTCTTCAGGTTCGTGGTGTCGGCATCACCAGCGTGGTCCAACAGCCGCTTGACCATGGTAGGTGCAGCGAAGAATACAGACTGCGGCCACCGCGCGATCAGCCGGAAGGTTTCCGCGGCCTCGAATCCCCCACTGTCGGGAATCACGTGACAGCTTCCCTGCATCACATGCGGCAGCGCATACAGCCCCGAGCCATGACTCATCGGTGCCGCATGCAGGATCGCGAGCCACGGCGACCTCGAGTCCACATCCGCAAAATAGCACAGCGACATGGCCAGCAGGTTGCGGTGGCTGAGCACGGCACCTTTGGGCTGGCCGGTCGTGCCGCTGGTATAGAACAGCCAGGCCGGGTCGTCGGGCAGCGCATCGGCCAGCGGCAGCGGGTCGCTGGCCAGCAGATGCCGGTATTGATCGCTGCCGGTCTCGATCTGGACGAAGCCGTCGCCAGAGCGGGCCGCTGCGATAGTGTCGGTAAGGTCGGGCGTCGTGAAGCAGGCGGCGGCTCCGCTGTTACCCAGGATGAATGCAAACTCCCTGCTGTGCAGTTTGGCGTTGACCGGTACGGCAAGCAGCCCGGCATGCCAGGAGGCGTAAAGCACTTCGAGATACTCCGGGCAGTTTCGCATTGCGAGTGCGACGCGAGCGCCCGGCCTCAGCCCGATGCGGCCGTGCAAGCCGCCCGCGAGCCGGCGAACGCGGTCGAGCAACTCGTCGTAACGGCGCAGCGGGTGCTCGCCAACGGCGATTGCGATACGTCCACCGGCGCTGCGGCCGGTCCGTTCGAGGTGCGCTGCGATGTTCATGCGGCAGACTCCGCAGTCCGGTTGCTCGCTCCATGGCTGACAGGTGTGACGGTCACGCCCCGGAGCTCAATCGATGAACGGCCAGGCGCTGACGAAGGGCAGTTCAGAGCGGCGTATGATTGCGTCGCCGGCCTCTTGTGCCTTCGCGTACAGGTCGTCTTCGTCCAGCATCGTCGACCGATAATTGTCGATGACGCGCAACCCGTCCACCCAGACACTGTGCACACTGCGTCCGTCGGCTGACCAGACCAGTTGATTGACCACGTTCATGACCGGCATCCATTCCGGCCGCCAGGTGTCGTGACACACGAAATCGGCCTTCTTGCCGGCTTCCAGTGAGCCTACGGCATGGCTCATCTGCAGCGCTGTTGCCGCGTTGGTAGTAATGAAATCAAGGACTTGCCAGGCGGGCAACTGCGTGATGTCCTCGCGGCTGTCCTTGAACAAGCCGGAAACCAGGTGCAGCAGGCGGAGCATGTCGGAATTGTAACCGTCCGAGCCGAGCAACAGGTTGACTCCGCGCTCGACCATCTCCGCATGCCGGCCGTTGTGGCAGACGCCGAACGCGCCCTTGATGCCCGCCAACGGGCACAGGATCACATTGGTGCCGGTCGCCGCGAGCAGGTCGAGCTCCGACTCGTCGACGCGCACCATGTGCGTCAGGCAAAGGTTGCTGCCCAGTACGCCCAGTTCGTCGAGATGCTCGACCGGACGGCGGCCGTATGCGGCGATGAACCAGTCGGGATCCGACTGGCGGGCGCTCATGTGAGCGGAGAAAGCGAGACACCGCTCGTCGGCGATGCGCTTGGCGGCCTGCCAGACCTCATCGGAGTTCGTCGAGTGCCCGATCAGTATCGGCCACGCGCAGATACGCCGGTCCGGGCCGGCCGGGAAGCGCCTGACCTCGTCCTCGAGGAGCGCGACAGCGTCCGCGCTGCGGCGGGACTGCTCTGTCGCGTTGCCGAATGCGCGGCCTTCCACCCAGATGCCCACCCGGCCGCGGATGCCGGTGCTGGCCAGACCGTCAACGGCTTCATCGAGATGCCGGATAGTGCCGGCCTCGACGAAGCAGGTCGTACCAGATCGCAGCATTTCGAGACCCGCCAGCTGCGCTGAAAGGCGCTCATCGTCCGGCGTGTGCGAAAGGTACCGCGGCAACACCCACCTGGTCAGCTTGTCGTCGAACTTTTCCGGAATGTCATCCGGCATATAGCCGCGGGTCAGCGGGTCTCCGGTAACGTGAATATGACCATCGATGTAGCCGGGGGTGATCACAAAGCGGCTGCCGTCGATGCGTGCCGGTGCGCTGTAGTTGGCCTCGACCTGCCGGGTGGTTCCCACGGCAGCGATGTCCGTGCCGTCAATGGCGATCGCTCCGTCATTGAACACGCGCCGCTCGGCGTCCATTGTTACGATGCGCGCGCCGTGGATTATCGTGTCAACGCTTGCGGGTGCCACTTGGCTGTTCCTGCCCGGTTGCCGGGATGATACTCGGGGTGCGATTCACCTGCGACCGCGAGCGCGGATGAGCCGGAGTGACGGGAACAGCCGGATGGCCGGCCTGCCACTCGCAGTTTCCCTTGCGCCGCGATGAGCGCACTCCCCGCAGGGATCCGCTCAGAAATTATAGCGGGCGCGCAGCCGCCAGGTCCGCCCCTCGCCCGGGATTACCGCCACGTTCTGGAAGACGCCCTGAACCGGTTTGAAGTAGCGCTCGTCGAACAGGTTGTCTACCGTCCCGATTACGCTGAAGCGCTCATATTCGGCGAACAGGGCCAGGCGGAAGATTTCGTGCTTCGGAAACGTGACACCGCCGTTCGTGATCAGCGTGCTGGTGCTGCTCACATGGGTGCCGCCCAATGTCGCACCGAAAGTGCCGTAGTCGGTCTCATCGGTAGTATAGGTGGCGAATACCGAGAAGACGTCCTCGGGTACGGTGGAGCGCGCATAGCCGCCCTGCAGGTCGGCCAGGCAGCTCGCGTTCAGCGCCGCGAAGATGCCGCCGTAGCCTTCCACCCCGGCAACGCCGAGCACGGAAGGTGGAATATTGAGGAACTCGCCCCGTCCCGAGCCGCCGGCACAGTTGGTCGGGTCCGGATCCTTGATCCTTACGTCGATCATGGTCGCAGCCGCAGTCAGCGCCCAATTGTCGTTGACCACGTAACTGAGTTCAGCCTCGAAGCCACGCGAGCGCTCCTCGTCCCTGTTGCCGAACGGGTCGGTCCGCGAGAGCGTCTGCCGATAATAGGCGATCGTGCCGTAGAGCTGTTGATCGAGCAGCGAGAACTTCACGCCGCCCTCGCTCAGTTCCGAGTCCGCCAGAATCGAATCGCTGGCGATCGTGGCCGGACTGATGCCACCGTTGGAGTTGATGCGTACCTCCGAGCCTTCCGCAAAGGTCAGGTACGGTACGAAACCTTGCGGCGCCGTGTAGCTCAGGCTGGTCGACCACGAGAAGTCGTCTTCATCGGTGGTCTCCAGCACACCGAGGGGATCGAAGGAGAACGTGCCGTTGTCGATGCCGCGGGCACTAAAATCATCGTATCTGCCGTTGAGCAATAATGCCCAGTTGTCTCCGAAACTGAAGTCCGTGACCACCGCCAGACCGGTGTTGTCCCACGTCGTGTCAAAGTCGCTTTCCCACGGGGTATTCGGGTCGATGAAGGGATTGCTGATAATGTCGCCGGGCGTGGCGCCGACGGAAAGATCCATGCGATCCAGCACCAGGTATCCCTGCAGGAAGTTCTCCTTCAGGATGGAGTTGTATTCTCGATGAGAAAGGGCCGTATGTAACTCCATGCCGACGGCGCCAGAAAGCTGGAATTGCGCGTTGTACGAAAGGCGTGCCTCGAACACGTCCATCTCGTGTACGGCGGCAAAGCCGGTAGCCAAAGCGCCGTCGGCGTCCTGTTGATCATAGAAGAGCTGGAACTTCAGCATCGAGTCGTCGGCGAAGTCGCGCACCAGGTCGCCATAGAGCAGCACACCGTCCGATTCCCAGATGTCGAGCGGCGACAGCACCACGTTTCGACGGGACAGCTGTGTCGTACCGACGCCCTCGTCGAGGTCGAACGGTTCTCCCCCCGCCGGCAGGCCGAAGAAAAACTCGAGGAATTGCGTAATCTGGGATGCACCGAAGAACGTGCCCACAGCCGCATCCAGGTCGCTGCGCGACAGGAAGCCGGTACCGCCGAGGTCGGACACGAAGGTGTCCCGGCCCGTTACGTAAGTGCCGCTGTCGATCAGATCCTGGGTCAGACGGTTCCAGCCCGGCGTCTGGTTGTACCCGTCCGAACTGTAGTACATGCCGCCAAGCTCCGTCCTGAAGCCGCTGCCAAGTTCGCTGTTGAACGAAGCCTGCAGTATTTGCTGCTCCGGTTCCCTGCCTCGATAGAAGGATTCCGAGTCCTCGTATTCAGCGTACACTGAAAGTCCTGCTTCGCGGCCGCCGAAATCGAATGGCGCGTTGAGCTGAGCAGCTACGTTGCTCTTGCTGTAGCTGCCATGGGTATATTCTGCGAACCCCTGCACACCATCCGCGGTCGTGATGTTCTCCCCGGCTACCGTCTTCGGATAAAAGTTCAGCAGTCCGCCCACGCGGCCGGCGCCGTACAGTACCGGCGTCGGACCGCGGATGATCTCGACGCGGGAACTTGCGCCGACTGGCAGCGGGAAAAAGCCGTTATTGGTGATGCGCTTGAAACCGCGGAAGTAGTTCTCGCCGCGACGGCCACGAACGCTGATGGCGCCAGGAACGCCGAAGAAGCTGCCACCGTACGTACCGGGGGTGGTCGTGATGAAGTCGTCGATTGTTTCGATGGAATAGCGGTCCATCGTGACTTCGCTGACCACGCTGATCGATCGAGGTGTATCGACGAGCGAGCGGCTGATACCGAACAGGGAGTCAGACTCCCGATCACGAAGCAGCCCCACGCGGTCGGCGACAACGGTGATCTCGTCGATGGACTCACGCGATTCGTCATCCGCGGACTCCCGCTCCTGCGCCGATGCGGGAGAAGCGAGCGCAAATACGGCAGTCGCGATCACGCCCGCCAGCACAGGCAGGCGCACAGTTGTTTCACTCACGACCGGACGGGTGCATGCGTGCCGCTGTGTACGGCGAATCTCGGCTTTGATCATATTCCCCCCAAAAAAAGAACAGTCCCCGCGGCGCTGCTTACGGGTAGCCTTACCGGCTCTCACGGCGGTTCGATTGTGCATGAACGCGGCGAATTGGTTATCCGGTATCCACATGGCGCGAGGCCGGCGCCGCCCGGTGCCGGAGTTTCCCGCGGTCATGGAGAAATGCCTGCGAATTACCGCGTTAATGCGCTCAGTTGGCCGCCTGCTCGTGTCAATATAAGCACGTGAGAGGCACCAAGTCTTGATCAGGTGCGCACGCTGAATTGCACCCATTCCGCCTGTCCGGCGGTTGCTATTCGGGTCGGCTGGCTGAAATAGTGGCTGGGCGGAAGACATCCAGTGGGGCAAATGGCCGTGCGCGTTGGTGATAGTTGCCACAGCTTGTCTGAACGATAATCTCGTGCCTGCAGCATGTCTTTGAGGTGATCCAAGTTGGCCGTTTTCTACGACAATCCGGTGTTGCGCGATTGCTGGTTTGCAGTCGCGACCGAGTTGGAAGTGAGGGGGAAGCCGATTGCGCGGAGCCTGCTCGGCGAGCGTCTGGTGCTCTACGTCGATGCTGCGGGGCGAGCCGTCGCAGCTGCCGATCGCTGCCCGCATAGGGAGGCACCGTTGTCCGCGGGCACGGTAGAGGAGGGTGTGCTGGTGTGCCCTTATCACGGCTGGTCGTTTGGCGAAGGAGGGCGCTGTGTGCATATCCCCTCGGCGGATCCGTCCATGCCGATTCCACGCAACGGTCACCTCAGATGCTTCCATGCGAAAGTGCGGTATGGGCTCTTATGGGTGTGCCTCGGCGATACGCCATCCGACCTGCCGGCGATCCGACAGGATGCCGATAACCAGTTCCGTCGCATCAACAGCCCGGTAGAGACATGGCGCGCGTCGGCAGTCCGGATGACGGACAACTTCCTCGACATCGCCCATTTCCCGTGGGTGCATACCGGTACCTTCGGCAATCGTCAGCGCGCTCAAGTGGGTAAAATTGAGCTCACAGCGCTGGACGACGGTTACTACGGGTACAGTTACGATGTGCAGGCGGACAACCCCGTCGGTGCCCGGGTGGTTTCGGGGCAGGACGGCGATACCGTGTACCGGCAAATGACGACCGGGTTCATGCTACCGTTCACCGTGCGCAGCACAATCCAGTATCAGACCGGGCTGCATCACATCATTCTGCTGCTGTCTTCACCCATCGACGACGTCAATTCCTATTTCACGTTCGTTGTCTGGCGCAATGACGACTTCAGCGTCTCGGCGGAAGAAGCGATTGCTTTTGACCGGATGATCGGTGCCGAGGACAAGGTCATGCTGGAACAGGTCCCGGGGGTGCTGCCGCTGACACCCAGGGGCGTCGCCAGTACCCAGTCCGATAAAGCGTCGACGGCCTGGCGCCTGCAGTTGGCGCGCATGCTGGGCCTGGCAAGCCCGAAAGACGAGGCATCTGCCTCCGGGTAATGCCCCGAGCCCGGCTGGTGCGGAATTACGCACCGTCTGCAACAGCGCATCTGCATGGGAAAAGCGCCACCGCTTCCCTATAATCACGCCTTCGCCCGAGCCGCCTTCAGGCACGGTAGCGGCGTGACGCCGCGCGAGCCCTGCCTTGGAGCGTAGCTGTCCGAGACAAGACCGGATTCTCCATTGATGCAAATTTATCGGACCTTGGCCGCATTGCAGCAAACTCACCGGAGCAATCCGCGTGGGTGTGTTGCCACCATAGGTTCATGTGACGGTATCCATCTTGGGCACCAGGTGGTGATTCGCGAGTCTTGCGCGCGCGCCGCTCAACTTGGCATTACATCTCTGGTGTTCTCGTTCGAGCCGTTGCCGAGAGAATTTTTCAACCGTGGGGACCCGCCCGCTCGGCTAACCCGATTTCGCGAGCGCGCTGCGCTGCTACGGGATCTGGGCGTGGATCAGTTCTTTTGCCCGCGCTTTGAGCACGTGCAACGGCTGGACGTACGGGAATTCATCGATGACATCCTGGTGCGTGGTGTGCGGCCGAGATGCCTGGTTGTTGGAGACGACTTCCGTTTCGCGCGCGGTCGTGTGGGAACGGTCGGGGATCTGCTGGATGCGGGCAGCCGGCACGGCTTCGACGTTGTGCAGGTCGGCAGCGTCTCCGTGGACGGCGAGCGCGTCAGCAGCACCGCGGTCCGCAATGCTCTTGGCAGGGGCGATCTGGAGCGGGCCGCGAAGCTGCTTGGACGGCCGTACAGTATGACCGGCCGCGTGAAGCATGGACGTCACCTCGGCCGTGAAATGGGTTTTCCGACAGCCAACGTGGACCCCGGCAGGCGTAACTGCGCAGTGAACGGCGTCTTCGCCGTGCATGTGCATGGGATATCTCCACAACCGCTACCGGGCGTCGCCAACGTGGGCATTCGTCCCACCATTCACGGCAGCGGCCGGGTTATTCTCGAGGCCCACCTGTTCGACTTCGACCGCGACATTTACGGCGAGCTGATCACTGTTGAATTCGTGGCGCGGATTCGCGACGAGATGAAATTTGCGAATCTCGACACGCTGATCGCACAGATTGGCAAGGACTGCACCGAAGCCCGCCGCATCCTCGGCGTCTGACGATCGGGAGTTCCGCAGCCCGGTGCGTGTTCCACGCTGTTGTCAGCTTGCCACCACTACCGCTGGGACCGCAGATTGGCGTATGGACGAAAAGGGGCAAGTGACAATCCGGATGAAGATAGTTGATCGTGACGGGAATGAGCACGAAGGCGTCTTTCCTGTAGCGGGCTCACTGATGGAGGCACTACGGGACCACGATTTCGATGTCGCGGCAATTTGTGGCGGCATGTGCTCGTGCGCGACCTGTCATGTCTATATCGCCGCGGAATGGATTGATCGCTTGCCGCCGAGGCAAGCGGACGAACGCGAACTGGTCACGGAGTTGCAGCACTACCGAGCGTCGTCGCGACTTTCATGCCAGATCACCATGGATCAGGAGCTGGACGGGTTGTGCCTGACGCTGGCGCCGGAAGAGTAGCAGTGAGGGCGATTGCGTCCGCCGTGTGGCCGTCTTACCTCGTTTGCACGAGCAGATTGTGACCGACAGTGGTTATCGGTCAGCCGCGGCAATGCCGCGCTGGCGCATGCGGAATTGGTACAACTCAGTGCGTACCTGATCAAGACTTGGTGCCTGCCACGAGCCTATATTGGCATCAAAAGGCGGGGTCCAAGGGGGGTATATGACAATGACCTGGTCAACGAAAAAGACGACGGTGCCAGTTGCCATTGCTTACATGGCGGCATTCGCACCGGCAAGCCCGGGGGCGGCCCAGGAGTCCGAGGTGACGGTCCTGGACGAAGTGATCGTCACGGCTCAAAGGCGGCAGGTCGACATTCAGGATGCTACGCTTTCGGTATCAGCACTGTCCGGGGACGCCTTTGATCGATCCAATGTCGTCAGGCTCGACAACTTCAATGGCTTTGTGCCCGGCTTGACGATTGCGAAAAACGATGGCGCCGGCCGTGTGGTCAGCATCCGCGGTGTAGGATGGGAAACCGCGCAAAACCTGAGCACACAGCCGAGCGTTCTGCTCTATATCGATGGCGTTTACATTGCAAATCCGCTCGCGATGGGCACGGACCTCGGGGACCTCGAACGGATCGAAGTGTTTCGCGGGCCGCAGGGCACGGAATTCGGCCAGGGCACGACGGGCGGCGCGATCAACCTCGTCACGAAGAAGCCACAGTTCGACGGGTTTGCCGGTGATGCTTCGGTAGGATTCGGCACCTACAGTACGCTCAACGCGCGAGGGTCGTTGAATATACCGCTGAGCGACAACGCTGCGATTCGGACCTCGGTGCAGCGATATACGCGTGATGGTTTCGCCGAAATCGACCGGTCCGGATTCGCGTCGACAGAAGGCGGAGCTCCGCACGGTTACGAGCTGGACGATGCCGACTCCGTGACCGGTAAGGTATCGTTGCTGTGGGAACCGACCGATGCCTGGTCGGTATATCTGTCCGCATTCTTGTACGACTCGGATCAGCATGCCGCAGCGCAAAGGCACTTCGACGACCCGAATCCGGACAAACGCAAGCTGAGCCAGGATTTTCCGGGTATATTCGAACTGGAGAACAATGCCTATTCGGCGATCGTTGAATGGGAGACGCCCTGGGGTCCGGTCCTGAAATCGACCACCGGCCTGCAGAAGCTTCGCAAGCAGCAGTCCGTTGACGGGGATCGTCTCAATGAGGAATTGACTGCCATCGATGTTCTGGGCTTCGTTGTCACAACGGCAAACTGGGACGTGCTTACGTTCTGGGACAACGACTCGGATGCATTCAGCCAGGAGTTGAGCCTGTCCTACAGCGGGGACAGGTTCGACTGGGTGCTCGGCGGCTACTACCTGGACCACGAGAATTTCAATCACTTCCTGGAAGCCACCGGTCCGACGCCGTTTTCGGATTCCGAAGCCGCGCTGGCCAATCCCAGTGTTGAGACGCTGCCGCCGTTCATGTCGGTGTTGAATTTCGTGGAAGCCAGGACGGTTACGCGCAAGGATCTGGCAGCGTTTGGGCAACTCAGCATCAGGT
This sequence comes from uncultured Woeseiaceae bacterium, assembly GCA_964611535.1. Taxonomy (GTDB): domain Bacteria; phylum Pseudomonadota; class Gammaproteobacteria; order Steroidobacterales; family Woeseiaceae; genus IDS-8. The sequence continues at coordinate 32,473 of CAZTAE010000005.1, forward strand.
TGAACGACCTCGTCACAGCCAGGGCGGGCGTGCGTTACCAGGACGAAGAGCAGCTGGACGAGGCCGTCCAGTTCTTCATTCTTCCCTCCAGCCAGGCGCTCGAAGACGATGCTTTTACCTGGAAGCTCGGCCTCGACTTCAATCTAACCGACCAGAATCTGTTGTACGGCCTCGTGTCGACCGGTTGGAAAAATGGGGGCACCAATCCGGGCGCATTGACCGGCGCGATTCAGGTGCCGATCGTTTATCAGCCGGCTGAGGTGACGTCTTTTGAGGTAGGATCGAGGAATACCTTGAACGATGGCCGCGTTCGTCTGAACGTCGTTGGCTTCTACTACGACTACGAAAACCTGCAGTTCATGCAGGAGGACCCCGTGCCGTTCGCCGGCGGAACCGGCAATATCCCGGAAACGGATGTCTACGGCATAGAGACGGAATTCAGTGTCGCCATTGCCGAGGGCTGGCAGCTCGACGGGCACGTCACCTGGATGGACGGTGAGTTTACAGCCGACTTTTTCACGCTCGACGTTGTAGATTTTCGTGAAGGACTGGCACCCGGTGTCGGCTTGTTCACCGACCCGGGTTTCGATCTCCGCCTCATGCTGAGTCAGACGACCAACCTCAGGGGAAACGAACCTCCGAAACTCGTAGATCTGACGGCGCGACTTGCATTGACGAACGAGCATACGCTTGCCAACGATGCGGTCCTGATCTCACGCGCAGAATACGTGCACCGGGGCGAATACCAGTACCGGGTATTCAACAATCCGCTGGTCGATACGGTGCCGTCCTACGACGTCTTCAATCTGTATTTCGACTACGCTCTGGCCGAGTCGCCGTGGAGCCTGTCGCTCGGTGTGACCAACGTGTTTGACGAGGATGGCGTCAACTCGCGCTTCAGCAATCCATTTGCGCTGCTCACTACGAGCGAGGAGTTCATCCCGCCGCGCGAGGCGATCGCCACAATCAGATTCGAATTCTAAAAGGTCGGTTCGTGCCGCCTGTCGGTGCTGTTGCACCATAGCGTAGCCGCCCGCAAAGCGTGCGAAGCCGCCAATCGTGAATATGCCGCCGCAGGTTCTTTCCAGGCGATCCGGCGTCGTTTTTGCCTGTACGGTCGGAAACGCAGTCAGCGTTACGCCGATGGTGTATACGGTCTTCGGACTGTTTCTGGTGCCGATTTCGACCGAGTTTGGCTGGCCGCGTTCCGCCGTTTCCATCGTGTTGTTGATCATCGCGATTGCCGGAGCGTTGAGTTACCCGGTCGTCGGCCGGATCATCGACCGCTGCGGTGCGCGCAGGGTTATCCTGGCCGGAAATCTGCTGTTTGCCGGCAGTGTTGCTCTGGTTTCCCTGACCTCGGCCAGCTACGTTCAGTTCTACGGTGCCTATGCCCTCATCGGATTGACGGCGGCTATACCGAGCTCGGTAATGTTCACCAAGGTCATTGTGGGCTGGTTTGACCGGCATCGGGGATTCTTTCTGGGCTTCGTGGGCGGCGTCGGCAACGGCACAGGGGCGGCGATTGCCCCGATTTTTGTCCACCTGCTGCTATCGAGTTTTGGATGGCGCGGCGCATACCAGGGCATTGCTCTCGCCATCGTGCTGATCGGCTTTCCCGTTCTGTTCGTGTTCCTGCGAGATCCACCGCAAGCGACGGTTGCGGAGACGGAGCCTGCAGAGGGCATGACACTGGGCGAGGCCCGCAAGACCGGCATCTTCTGGATGATTCTGGTCGCAATTGCACTGGGTGCCGGTTGCCTGACTGCGGTGTTTGCGCACGTCGTTCCCATGCTCGTTGATCGCGGCGTTGAAATCGATAAAGCGGTTACGGTTCTGGCCACCTTCTCCCTGGTAACTGCAGCATGGCAGGTGGGGGTCGGCTTCATGCTTGACCGAATTCCGAAGCCGTGGATAGTCGCGCCCTTCTATGTCGTGGCCGTGGGAGGACTGTTACTGCTCGAGACAAGCTCCAGCCACGCAATGCTGTTGTTGGCCGGCGCCCTGATGGGCCTCGGCCTCGGCACGGAATACGGTATCCTGCCCTATTTTCTGTCGCGCTACTTCGGCGTCAGGCATTACGGCGCGATATCCGGATTAACGTATGGGGTCATCGTGCTCACTCAGGGAATAACTCCTTTCCTGATGGATCTGAATTTCGACTTCGCCGGCAATTACGATCTTTCGGTCGTGGTAATAGGTTTGGCGCTGCTGGCGGGCGCAGCAATCGTTCTGAGGCTACGGCCATTCGACGTCTTTGGTATGGCAAACACCAGATAGCCGTCGCAAGCCGTGAATACGAACTGGGGAGTCAGCCGGGTCCGGCCGCGTCCTTGAGCTCCACGGTGGGATCTGCCAAGCGGTCGAGGTTGAGCGCACAGCGTTCCGCGATCAGTTTCTTCGACTGCAGGAAATCCTTCGGCCGGTTGATGGCGTCCACCGCGAGCAGGCGCTCGCCCTCGAGGTAGATGCAGGAGAACTTCCGCTCTGCCGGATTCCCGCGCACGAGGGTGCGGTCGTGGCCCTGCGACAGGCCGGCGATCTGCAGCTTGAGATCGTACTGGTCCGACCAGAACCACGGTACTTCCGTATAGCAGATGTCCTCGCCGCAGAGGTTGGCTGCCGCAGTCCGCGCCTGCTCCAGCGCGTTCTGGACCGATTCCAGGCGGACGCGACGGCCGATCAGCGGGTTGGGATGCAGCGTGCAATCGCCAATGGCGTAGATGCACGGATCTGCGGTGCGGCAATGCTCGTCGACGACGATGCCGTCGCCGGTCTCGAGCCCCGCATCGGCGGCAAGCTCCACGTTCGGCACGATGCCGATGCCGACGACGACGAGGTCGGCCGGAATCTCCCGTCCATCTGCAAGGGCGACGGCCGACACGCGGCCCTCGCCGGTAAAGCCGGCGAGTCCACTGCCGAGCAGCAGCTTGACGCCGTGGCGACGGTGCTCCTGCTCGTAGAACGCGGAGACGGGCGACGCGACCACCCGCTTCATGACGCGATCCTGCATCTCGACGACCGCGACGCGCGCGCCGAGCTGCGAAGCAACGGCCGCCACTTCGAGGCCGATGTAGCCGGCGCCGACAATCACGAGCCGGCAGCCTTCGCTGAGGTCCGTCCGGATTCTCTCCACGTCGCCGACGTTGCGCAGGTAGTGGATACCGGCGAGGTCGCCGCCCGGCAGCGACGGCAGGCGGCGCACGCGCGCACCCAGCGCCAGGATCAGCCGGTCGTAGCGGACTTCGGGGGCGCCGATGCAGTGCAGCACCCGCGCGCCGCGGTCGATGCGCTCGACGCGGGTGTCGAGCTGTATCGTGATGGAAGGGTCCTCGTAGAAGGACGGCGGCTTGACGTAGAGCCGCTCGGCCGGCAGCTCGCCGGCGAGGAACTTCTTCGACAGCGGCGGCCGCTGGTACGGCAGCCACGGCTCCTCGCCGATCAGGACGATTTCGCCGTCGAACTTCTTCTGCCGGAGCGTCGCCACCGCCTGGCCCGCGGCGTGACCCGCGCCTGCTATTACCAATTTCGGCTTCACGAGAGGATTCAAGCACGAAATGCGGGCCGTTCGCGAGCGCGAGGCAGAGGGCCTTTCAGATGGTGGAATCGGCAACGGCCACGCGCGATACTGCGGCGATGCAGATCAACGCCATCAGGATTCACGAGCACGGCGGGCCGGAGGTCCTCAGGTTCGACGCCGTGGAGCTGCCGGAGCCGCGCACCGGCGAGGCGCGGGTCCGCCACACGGCCATCGGACTCAACTTCATCGACACCTATCACCGCAGCGGGCTGTATCCGGTGGAGCTGCCCTCGGGCGTGGGGAGCGAAGCGGCGGGCATCGTGGACGCGGTCGGCGAAGGCGTCCGCGACGTGCGGCCGGGGGACCGCGTCGTCTACACCGGGCGGCCTGCCGACGCGTATTCCGAAGCGCGCAACTTCCCCGCGGAGCAGCTGGTGCCGATCCCCGAGGGCATAGATGACGAGACCGCGGCCGCGGTGTTCCTCAAGGGCCTCACCGCCTGGTACCTGCTGCGCCGCAGCTACCGGGTGCAGAAGGGCGATCCGATCCTGCTGCTGGCCGCCGCCGGCGGGGTCGGCTCTCTCGTCAGCCAGTGGGCCCGTCATCTCGGCGCCACCGTGATCGGCATCGTCAGTACGCCGGAAAAGGCGGAGCTCGCGCGCGCGCAGGGGTGCCGGCATGTCGTGATGGCCGATCACCCGGATTCCGCTGCTGCCGTGCGGGAGTTGACGCGGGGCGCGGGCGTGGCGGCCGTGTACGACTCCGTGGGGCGTGACACGTTCTGGTCGTCGCTGGATGCGCTCCGTCCCCACGGCGTCCTGGTCTCTTTCGGCAACGCATCGGGGCCCGTGGAGCCGTTCGCGCCCTCGGAGCTTGCGAAGCGGCACTCGCTCTACGTCACCCGGCCGATATTGTTCGACTTCATCGACACGCGCGAGCGCCTGCTGGCAGCCGCCGCCGAGCTGTTCGGCCTGCTGGCCGGCGGGGTGCTGCAGGTCCGGATCAACCAGCGCTACGCGCTGCAGGATGCCGCCCGGGCGCACCGGGACCTCGAGGCGCGCAAGACCACGGGCTCGACTCTCCTTGTCCCCTGATGGGGCAACACCGCGTCGCTCAGCGCGACTGCAACGGCCACACGATCGGCAAGAGCAGGCTGGCGACGATGAAGACGACGATCGTCAGCGGAATGCCCACCTTGATGTAGTCGGCGAACCGGTACCCGCCCGGACCCATGACGAGGACGTTGGACGGGTGGGAGATGGGGCTCAGGAAGCTCGCGCCGGCCGCAATGGCAATGGCCATCATCGCCGATTCCGGCCGCAGGCCGAGCTCCGCCATGCTGGATAGCGCGATGGGCGACATCAGCACGACCAGCACCGCCGACGGGATGGCCAGCGTCGCGATGGCGGTGAAGAAGTAGAGTCCCAGGATCACGGCCCAGGGGCCCGCGTCGCCCAGCAGCCCGAGGAGCTGGCCGGCGAGGAACGAAGCTGCCCCGGTCTGGTGCAACGCCGTGCCGAGCGGGAACATGCCGGCGATCAGGAAAATAGAGCGCCAGTCGATCGCGCGGTATGCCCGCTCCATCGTGAGACAGCCGGTGAGGATCATGAAGCTGCCGCCGACGACCGCGGCGACCGCGGTCGGCGCGTGTCCCGCCAGCACGCTCACGACGACGCCCGCCATGATCAGCGCCGCGACGGGTGCGCGGCGCGTGTCCGGCGGCTCCTGCCCCAGCGGCGTGAGGACCAGGAAGTCCGGGTCGCCCGAAAGCAGCTGCAAGCGCTCCCGCGGGCCGAGCAGCAACAGGGCGTCGCCGACCTGCAGCTTTTCCTCGGCGAGATTGCCGCGCAGCGTCTCGCCCTCGCGCCAGATGCCGGCGAGCTCAATGCCGTAGCGCTCGCGGAAGTTCAGCTCGCCGATGGTTCGGCCGGCGAGGCTGCTCCGCGGGTCCAGCGTGGCGTCCATCAAGGACAGCCGGGCCGAATCGAAGGCGCCGAGGCTGGGCGAGATGCGAGTCTCGATCTCCAGCTCCTGCAGCCCCCGCAGCACGTCGAGATCTTCGTGCTGGCCCTCGATCAGCAGCAGGTCACCGCCGGTCAGGACCTCGTCGCCGGAGGGCATGATGTTGAGCTTGCCCTCGCGGAAGATCGCCAGCACGCGGAAGTCGAACGCGTCGGCGAGGCGGCTCTTGCCGAGCGTTGCGTCAGCCAGATCGCTGTACTTCGGCAGACGGACGACGAACATGCGCTCGTCCGCCCGATATTGCTCGCTGAGTTGTTCCTCCGTCTTCAGCTCGACCTCGCTGAAATCGGAGAACTTGTCGAGCTGGGTGATTGCCTCGGCTTCTCCCTGCACCAGCACGCGCGTGCCTGCCCTGAGCGGCACGTAGGCCAGGTTCGTCAGGCGGTACTTCCCGCCGCGGGAGATGCCGACGACGCTGACGTTGAAGCGCTTGCGGAACCCGGCGTCCCGGACGAGCTCCGA
>CAZTAE010000006.1:0-37355 GCA_964611535.1 uncultured Woeseiaceae bacterium
CCGCAGTCTCGGACGTGTCCGCTTCGGACGGTGCTGCAAACTTCAGCGCCACCCAGGGACGCGGTAAACCGGCTTCCTTCCGCCGGCGGTCCAGCGCCTTGCAGACCATGCCCATGCCACTGTGAGCGATCCGCTCGATCACATGGTAGCGATCGGCGAGCACATCGCCGGCCGTGACCGATTCCGCGTCCCGCTGCTGCTGTTCGGGGAGCACGAGCCGGACGAGCTCGGACGGCGTACTGTCCGAGTCGGCTACGCGCAGATCATCCATCCGCCGGATGGGCACGACCGGACGCTCGGGCATCGGACGCGCCATCGGGTGGGTCGCCTCGCGATGCTGCACCGCCTGTGGCTCAATCCGCGGCTCGTCAGCCGGCCGCAGCGGTCTCGCGCCCACCTTGCTCGTCCGCTCCGCGCCGTCGCCTTCACGCCCGGTCGCTGGCTGCGACTCCGTGACCTCTTCGGCGAAAGCTTCCGCATGCCCCGTTCCGCCGCGGGACAGATTGGCCGTGCTTTCCGCTCTTGGGTCCGGATCTCGTCGCCATCGCCTGGCGAGACGGGGACTATCCACTGTCTGACTCCAACGTCGTTCGTATACTTCTGCGCGCTGCTTCAGCTCGGCGGTGGAACGCTCCTGCTCCACCGCCTCTTTCAGCGGGCGTCATGCTCGCGTGCCGCGACGCCGTCAGGCGCCACGTCCTTCGTTCGCAGCGGCCGGCCCGCGGCGTCCTCAGTGCTCGGTGCCGCGCGGCGTCTGCCAGCGAGTGTCGCCGGAGGACTGCTCCTGCTGTTGGGACTGCTGGACTGCTGCGGCGGCCTCGCCGGCGCGATCCCGGGCCTCGTCGTAGGCCTCCGTCGCCTTCTGCTTCGCCTCGTCGGCCAATGAGTCCCGCGCACCGCCCAGCAGCCGGTCCTCGCCTTCAGTTCGCGGGAACGCCGCGCCCAGCGCTGCACCCAGTGCAACCCCCATTGCGCCCAGAACCAGGGGTTGCTCTTCGAGCAGGTATTCGAAGCCATTGCGTGCGCGATCCGCCCCGCTGCGCATGCGCTGACCGGCGGTGCCGACCGTATCGCCGACGCGCTGTCGGGCATCGCGGGCGCCCTCCGTCACCGAAGCGCCGGCCGAGCGCGCCTTTGAGGACAGCCGTTCCTTGCCGCCGCGCGGGTGTACGGAGGGGTCGCCCGTGCTCGCCCGCGGCTCGTTGGACGAGGCCATCATCCATGCCAGCCCGACGCTCGTCAGCAGCATCGGCACCGGATTGTTCTTGACGGAGCGACCGAGGTTGGCCGCGAACTCACCGCCGTGCTCCCGCGCCACGCCGAGTGCCTGGTCGACCAGTTCACCGGGCGATAGCCGGTGCTCGAGCTCGTCTACGGTGCGCCCGAGGCTTGCCCGGGTGCGATCGATGTCCTCCTCGAGCTCGGCGGGATTCCTGTCGCTGTCGATCTCGCTGCGCCGGTTCATTGCATCTTACTCCTGGCAAGGTCGCTGTCCTTGCGAACGGACTCGACGGTCCGGTCGGGCGTCAGCGAGTCGGCCTGCATCTTCTTCGTACCCGAACGCAGCATGATCGCGCCGATGATGGCGACGACTGCGCCGACGATCAGTGCCGCCAGCGGCAGCACGACCCAGTACGCCAGCAGGAGCATGATGCCGCCCAGCAGAAACAGGAGCCCTGCATACAGCACGCCGCCACCTATGGCGACGGACGACACGCCGGTCTTCATGTCCGATACGGCATGCGTCATTTCCGACTTCGCCAGTGCAAGCTCCTGACGGAACAGGGTCGAAAGCTCGTTCGCGAGTTTCCTCACCAGTCCCGGTACGGAGCCCTCGTCGATCCTCGCTCCGTTACCTCCGTCTCCGGTTGCCGGCTGTCCCTTCTGCCCCTGTCGTGTCGCCGGCGGCGACTGCGGGTGCTCTTGTCTGTTCATAATCCACTACCTCCGGTAGCATCAGGCGTCATCCGAGGCTCGGATGCTTCGCGCTCGGCTCGCGCCGTCGCGGCATCGCCGCCCAATCCTTCGCGCCACTCGCCTTCCACGGCACCTGCCGGCCGCTCGCGGCCATCGCCGCTCCTCCGGCTGGCCTTCGCGAATCGCGACAGGCACATGCCGACGGCCACGCTGCCCAGCACGAACAGCGCCGGATTGCGGTGGGCGATATTGCGCACGTCGGCCGCCAGCTCGTCGACGTTCCGCTCCCTCAGTTTCGCGGACATGCCGCTCAACTGCGAGGACAGCTGGTTGGCATACTCGGCGAGACTCTCGTGCTCGGAATCGCTCAGGCGCGACGCCGCCGTACCTACCGCTTCGGCGATTTCGTCGACGTTCTCGGCCGCTCGCTGGCTGCCGGACTCGACCCGGGCCTCTGCCTCGGCCTTCGCCTGGTCGGTCGCCTCGCGGGCGCGTTGTTTGCCCTCCTCGAGATCGGCTTGCGCTTTCTTCCTGACCTCTTCGGATCCTCGTTCGTCGCTCATCAGTCGTTTCCTCTGCAGGACATGCCTGCATCAAATGAGCCGCCGGCTGTCGCCTTCACCCGGGCCATCTCGGGTCGAGCACTTTCCGGATGCTTCGACCGTCCGGCTGACAGGGGGCGTTCCGGCGGGATGTAAAGGCGCCGCCCGTCGCGCCGCGTGGGCGCGCCGGGCGAACAAAGCCGTCCCGCGGCCCGGTCAATCGAGCAGCGGGACGGTCAGAGAGGTCGGGACGAGCCGACTGCTGTCAGTACCGCTCTTCGTCCTGCCCGACCTCGAAGCCCGTCTCGTCGAACTCTTCCTCGGCCTCGATCGATTGCCTCGTCATCGAGGTCTGAACCCTCTCCGGGTCGTCGACCGACTTCTGGATTTGCGACAACGGGATCGCGATCTGCTTCTGACCTACGCCGAGGAATCCGCCGACTTCAACCGTCGCCACTCGCTCCTGGTGCGTCGAGCTGTAGCCGACCTCGTTGATCTCACCGATCTCCTCACCGTCGGCAGTGACGATCGTCTGGCCGCGCAGCTCCTCTGCGCTCAGCTCTGAGAGGCCGGACTGTTGCGTGGTCGTACCCGTCTGGCCGGTTTCCGTGCCGGTCTGGCCCTGCTGCGTGCCGTAGTCCCTTTCCGTGGTGCGGCTCGGGTCGCGGTCCGTCTCCGTGCCTCTTTCGTAGTCGCGCTCGGATTCGGTACCCCAGTCGCTCTCGACCGGCGTGTCACGCTGCTGCGGGTCCATTCCCATGTCGCGGTCCCGTTCCGTCTGGGTCGTTATGTCCCTGTCCGGATCGTACTCCTGCGTTTCCTGTTGCTGCTGGGCGAAGCCGATACCGCTCGCCAGCGTAAGTCCTGCTACAAAACTAATCGTCCTTTTCATCGCTACCTCCTGTCGCTCATGAAACCGTGGGTGCCGCGCACCCGCGTGCGACAAACCTGCAAGGGTCGTGCCATATGATTCAGCCCGCGTCTGGAGCGACCGGGAAGGGGTGCGGGCAAGCACGTGCGCCGCTTGCAGCTGTCGCGCAAGCGATCTCGCCGTACGGGTTGGAGGTGGATATCAATCCGCCGAGTGTAGTTTTTTCACTCGCTGCAATTTCGACAATGTCGCCGGTGGAGCGCGCCGCCGGCCATCGACCGACCGTAAGGTACCCGTTAACGGGCGCCGGCGTTCAGGGGGACGCCGCGCCGGTGAGCGTAACCAGCCGTGAAGGCTGCGGCCGCGCGCCCGCCGGCAACGCCGCGGCGTGCCAGAAGTCGCGCGGCACGCGTTCGCCTTCGACGAGCCGTATCGCCGGTGCGAGGCTCGCAATGAGGCCGTCGCCCAGCGCATCGCCGGTCTCGAGCAGACCCGCTGCCTGTGCGCCAGCCACGCGATCCCGGACGACCTCCAGCGGTACGGGAGCACCGGCGGAGCCGAGCGGACCGATTGCGGCGCGCACCGCCCGTCGCGCCCGGCGAACGGATCCGACGATACGTTCCACGTCGCGATGAGCTGCCGCCACGCCGATCCGCTCGTACTCGTACAGGAGCCCCGGCACGGCGGTATAGGCATTCTCCCGGTCCAGAAGAAAGGCGGCCAGCAGACGGGCCGCGAACAGCACGTCGGCTTCGTCGGCACCGGACGGGCCACCCGAGGTCGCGCGAAACACCGCTGTCGCCTCGAAATCGCCGAGCGCTTCCAGGATGATCCGGAGCTGCCGCGGGCTCAGGCCGTCGGGCAGAACCGTAGGCCGGACCAGTTCCCGGGCGATGAAACCGCAGTGCGACGCCTCGGTCAGCGCGAACAGGCGGTCGAGGCGGTGCGTCTGCCCCTCCACGTCACGGAACCAGGCCGACGGCAGGTTCACCGCGCTGCTCAGGAGGCGCGGCACGGTTGCATCGCCGCGGCTGATGAAGACCGGGCACACCTGTTGCGGATAGACGTCCTCGCCGTAGCGCTGCAGGTAACGGATCCTGTCCGACTCGGGCCGGACCACGAACGGCGTCTTCTGGATGTAGGCGGCAACGAAATAGGACGGCTGATCGGACGGGGTCATTGCCTTCAGGAACGTGAGGGACGCGACCGTGTCGTCGACCAGCGCAGCGGGCAACGGACGATCGTTCGTCATCGGCACTTCGGACAGGAAGCTGCGGAAGCTCGAAGAAACGTCCGCCGATCGCAGGTCGAAGAGGTGAATCGGCACCCCCGCCAGCCCGGTAAGGTACGTGGTGCGATCCGTCGCGCCGCCGGACGGCAGACAGATCAGGGCCAGCAGCAGCCCGAGGATGTACCGCATTCCCTATCCCCCCGTTGCACTTTAAATGCCCGCATCCTTGCAGAACGACGCCTTTCTCTTCGTGCTTCGGGTCACATTCCGGGGAATGCGACCCCTGTCCGTGGGCGAACGCCTCTGTCGTTGCCCCGGTCGTCGTCTGCCAGGCTGCGCCGCAGCAGGCCTGCTTCGAAAGCTGGCATGCTGTTTGCAGCTGTCGCGCTTGCCGATGCCCGCGGCGTCGCGGCCTTTACCCCAAGACGCGCCGGCGGGCATCCGGAACCGTCGGCTTCACCGCCCGGCTGCGCGGTACGGGGCTTCCGGTTCCGGACAACCGACCGGTGCGATGCAACAGGCATCGCGACCGCAGGTCGGTGTGCGCCGGTAAAAATGACAGCACGCAGGTAAAACTTGCATCAATCGGGGCTGAAATCAAGCCTTGAAATCGAGCCGGTTCTGCGGTTCGAAAAAACGCGGCGTCCGCGGAAGATTGGCCGCCGTCCCTGACGCCAGTACCCGCGGTGACGGTGGGGGAATTGCGCTGGTCGTGTCGACGAAGATCGCCGCCGACAAAAGCCGCGAGCTCAGCTCGAGGCCCGCTCGCTCGGCTGCCGGAAGGGAGATCTCGAAACGTACCCGACGGTCCACGAGGCGGAAATTGATCATCGCTCCCATGTCCAGCGCGCCGCGCCCATCCGTAACGACCAGCATCTGCCGTCCCGCCACCCGCTGAAGCAGGCGGGGCAGGCGCTCGTTCTGGGACGCGCCGATGAAGAGAACCGCTGCATCCTCGAGCTCCTCGATCGACTCCAGCCGCTGAACGCGCATCGGCCTGCCCTGGATGCTGCGGCCGGGCAGGTAGGCCTCGAGCTCGGCCGCGATACGGTCGGCGCCCAGCACGGCGATCGTGAACGGCCCGTCGGCCCGGTCCTCTTCCGGCCAGAGGACGAAGGTGGCGAAGTGGTAGAGAAAGGCGGCCTTGATATCCTCGGCTTCGTAGACCTCCTCTTGCGCAACCGCGCCCTCCGGGCCTGCGAGCAGCAGCGCCACGACCAGGCAGCACAGCGCCGGCAGAATCAGGCCGCGCTGGCCGCTGCCGGTCCTCATTGGCATGCCTCGCGTCCCGTGGCGAGTGAACAAAGCGCCGCACGGACGCTGGACAGGTCGACGGGCTTGACCAGATACGTGGAGAACCCGGCTTCCTCGGCGCGATTCCGGTCCTTCTGCTGTCCCCAGCCGCTGATCGCCACCAGGCGCACGCCGTCCCCCAGCACTTCGAGCAGGCAGCGTGCGAGCTCGTAGCCGTCCATGCTCGGCAGGCCGATGTCGAGGAAGGCGAACTCGGGGCGGAACTCGCGGGCAGCGCCGATCGCCTCGGGAGCGTCGTGCGCCACGCGCACGTCATGGCCGAGCTTCTTCAGCAAGACGGACAGGCTGGTGGCGAAGTCGACGTTGTCGTCGACCAGCAGGATCCGGTGGCGATCACCCGCCTCCGCCGGCGCGTGCCCGGATGGATGGAACGATGCGGCGGACGGCGCCGCCTCGACAGGTAAGTGCACAGTAAAAGTACTCCCCTTGCCCGGGCCCAGACTGGCAGCCTCGATGCTGCCGTCATGCAACTCGACGAGACGCTTCGCAAGCGCCAGGCCGACGCCCAGGCCCGCCTTGCCGTGCAGTGCCGCTTCGTCGTCCTGAGCGAACATCGCGAATATACCCGGCAACGTGCTGGATGACATGCCCTTGCCGCTATCGGCGACGGTGATCCGCGCCCTGCCCCCCTCGAGCGCGGCCGACAGGGAGATCGCCCCGCCGGGATCCGTGTACTTCGTCGCGTTGTTCAGCAGGTTGGAAAACACCTGCGACAGCCGGACCGGGTCCGCCTGCAGGTGCACGGGTGCGTCCGGCAGATCCGTCGTCAGCGTCTGGTTCTTTTGTATCAGAAGCGGATGAACGGTGTCCACTGCGCTCCTCAGCACGCTGGTCAGCTCAACCGGCTCCTTGCGCACCGTGAGCTTGCCGCGGGAGATCCGGGAGACGTCCAGCAGATCCTCGACCAGGCGGATCATGTGGGAGAGCTGCCGGTCGACGATCTCCCGCGCCGTGTGCGCATCCTCCGCCGAGGCATCCGGCGCCTTGAGGAGGCTGAGGGCGTTGACCATCGGCGCGAGCGGGTTGCGCAGTTCGTGTGCCAGCGTCGCGAGGAACTCGTCCTTGCGCTTGTCGGCAAGACGCAGCGCCGTCTCGGCATTCCGGCGCTCTTCCGTCTCCTGCTGCAGCTTGCGATTGGACTCCTCCAGCGCCTGCTGCCTTTCGCTGACTTCCTCGAGCATCGCGTTGAAGGCATCCACGAGCGTGCCGATCTCATCGTTGCTGGTACGGCGCGCGCGCAGCATGAAATCGCGATCGCGGACGATCTTCTGCGCGACACTGGTCACGGCGAGGATGGGGCCCGTCAGGCTGCCCTGCAACCAGAGTGACACGAGTGCTGCAACCAGGAGACTGATGGCCATGACGGCGCCGACGATGAGCAGGTAGTCGCGAATGCGGTCCGTCAGCTCGTAGCGTGCCTGCAGGTAGACGGTGCCCAGTCTTTCGTTGTTTTCGACGACGGGATGAAAGAGCGTCAGGTCTTCGCCGACGATGCGCGATCCGCGGGAGCGGGCCGTGGGCGGGAACTCGCCGGCCTCGTCCTGGCGCCTGTACGTCGCGAAAAGGGAGCCGTCCAGCCGGTAGATCGCGCCCGCGATGATACCGGGCCGGTTCGCGAGCAGCGCCAGCGTCTCCCGTGCCGCCTCGGGATCGTTGAAGGCCAGCGCCGGCGCGCTGGTCCTCGCCACGATGTCGGCCTGCGTGGTCACGTCGCCGATCAGAAAGTCCCGGTACGCGCGCGCCTCGTACGTCAGCAGCGCGATGGAGGATACCAGCAGCGCCACGAACGTCGTGAAGAGGATGATCGCCAGCAACTTGCGCCGGAGACTGCGGTTGGTCGCTCGCTGCATTGTTTTGGGTATACTGCGCCGGGTGATCTAGCATACTAACGCAACCGCTGAAGGTGCCCAACGGGCAGCCCCGGAAAACCGGATCATGACCCACGCCACTCGCCATCTCCGCCACGTCCCGATCGTCTCCCGGGGCGGCGGCACGGCCCCGGGAACGAGGTCCGATTGGTGACAAAGTGCTGAAGCGGGTGTCGACCCGCCGCAGCAACGGCACCGCTTCACGGCGCCCTCCGGCGGCACGATGGCTTCCGGCGACGCTGCTGCTCGCCGCCGTGACGACGCCCGCGGCAAGCGCGCGAGACCTCTTCGACCTGACGATCGAGGAACTCGGAACCCTGGAGGTCACGACGGCCACTCGGCGCAGCGAGCCGGTGCGCACCACGGCCAGCGCCGTGTACGTCATCACCCGGGAGGCGATCCGCCGCTCGGGCTTCACCCGGCTTCCCGAAATCCTGCGGCTGGCGCCGGACGTCGAGGTGGCGAGAAGCGGCTCACATTCCTGGACGATCTCGATCCGCGGTTTCAACCACGACCTTTCCAACAAGCTTCTCGTACTGATAGACGGACGCAGCGTCTATTCACCGCTGTTCGGGGGCGTGTTCTGGGATGCGCAGGACACGCTCATACAGGACATCGACAGGATCGAGGTCGTCACCGGACCGGGCGGCACGCTGTGGGGCTCCAATGCCGTCGCCGGTGTCATCAACATCATCACCCGATCAGCCGGCGAGACGCAGGGCGCGCTGGTGGAGGTCGGCGCCGGCAATGAAAAGCAGGGCTTCGCGAGCGTCCGTTACGGCTGGGAACCCACAGCAGGCATGGCCGCCCGCGCCTACCTCAAATACTCCGACCACGACGCCACCGAGCTGCCCGACGGAGAAGATGCCTTCGATGCGTGGCAGTCGGTCCAGGCGGGCTTCCGCCTGGACTGGGAGCGCAGCCGGCAGGACCGCCTGACGGTACAGGGCGACGTGTACGACGCAGAGCTCGGGGCGCTCCTGCGCGGGGATTTTACCCTCGGCACCCTGCCGGGGCCCGACCGTCCGGGAGACGTGGACATCGGCGGGCTGAACCTGCTCGCGCGCTGGGACCGCGACCTTGACGGCGGCAGCCATCTGCGATTGCAATCCTATTTCGATCACACGTCGCGAGACATTCCCGGCAGCTTCAACGAACGGCGCCATACGCTCGACCTCGATTTCCAGCACGACCTGGCGAGGGGCGGACGACACCGGGCCATCTGGGGAGCGCGCTTTCGCCTTTCGAAGGACGACCTCGACAACACGCTCTTTGCGACGTTCCTCCCGAGCGAGCGCACCGACCAGACCTACAGCGTGTTCGCACAGGACGACGTCCATTTTCTCGACGACAGCCTGACATTGACGCTGGGCGCCAAGCTGGAGCACAACAGCTATACCGGCTACGAGGTCCAGCCGAACGGCCGGCTGGCATGGCACATCGACGGGCAACAGACCGCGTGGGCCGCGGTCTCACGTGCGGTGAGGATACCGTCCCGCCTCGAGGCCGACCTGGAGCTGACCGCGCCGTTTTCCCTGCCGGCGCTGCCCGTCCCGCTCTACGCGAACCTCCGGGGCAACGACGAGGTCGAGGCCGAGGAGCTGCTCGCCACCAAGGTCGGCTATCGCATCGGCGCCGCCGAGAACCTTTCCTTCGACGTCTCCCTGTTCCATAACGACTACGACCGGCTGCTGACACAGGAAGTGGGCGATCCGATTGCCGTGGGCGATCCCCTGCAATACCTGCTGCTCCCGATCCGGCTCGACAACAACATGAAGGGTGAGGCCGTGGGCGGAACGGTCGTCGCGAACTGGCAGCCGCTCGGCGGCTGGCGGCTGGAGTTCCAGTACTCGTATCTCGATCTCGACCTCGAGCTGCGTCCCGGCAGCACGGACAACTCGTCGACGAACGTCGCGGGTAACAGCCCCGAGCACCAGGCGGCGTTGCACTCGTGGTTCGAGCTGCCGCACGACGTCGAGATCTACACCGGGATCCGCTACGTCGATGAATTGCCGAGCCTCGGCGTCCCCGACTACACAGCGCTGGACATGAGCATCGGCTGGCGGCCTGTCGAGTCGCTGCGGTTATCGCTGACCGTACGCAACTTGAACGACGACGCGCATCTGCAATTCGCCGGCGGCAATCTCATCGAACGCAGCGTTTACGCGAAGGCAGCGTGGAACTACTGATGCCATAGCGGCGGGCTGCTGCGTGCCCCGCGGCTCAATCCACGCCTTTCCAAGGCGCATCCCCGGTCGACTGCATCGGACGTACGAGCTGTCGGTGGTACGGCACGTGCCGGCCCCAGGTCGGCATCCGGCGCGTCAGGTGATAGCCGAAGGTCAGTATCAGCCGGCGCAGCGCGCTGCGCCTGGGCGCCTCGTCCGGCTTGAGCTCGGCGCAGGATTCGCGGACCAGGCTGTCCAGGCTGCGCCTGAGTTCCGCGTTGAACTGCCGGTCCAGCACGAACAGGTTCGCTTCCAGGTTCAGTCCGAAGCTGAGCGGATCGAGATTGCTCGAACCGACGGTGGCCCAGTGGTCGTCTATCACCGCGACCTTCGCGTGCAGCGGCCGCTCCGTGTATCGCCAGATGCGCGCGCCCATCGACAGGAGATCGTCGTAGAGAATCGATGCGGCGCCGACGCTGAGCGGCCGGTCCGGCTTCCCCTGCATGATCAGCGTCAGGTCCACGCCGCGGTCGACGGCTCCCCGCAGGTCGCGCACGAAACGATAGCCGGGGAAGAAGTAGGCGTTCGCGATAACGATGCTCGACCTGGCGTTCCGGATGCCTGCGCGGTACATCGTCTCGATGTCCGTCGGATGCTGGTCGTTGTCGCGATAGACGAAAAGCGCCTGCGCGTCTTCGTGGGGCTCGATCATTTCCCGCGGAAAGCGCCTGAGCCAGTAGCGCCAGCGGGCCCATGACGCGCCGCCGTGGATGTCCTTGCCGTAGCGACAGAACTCGTGCATGTCCCGGACGACCGGGCCCTTCACCTCGACAGCATAGTCCTGCTTCGACTGCTCGCCGAAGCTGTGCAGGTGATCGGCAGAAAAGTTGATGCCCCCGATGAACCCGATCCTCCCGTCGACGACCACGATCTTCCTGTGCAGGCGGCAAAGCACATTGGTGCGGATGCGAAGGAGAGTCGGCTGCGGGTCGAAGGAATCGACGTATACCCCGGCCTCCGTCAATTCGGCGAGGAATTCCGTGGTGAAGCCTGGCGAGCCGTAACCGTCCACGGTGCAGCGAACGCGCACGCCCCGCCGCGCCGCGCGCACCAGCGCCTGATGAAGCTGCCTGCCGGCGTCATCCTCCCGCCAGATGAAGGTTTCGAGGAGGACCTCGTCCCGCGCGGCGTCGATCGCCGAACAGAGGCGCGGGAAAAACTGCTCGCCGTTCTCGAGCAGCGTCAGCTGGTTATCGCTGGTCCAATCGCTCATTAAGGAATCCCGGACGTGGCCGGACAGAAGGGGAAGTCGGTGAACTATACTGGACGCCCGCAGCCGCGGCGCCGCTGGCGGGACGATCCGGTGCCGCCTGTAGTCCGACGATACCAACAATGAAACTTCCTTTCAGCGATCGTAGCCGAACCCTGCTCAAGCGGGCGGCGCTGGTGCTCTGGCTCGCCGCAATAGGCTACATCGTGGTCTCCAAGGGTCTCGAAATGGACTGGCCGAAGGTGCTGGAGGCGCTGAGGTCGTTCGAGGCAACGACGATCGCGGCGGCCTTCGCGCTCGGCATCCCCGCGTTCCTCGCCTGCGCAAGCTTCGACCTGATCGGCCGCCATGCCACCGGGCACCGGCTCCCGGTACCGCGGGTCATGCTGATCTCCTGGACGGGCTACTTCTTCTCGCTCAACCTGGGCGCGCTGGTCGGCGGGCTCGCCTTCCGGTATCGCCTGTACATGCCATACCGGCTCTCGGGCATGACCATCAGCCAGGTCATCGGGCTGTCCATCGTGACCAACTGGTCGGGCTACGTGCCGATCGCCGGCGCGGTGCTCGCCTGGCATCCGCCCGACCTGCCCGCCGACTGGGGTCTCAGCGACGCCCTCATGCGCGGCACCGGCATCCTGCTGCTCGCGATTTCCGCAGGCTACCTCGCCCTTTGCTGGTTGCGGGGCGGCAGCCGCGTGAGCTGGAAGGGCAGCGAGTTCGAGCTGCCGAACCTGAAGATCGCGGCGATGCAGGTCGCGCTCTCGATCGTCAGCTGGGGCAGCATCGGCGCCATCATCGCCTGGCTGATCCCCGGGGAGGTCTCCTGGCTCGCCGTGATGCCCGTGCTGATGATCAGCGCGATCGCGGGCATCTGGAGCCACGTGCCCAGCGGGCTCGGCGTGATCGAGCTCGTGTTCCTGGCCCTGCTGGGGCATCGGGTTCCGCAGAACGAGCTGCTGGCCGCGATACTGGCCTATCGCCTCGTCTACTATCTCACGCCGTTCGCCGTAGCGGTCGCCGCATACGCCTACCTCGAAGCCGCTGCCAGGCGTCGGCAGGCCGCCCGGAGCTAGCCTGCATCCCTCACCGACGGGGCCGGTGTAGTGTTCGGAACTCCCACGAGCCAGGTGCGAAGAGATAAGGCGGCGCATCCTGTCGCCCGGGCCCTTCGCTGGCCGCGTGCAACAATAAGGGGGATGCGCCGCCCCTTGAGCGTGTGGAGCCACTGCCTCCGAATTTGTCGTCCCGACCGGGTCGCTACAGACCGGGCGGCAACCCGCACGTCGCGGACTGCAGCTCGCTTCGTGTCAGCGGAAAGCGACCGCTTCGCCTGACATAGACAGTGCCTCCCGCCGCACGGCACATCTTGTCGATCTGCCGGTAACGATCGGCGGCCTTCAGCCGCGCGTCGGCTCTCTGGTACTGCGCCGACTCCCGTACTTCGTCCACCGGGGGAGTTGCGGCACACCCCGTAATTGCAATCAGCGCCAGAAGATTTGCTTTCATCCGAAACCTCCGTCTCTTGCACGGCACGAGCGCCTGAGTGTCGTGCTCATGCAAGCAACGCTATTACTGCCGCGCCGCGAGGTAACGAAAGAAGCGATAAAATGCGCTATAAAAAAGGCGAAACTTTGGAAACAAGAGTCTCGTCGACGCGGAAAGCGACGCGGCGCTCGCAAAATTGATGGCAGACCGCCACTGCGATGCCGTTCTTCGAGTTGCCGAAGTACATGCCTACAGCGGCAGGACCGATGAAGCGTTTCAATGGTTGCACGCTGTTCTCGCGCACGAGCAACCCGGCGCGCGTACGGCAGAGACCGGAACCTGCCTCACCACGCTGGTTGAGCAGCTTCGCGGTTCGGCTTTCGCTCGCTCCCTGCGGGGAGATCCGCGGCTGGAGGAGTACTTCAACGCGGTTCTGGAACGGCTCTAGTACCCGATGTGCCGGTGTGTGGCTAGTGTACCGTTCCGTAAAGCGACCGCGCTGCCGCCGGAGGAAATCGCGTCCTGGGTCCGGCGCTTCAACTCGGCCTCTGTGCACGAGCTGCGGGCACAGCCCGCGGTCTGAAACCGGAAGCGCCCCGGTTGCGCGCTCCGTGCCAGAAAAGGTTCCGTAGCATGAAATACGAGTGCGGCCGGCCGCTGCCGCTGGCTACAATCGCCGCACTATGAAAAAGTCGAAACGCGCCCCCGCCTTACTCTCCGCCCTCCTCGCCGCTTTACTCGCGGCCGGCGGGACGGCCGCCTCGGAAGACAGCCGCTACGCACCCGACACGCCGGAGCCGGGATCGGTCGAGGCTATCGCGGAATTCACGACGGAACCGGAGTTCTCCAGCCCCTGGGTCGCCTACTTGCCGGAGTCCGAACCCGTGCCGTCGCCGACGGAGTACCTCGGGCACGTCGTGGGCGCGGCCGGCGAGCTGTCGCGCACGAGCCGGATCTACGGCTACTTCCGCGAGCTCGACCGGGCGTCCCAACGGGTGACGGTGTCGGTCATCGGGGAGACGGAAGAGGGCCGGGAGATATTGCTGGTCGCGATCGCCGACGAGGAAGGCCTTTCGAAGCTGGACGAATACAGGGCGGCCACGGCGGCGCTCGCCGATCCGCGGCAGACGTCGCCGGAGGAGGCGGAGCGGATCATCGCCACGGCGCGGCCGATCTACTACTTCAACGCGGGCCTGCACTCGACGGAAACGGGCAGCCCGGAGATGGTCATGGAGATGGCCTACCGCCTGGCGGTCTCCGACCAACCGTTCATCCGCAGCATCCGCGAGAACCTCGTCGTGCTGATCAACCCGGTCTCGGAGCCGGACGGGCGGGACAAGATGGTCGACTGGTTCTACCGCTACCTGAAGGGCAAGACCGACATCGATGCCCTCCCGCCGCGCTCGCCGCCGTACTGGGGCCACTACGTCTTCCATGACAATAACCGCGACACGCACCAGAAGACGCTGGCCATCACGCGCGCCGTGCATCGCATGTTCTACGAATATCACCCCACGGTGGTACACGACCTCCACGAGTCGATCCCGCTCCTGCTTTCCTGGAACGGCACCGGGCCGTTCAACGAGTACATCGATCCGATCCTGATCGACGAATGGTTCGAGATGGCGTTCGCGGAGATCCGCACGCTGACGACCTTCGGCATGCCGGGCGTGTGGACCTGGGGCTTCGGCGAAGCCTGGGGCCATCACTACCTCGACTCGGTCGCCGTGAACCACAACGCCATCGGTCGCGGTTACGAAACGTTCGGCAACGCGACCGCCGAAACCCTGGACCGTGTGCTCCGGGTGAGCGAAGAGAGCGACGCCGCCGACAACCCGGTGACGACGCAGCAGTGGTACCGGCCGCTGCCGCCGCCGCGCAACGTGCGCTGGTCGCTGCGCAACAACACCAACTACATGCAGTCCGGCTGTCTCGCCGTCCTCGACTACAGCGCGAAGCACGCCGAGGACCTGCTGCGCGGCTTCTACCGGAAAGGTTACAACTCCTGGCAGAAGGGGCTGAACGAGGAGCCCTACGCCTTCGTCATTCCCGAGGACCAGGGCGACCCGCGGCGGGTCGCGCAGATGGTGGAGCTGCTGGCGAGTCACCGTATAGAGGTCGGCCGGGCCGCGTCGGACTTCCGCATCGAGGAAGGGCGCTTCCCCGCGGGTACCTTCGTCGTCAAGCTCGACCAGCCCTACAGGAACTATGCGGTGGACCTGCTGCTGCCGCAGGACTTCCCGACCGACACCGAGTTCACGCCCTACGACGACGTCTCGTGGGCGCTGTCCGCGCATTACGGGGTGGAGGCGCTGCCGATCGCCGATGAGGCAATCCGCGAGCTCGCGGTCGACCCCGTCCCCGCCGACCACCGCCCGGACGGGAGGGTGCGGGGCTCCGGGCCGGCATTCCTGCTGGCCGACAGCGGACAGGAGTCGCTGCTGGCCGCAAGGACGCGGCTGGCGGCGTTTCGCCTCGAGATCGCGGAAGAGCCGTTCTCGGCCGGCGGCCGCGAGTATCCCGCCGGGTCCTGGATCCTGCCGGAGCAGGACGGGCTGCGCGACGCGCTGGACGAGATCGCCGGCGAGCTCGCGCTCGACTTTCGCGGGGTGCGGCGGGCGCCGGACGTCGCGCGGCACGAAGCACCGCTGCCGCGGATTGCCGTCTGGCACACCTGGGCGGACACGGAGTCCGTCGGCTGGATACGCTACGTGCTCGACCGGCAGGACATTCCCTACGAGTACATCCGCGACGACGACATCCGCGCAGGGAGCTTGCGCGAGCAATACGACGTCATCCTTTTCGGCCACAACTACCTCGATCTCACGGAGCAGATCCACGGCATCGACGAGCGTTTCGGCCCGATGCCCTACACGAAGACGGCCGAGTACCCGAGCCACGGCGTGCCGAACGCGTCGGAGGACATCACCGGCGGCATCGGCTGGGGCGGCATGGCGGAGCTGGAGAGGTTTCTCGCCGAAGGCGGCATGCTGATCACGCTGGGCGAAGGCTCGAAGCTCGTGCTCGAAGGCGGGCTGGTGCGGGGCGTCTCGGCGACGAGCAACGAGGCCGTCACGCCCGGCTCGGAACTGCAGACGATGTTCCTGCAGCCGGAGCATCCCCTGGCTTACGGCTATCCGGAAATTCCCTCCGCGTTTCGCAGCAACTACACCGTCTACGACGTCCGCCGCGCCGACCGCGACCGGGTTGTGCTGCAGTGGGGTACGAAGCCGCTGAAGGACGAGCGTGACGAGGAAGAAGAGGAAGCGGAGGAGGAAGGGAGCGACGACGAGCTGGTGGTGAGCGGCGGGGTGAAGAACGGCAATGACCTGCAGGGCCACCCGGCCATCATCGACATGCCGGCAGGCCCCGGCCGCGTGATCGCCTACAACTTCAACCCGATGCACCGCGACCTGAACCGGTCCGACTACCGCTTCCTCTGGAACGCCCTCCTCAACTGGCGCCACATCATCGACTATCCCTGACGCGAGCCGCGGCGGTCTTATGCGCCGCTGCGCAGAAGGCCATGAAGGGAGCCCACCTCAGAAGTTGACTTCGAAGGTGGCAGTCCAGGTGCGCGGCGGCCCGTAGAAGCCGATCAGGGCGTTGGCAGTCAGCGGGGCGTTGAAGTTGTAGCCACCGACGCGGTACTCCTCGTCGGCAAGATTCTTGCCGTGCACGCCCACGCGATAGCGGTCGTTGTCGGAGGTCCAGACCAGGCTCGCGTCGTACAGCCAGTACGACGGCTGGTCGAGACCCGGCGTTGCGATCTCGAACATCTGGGTGTCGCCGCGGTAGGCGGCGGCAGGCGTAAACGCGATCGTGCTGCCGTTCGCGAGCGGGAAGCGGAAGTCCAGTGCCAGCGCGCCGGTCCACTCGGGCGTGTTCTGGAACTCCCGCTCGTCGGCCAGATTTTCCCGTTGGCCGGTCGACGGGTTGAAGGTTACGAACTCGTTGAACTGCGCGTCGATGTACCCGAGGCTCAGCCGCGCACCGATCGTGTCGGTGAACGCCGCGGTGCCCTCGAACTCCCAGCCCCAGATTTCGCTCGAGCCGGCGTTGTCGACGAAGCTCACGACTGTCGTGGGCGGGATGAGGAACTGCGAGGTGATCTGCTGATCCTCGTAATCCGCCAGGAACACTGCTGTCGCGAACGTGAGGCGCTGCGCCGCCGTGCCCTTGAGGCCGACCTCGTAGCTGTCGACGATCTCGGGCTCGTAACCCAGCACGGTATCGGGATAGGCGAGCGCATCGCCGCGCATGTCGAAGCCGCCGGACTTGAAGCCGCGCCCGTAGGAGGTGTAGCCGGTCAGCTCCGGTGAGAACGCGTAGGAAACACTGACGCGCGGCGTGAACTCGTCGAACTCGCGGCTGTTCGTGTAGTCGGTATTCGGCGGCCCGAGCGGGACTGCGGCGTCGTTGCCGAAAAACGGGCTGCGAATGCCGAGGTAGTTCTGGCGGAGCTGATCCGCCGTCTTCTCGTCGCGCGTCCAGCGCCCGCCGACCGAGATGGCCAGTCGGTCGGTGACGTCGAAGCTCGCGTCGGCGAAGGCGGCGATGCTTTCGGTATCGACCACGCCGGCCGTGAAAGGCGTCAGCCCCACCGCGCCGATGACGGTGTCGAACGCCCCTTCGGCGCTCGCGTCGAGGTAGTACAGCCCGCCGACGGCCTGCCAGCGCTCACCGGTGTAGAGGATCTGCAACTCCTGCGAAAACTGGTCATCGGCGTAATAGGCGGGAATATCGAGGAACGGATCCGGGAGCCCGTCGAAATCGATCAACGTGTCGGTGCGGCCCTCGCGCCAGGCCGTGATCGACTTGAGCGTCACGTCCGGCGTCAGGTCCCACTCGGCCAGCAGGGACGCACCTTCCGTCGTGACGGCATTGTCGTCGCCGATGCCGGAGAAAGTGTCGTAGATCGTGTCGCCGGACGGCGCGATCAACCGATAGCCGTGCTTCGGGTCGGAGTCGTCGTCGGTGCGGTCCGCCGACAGCCGGAAGAACAGGTCGTCCCGCGGCGTGAACTCCATGCTGATGCGCCCGGCGAGCACCTCCTTGTTGTAGTGCTCGGCGCCCGTGGTCTCGTTGGTGCCGTAGCCATCCCGGTTGTAGCTGGCGATGGCGCCGCCGATGGCGAAGGTATCGTTGACGGGCAGCGCGCCGTTCACGACGAAATCCGCCTGGCTCTCCGTGCCGAGGGAGCCGCGCAACGTCAACCGGCGCTCCGAGCCGATGCGCCGCGTCACGTACTTGACCGCGCCGCCGATGGTGTTCCGGCCGTACAGCGTGCCCTGCGGCCCGCGCAGCACCTCGATGCGCTCGACGTCGAAGATGTCGAGCACCGCACCCTGTGGCCGGGCGATGTAGACGTCGTCGATGTACAGCCCGACGCCGGGCTCGAAACCCCACAGGGGATCCTGCTGGCCGATCCCGCGGATGAAGGCGATGAGCGTGGAGTTGCTGCCGCGCGCCACCTGCAGCGTGAGGTTGGGCGTGTCCTTCTGGAGCTCAGTAATGTCGACCGCACCGCGGAGGTCCAGCGCCTCGCCGGTGTAGGCGGTCATCGCGATCGGCACGTCCTGCATGGACTCTTCGCGGCGCCTCGCCGTTACGGTGACTTCCTCGATGACGCCGGACGCGCCCGCCGAATCCTGGGCGAGGGCCGGTCCGGCCGCATCGCCGGACACGAGCGCGGCGCCGAAGAGCGCAGCGCAGAGATACCGCCCCTGCCGCGAAGAACGTGCTTTCATGGTGTTGCCCCCTTATCAGCCGCGGGACCGCCGGCCAGTTCAACGAACGCTGAAGGGATATTAGTTCAACGTTCGTTGAATAACAAGATGCCGCTGCAGACAACCGGCGGTTCGAGGGCAAGTGGCTGAATATACGTGAAATTCAGGTGCGCGGAGCCCGCATCGGCCCGGCCTGCTTCAGGCCGTGGCCGCCTTTCCCGGGCCGCACAGCGCCTGGAATCCGGCCGCGATGAAGGCCGGCATGCGGGCGTTGATGGCGGCCATGTCGGAGGACTTGCAGACGCCGCCGGAAAGATTGTCGATGCGCCCGGTCTCGGCGAAGGTCATCGTCAGGGCGCCGGACAGGAAGTGATAGCTCCAGTAGAGATCCGCCTCGTCGCAGTCCGGCAGCACGCGCCTCAGTGCGTCGATGAAGCGCGCGACCAGCGGATCGAAATAGCGGGTCATGAGCTCGCCGCCCCACTCCGTCGAGCTGTTGATCTGCGCGATCAGCGCGAAGTAATGCCGCCACTCCTCGTGCTCGGTGGCCAGCAGATCGAGCAGCGGACAGGTAAATGCGGCGATGATCTCCTCGACCGTCGGCAGGTCGTCGGGATGGCGCTGCTCCACCTTTTCGAGCGCTTCCAGGCGGATGCTGTTCAGGTAGTCGACGCGCCGCAGCATGACCGCGTCGAAAAGATCCCGCTTGGACTTGAAGTGGTAATAGGCGAGCGACACGTCGGCTTGCGCCTTGCGCATGATCTGGCGCACGGTGACGGCGGCGAAGCCGTCGCGCGCGAACAGCTCCTCGGCCGCATCCAGGATCCGCTCGCGGGTCGGATGCGACTTCCTGATTTCCGGTGCCTCGTTCATATCGTCCATAACTCGAGCCCTGCCGGCCGCCTGCGCGAACGGCAGGCGGCGCCTCTTCCGAAGTCGTCCCCCATCATACCGTTGTAATTCAACGAGCGCTCAACTAGGATTCAACGGGCGTTGAATTCCGATAAGAACGGCCGACGCCCCTTTCGAGGCGCCGGAGGTGAAGCATGGCATGGTTCTCTCCCGACCGGGCGTTGCTGCCGGACGTGATTTCGCTCAACAGCCGCTGGCTGCCGGGCAAGCCGGCCGTCATTGCCGACGGCCTGACCCTCTCCTGGCGGG
Source organism: uncultured Woeseiaceae bacterium (assembly GCA_964611535.1). Lineage (GTDB taxonomy): Bacteria > Pseudomonadota > Gammaproteobacteria > Steroidobacterales > Woeseiaceae > IDS-8. The sequence goes on from CAZTAE010000006.1 coordinate 19,557, forward strand.
AATTCGGCGCGCGCACGGCGCAGGTCGCGAACGGCCTCCTCGACGCCGGGCTCGGTCGCGGCGACCGGGTGGTGCTCCTGATGGGCAACAGCCCGGAGATGGCCGAGGCCATCTTCGGCCCGATGCGCGCCGGACTGACGGTCGTCCCGCTCAACGTCTCCATCACGGACGAGGCGGTGCAGAAGATGGTCGCCGACAGCGGCGCCCGGGCCGTCGTCGCCTCCGGCGAGCACATCGGGCGGATTGAGGCCTTGCGCGGCAGCCTCGGCGACGCCGGGGAGCGCCTGTTCGCGGTCGCGGACGAGCGCCCCGGCTGGCGCAGCTTCGCGGCGATGCGCGACGGCGCCGCCGCCGAGCCGCCGGCCGTGACGATAACGGGTGAGGACAGCTGCAACATCATCTACAGCTCCGGCACCACGGGCCTGCCCAAGGGCATCGTGCACAGCCACGCCTGCCGCATGGCCTGGGCGGCCGACATGGCGGTCGCGCTCCGCTATCATTCCGGCGCGCGGACCCTGCTGCCGCTCGGCATGTACTCGAACATCACCTGGGTCGCGATGCTCGCGACGGTGCTGGCCGGCGGGACGCTGGTGATACGCTCGCGCTTCGATCAGCGCGATTGTTTGCAGGTCATGCAGCAGGAACGGATCACTCACTTCGCGATGGTGCCGCTCCTGTACCAGCGCCTGCTCGAGTACGAGGGCTTCGCGGATTACGACCTGTCGTCGCTGCAGGCGTACATGTGCTGCGGCTCGCCGTTGAACGTCGACCTGAAAAGGCAGATCGTCGAGCGCATGCCGGGCGACCTCATCGAGCTGTACGGCCTGACGGAAGGCCTCGTTACCATCCTCGCGCCCGAGGACGTCGAGGACAAGCTGCCGTCGGTGGGCCGCCCCTGCCCCGGCCAGGATCTCAAGGTCATCGACGGGGACGGCCGCGAGCTCGGCCCGAACGAATCCGGCGAAATCGTCGGCTCGAGCGCGCTCATGATGAGCGGTTACCACAACAACGAGAAGGAGTCGGAGGCCGCCACCTGGCTGGACGCCGCCGGCCGCCGCTGGCTGCGCACCGGCGACATAGGCCGCATCGACGAGGAGGGCTTCCTCTATCTCGTCGACCGCAAGAAGGACATGATCATCTCCGGCGGCCAGAACGTGTACCCCGCGGACATCGAGGCCGTGATCGTGACCCACGAGGCCGTCGCCGAATGCGCGGTCCTGGGCGCGGCCAGCCGGAAGTGGGGTGAGACGCCAGTGGCTTTCGTCGTGGCGCGCAGCGGCAATTCGATCGACGGCGAAGCCATCACTGCCTGGACGAATGAACGCGTCGGCCGGCAGCAGCGCCTCGCGGCGACCATTCTCATCGAGGAGCTGCCGCGCAACCCGAACGGCAAGATCCTGAAACGCGAGCTCAGGAAACGGTACGCCTCGCTGGAGTTCTGATGGACGACGAGACGGCGCACTATTACGACAGCAGCGACGGGCTCAGGCTCTTCTGCCGCGACTACGCCCCCGAAAAGGCCGGCACGCCCGTGCTGTGCCTGCCGGGACTCACGCGCAACAGCCGGGACTTCGAGGATCTCGCCGCGCATCTGAGCCGGAGGCATCGGGTGCTGGCGCCGGACCTCCGGGGGCGCGGTTACTCCGACCACGACCCGGACTGGAAGAACTACAACGCCGTCACCTACCTGCGCGACGTCCGGGCGCTGCTCGACGCGCTGTGCATCGAGCGCGTGACGGTGATCGGCACCTCCCTCGGCGGACTGATCGCGATGCTGATGGCGATGGATGACGCGTCCCGCCTCGCCGGCGTGGTACTGAACGACATAGGCCCCGAAGTGGCGCCGGAAGGGCTGGAAAGAATCCGCTCCTACACCGGCCGGCTGCCGCCGGTAGCAGACTGGGACGAGGCCGTCCGGCAGACCCGCGAAGTCTACGGCGAATGCTGGCCGAATCTCGCCGATGCCGAGTGGCTGCGGATGGCGCGGCGGGCGTACCGCGAAGGGCCGGACGGCGTGCCGAAGCTCGATCTCGACCCCGCGATCGGCACCGCCATCCGCGAAGCGGCGCCGCAGGTCGGCGATCCCTGGCTGGCCTTCGATGCGCTGCAGGACACACCGACGCTGCTGATTCGCGGCGAGCGCTCCGACATTCTCGCCGAGGACACGCTGCACCGGATGCGGGAGCGCAAGGCCGACCTCGTCACGGTCACGGTGCGCAACCGCGGGCACGTACCGTTGCTGAACGAGCCGGAGTGCCTTGCCGCCATCGACGATTTCCTGGGAAAGCTCTGACCATGCCCGCACGAATGCTTGCGCTGCTGATCCTCACTACGATCGCGGCCTGCGATACCTCGCAGCCGGCGCCGGACGCGGCGCTGCCCACCTTCAACATCGACCCGGACCGGGTGACGGTCTCGGGCATCTCGTCGGGCGCCTACATGGCGACCCAGCTGCACCTCGCGCATTCGAACCTGATCTCCGGCGCCGGCCTGATAGCCGGCGGCCCTTACAGGTGCGCGGACGGCTCGATGGAAAAAGCTCTAGGCGCCTGCCTCGAGGGCGGCAATTTCGAGCACGAGCGGATTGCCGGGCAGGTACGAGAATATGCCGCGGCCGGCGCCATCGACGATCCGGGCAACCTGCAGGATGACCGCGTGTGGATCTTCCATGGCGCGGCCGACGCGGCCATCGATCGCTCCGTTGCCGTCGCTGCGCGGAACTTCTACCGTGACTACGCGCCCGCTGAAGGGATCGCCTTCGTGGACACCGTCGATGCGGTTCACGGCATGCCCACCATCGCCGCCGGCGCGGTCTGCGACGAGTTCGCGCCTCCCTACATCAACGCCTGCGATTACGACGCCGCGGGCGAGTTGCTCGGCCATCTCTACGGTCCACTGGCGGAGCCGGCAGCGTCGGACGGCGCGCTGGTGACGCTGAGTCAGGAAGACCATGCCCATGCGGAACTGTGGGACCACGCCTACCTTTACGCCCCGCGCACCTGCCGCGAAGGTGCTGCCTGCGGTCTGCACGTCGCCTTTCACGGCTGCAACCAGTCCGCCGAGCTGATCGGGGATGAGTTCGCGCGGCTGGCCGGCTACAACCGATGGGCGGAGACGAATGACATCGTCGTGCTCTACCCGCAGGTCAAACAGAGCCGCATGGCGCCGTTGAACCCGCTCGGTTGCTGGGACTGGTGGGGCTACACGGGCAAGGAGTACGCGACGAAAGCCGGCCCCCAGGTCGCCGCCGTCCGCGCCATGATGGATGCGCTGATGCAGAAGCCCGACTAGGCACAGCGATGGCCTGGGCCCTGTTCATCGCCTACCTCGCCGGCACCGCCTGGCTCGGCTGGCTGGGGTATCGGCGCACGACCGGCTTCGGCAGCTTCGCCGTCGGCAACCGCGACATGCACCCGCTCGTCGTCGGCGTCACGCTCGCGGCGAGCGTCGCGTCCGCGGCGACCTTCATCATCAATCCCGGCTTCGTCTACGTCGACGGCTTCTCGGCCTGGTTTCACATGGTCGTCGGCACCGCGATCGGCTTCGTGTGCATGCTCTACGTGCTGTCGTTCCAGTTCCGCCGCCTCGGCGAGCAGGACCAGGCGCTGACGATCCCGGACTGGATCGGCAAGCGCTATCGCTCGCGCGCCTTCGCGCTTTATTTCTCGATCCTCAACCTGCTGTCGTTCGCGTTCATCGTGCTCCTGGTCGGCGGCATCTCGATCGTGATGCAGTCCCTGCTCGGGGTGTCCAACACCGTGGCACTGACCGTCACGCTGGTCTTCGTCACCGGCTATGTGTTCGTCGGCGGCACCTACGCGCACGTCCTGACCAACCTGCTGCAGGGGACGCTGATGATCGGCGTGACCCTGCTGGTCCTCGGGGTCTGCCTGTCCATCGCGCTCGCCGACCCGCAGCCGCTCGTGGAGCGCCTGCGCGAGATCGACCCGAACCTCGTCGCGGCCGTCAACCGCGAGGGCCTGCTGTTCAACGACGTGTTCTCGATCTACGTGGCAGGCTTCGTCGTCGGCGCCGTGCTCGTCTGTCAGCCGCACATCCTGACCAAGGCGCTGTACGTGAAGGGCGACCGTCAGGTGCGGCAGTACCTGGCGATCTTCAGCGTCGTCTTCGTCCTGTTCTTCCTGCTCGGCTCCGTCGGGTTCTTCGCTCACCTGGTCGTGCCCGATGCGGCGTTGAACGACCCCGGCACCGGGCTGTTCCGGCAGGACCTGGTCATGACCGTTTTCCTCAAGACGGTTTTCCCGGAGTGGGTGTTCACGATCGTCAGCGTGGTGCTGCTGGCGGCATCGATGTCCACACTGGACGGCCTGCTGGTATCGATCTCGACCATCACCGCCAACGATCTGGTCCTCAACGTCTTCTCCCGCGACAGCGCCACGACCGAAGATTCGGAACACCGCATGCGGCTCGCGCTCAAGACCAGCCACGTCGTGCTCGTGGTGATCGCCGCCGCCGCTTTCCTGATCAACCTGCACCCGCCGAGACTCCTCGGCGTCTTCGGGCAGGTGGGCGTCTACGGGCTCGCGGTGGCCGCGGCGCCGCCGCTGCTGCTGGCGGTGCTGCACGAAAGGGTACCGCTGGCGCTCGCCTGGCCCGGTTCGGCAGTTGCCCTCACCGTCCACTTCGCCCTCTTCTTCTACGGCAGCGCGCTGTTTCCGGAGTCGACGCTGACCTTCGCCAATCCCGGCGTTACCGCCGCCATCGCGGCGCTGATGACGGTTCCGCCGATGCTCATTGCCGGCCGGCTTTCACCACAGCCGCTGGCGTCATCGGTGCCGGCCCGGAAGCTCTGACTCTCCCGATCCCGCTCGAAGCCGACCTCGACGAAGAGCGTGTCTGGCTGACGCCAGACCCGCCGGCGCAGCCGCTCGTCTATAATTCCACGCATCTGCAGTCGAAAATCCAGCGAGGACCGAGCATGCCCGTAACGATCAATGTCAACGGCACGGACCACGAGATCGATGCGGACCCGGACACGCCGCTGCTCTGGGCACTCCGCGATCACGCCGGGCTGACCGGCACCAAGTTCGGCTGCGGCATGGCGCTCTGCGGCGCCTGCACGGTGCACCTCGACGGCGAGCCGGTGCGCTCCTGTACGACGCCCGTCTCGGCCGTCGGCGACCGCCGCGTGACGACCATCGAGGGGATAAGCTCCGCCGCGGCGCAGGCCGTGCAGGCCGCCTGGGAAGAGCACGCCGTGCCCCAGTGCGGTTACTGCCAGTCCGGCCAGATCATGTCCGCCGCGGCACTGCTGGAGACGAATGCCTCGCCGACGGATGACGACATCGACCGGGCGATGTCCGGCAACATCTGCCGTTGCGCCACCTATGTCCGGATTCGCGCTGCGATCAAGACCGCGGCGGCCAGCCTCGGGAGGAGCGCAGCATGACCGTTACCCGCACCGCTCTGCCGACGACCCGGCGCGAGTTTCTGAAGGTCATGAGCATGGCCGGCGCCGGCCTGACGCTCGGCTTCACGCTGCCGGCGGCCAGCGCCGCTGGCGGCCGGGCGGCCGCCGGCCCCGCCCGCTTCGCGCCCAACGCCTTCGTCCGCATCGCGCCGGACAACGTCGTCACCGTCATGATGAAGCACCTCGAGATGGGCCAGGGGACCTACACGGGCCTGGCCACGCTCGTTGCCGAGGAGCTCGATGCCGACTGGAGCCAGATCCATGCGGAAGGCGCGCCCGCGGACCCGGCGCGCTACAACAACCTCGCCTGGGGTCCGGTGCAGGGCACCGGCGGCAGCTCCGCCATCGCCAACTCCTACGAGCAGTTGCGCCGCGCCGGCGCGGCGGCCCGGCACATGCTGATCCGCGCGGCGGCGGAGGAATGGCAGGTGCCGGTCGACGAGATCCGGACGCAGAAGGGCATCCTCAGCCACCGCGGCTCCGGCCGCCGGGCGACCTACGGCGAGATGAGCGCGCGCGCCGCAGAGCAGGCGGTTCCGGACGCCGATTCGCTGGCACTCAAGGACCCGAAGGACTTCGTCTACATCGGCAAGCACGTCCCGCGGAAGGACACCGGGAAGACGGACGGCACGGCCGTCTTCACCCAGGACGTGAAGCTCGGCGGCATGCTGACGGCCGTGGTCGCGCACCCGCCGCGCTTCGGCGGCAAGGTGAAGAACGTCAACGACCGCCGCGCGCGCGACCAGCGGGGCGTGGTGGACGTCGTGCGCATCCCCTCCGGCGTCGCCGTGCTCGCCACCGATTTCTGGAGCGCGAAGAAGGGCCGCGACGCGCTGGAGATCGAGTGGGACGACAGCGACGCCTTCAGGCGCAGCTCCGCGGACATCCTCGAGGAATACCGCGCGCTGGCGGAGAAGCCCGGCCTCGCCGCCCGCAACGACGGCGACGCCCCGGCGGCGCTCGCCAAGGCCGCGAAAGTGATCGAGGCGACCTACGAGTTCCCGTTCCTCGCGCACGCCACGATGGAGCCGATGAACTGCATAGCTCTCGTCAAGGGCGACAGCTGCGAGATCTGGAACGGCGAGCAGTTCCAGACACCGGACCAGGCCGCGGTGGCGGCGGCGATCGGCACGACGCCCGACAAGGTATCGATCCACATGCTCTATGCCGGCGGCAGCTTCGGCCGCCGCGCCAATCCGCAGTCCGACTACCTCGTCGAGGCCGCGCACATCGCGAACGCGAAGAAGGGCACACCGGTGAAGCTCGTGTGGACGCGCGAGGACGACACCCGGGCCGGCTACTTCCGGCCGATGTACGTGCATCGCATACGCGGCGCCCTCGACGGAGATGGCAACCCGCTCGCCTGGGAGCAACGCATCGTCGGCCAGTCGATCATGGCCGGCTCGCCGATGGCCGGGATAATCGCCGACGGCATCGATCCCTCGTCGGTGGAGGGCGCATCCACGCTGCCCTACCGCATCCCGAACCTCAGGGTCGACCTGCACACGGTGGACCTCGGCGTCCCGGTGCAGTGGTGGCGCTCCGTGGGGCACACGCACACGGGCTACTCCACCGAGGCTTTCGTCGACGAGCTTGCCGCTGCCGCCAGACGCGACCCGGTCGAATTCCGGCTCGCGCTGCTCGGCGACCATCCGCGCCACGCCGGCGTGCTTCGACTCGCGGCTGAAAAGGCCGGGTGGGGCCAGGAGCTGCCGGAAGGCCGCGCTCGCGGCGTCGCCGTGCACGAGTCGTTCAATTCCTACGTCGCCGAAGTCGCCGAAGTCTCGCTCACGGACGACGGCGGCTTCAGCGTGGAGCGCGTCGTCTGCGCCGTCGACTGTGGCGTAGCGGTGAATCCCGACATCATCCGGGCGCAGATGGAGAGCGGCATCGGCTACGGCCTGTCGCCGGTCTTCATGAGCGAGATCACGCTCGAGGAAGGCCGGGTCGTTCAATCCAACTTCCACGACTACCAGGTCCTGCGCATCGACCGGATGCCCGAGGTCGAGGTGCACATCGTGCCGTCGGATGCACCGCCCACCGGAGTCGGCGAGCCCGGCACTCCGCCCGTCGCTCCGGCCGTCGCAAACGCGCTCGCCGCGGCGACAGGCAAGCGCTTCAACAAGTTGCCTATCCGCCTGACGTAGTCGCCGCCGGCCATGCTGCCGCGGCCGACCTGCCGCAGGCGATCGGTCGTGCCCGGCCCGGTCGGTCCCCGCCGGAGGCTTCGTGCTACGCCGCGGTGAGGCGATGGTCGGCCGAATTCCACCCGCCCCTGACAGGGCAGGTGCCGTGTATCATGCTGGCTATATCAAAAAGAACTGCATAAAAAGGGGACTAAAGCTATGAATCGACGTCAATTCTGCCGCTCGGCCGTTGCGAGCGGCATTACGGCTGCATTCTTCACCGGCTGTAACCGCCGGGCACCCGACGCGACCGCGGTCGATACGAACATCCCGGCGATATCGCTGGACGGCGCGCAAATGGAGCTCGACAAGGCTGCGGTCAAGGAGCTCGGTGAGAGCTTGTCAGGACCCGTCATGCTCTCCGGACATCCGCAGTACGATACCGCTCGAACGATCTGGAACGGAATGCACGACAAGCGCCCTGCCCTGATCGCACGCTGCATCGACAGCAACGACGTGAGCAAGGCGGTGTCGTTCGCGCGTGACCACAACCTGTTGCTCGCCGTGCGCGGCGGCGGTCATAGCTGGCCCGGCAAGTCGGTCTGCGACGGCGGACTCATGATCGATCTGTCGCAAATGAACACGGTGACGGTCGACGCCACCGCACGGCGCGCGTCCGCCGGGGGCGGTGCGTTGCTCAATGGCCTCGACTCGGCGACGCTCGAGCACGGCCTCGTCACGACGACAGGCGTCGTATCGCACACAGGCGTGGGCGGCTACACACTCGGCGGCGGCTTCGGGCGCCTCAACCGCAAGTACGGCCTCACGATCGACAACCTCATGGGGGCGACGATCGTCACGGCCGACGGGCAGGTTCGCAGGATCAGCGCCGATAACGAGCCGGACCTGTTCTGGGCGATACGCGGCGGGGGTGGCAACTTCGGCGTCGTCACGGAGTTCGAGTACCGGCTGCATCCGTTCGATCGCAACGTGCTCTCCGGCAGCATACTGTGGCCAATTGCGCAGGCCCGCGACGTGCTCGAGCACTATGCTGAGGCGGCCGCGGGTTACTCCGACGAGATGTACATCGGCCCGGTCATGGCGCGCCTGCCCGATGTCGGTGACGTGATCATCATGGACGTCGTCTACAACGGCGACCCGGCCCGGGGGGAAAAGGAGCTGGCGCCGTTGCGCGCGGTCAGCGAGCCGGTGGTCGACGGCGTCGAGGTGCAGGACCACATGGTCATGCAGACGAGCAACGATGTCGTTTTCGGTCACGGCATCCGCTCCTATGCGAAGAACGGCATGGTCCGGGAATGGTCGCAGGGGCTGGTCGACGCCCTGGTCGACTCCTACAACCCGAAGCTCTTCCTTGCCAACCACGTGGCGGGCGGCGCCGTGAAGCGCGTCGGTGAACTGGATACCGCATTCCCGCACCGCAACGCGGAAATCATGCTCGTGTTCGCGAGCGGCTGGACGGACGCGGAACAGGACGAGGACATGATCGCCGAGACCCGGGCGCTGTACAGGGCCGTCGAGCCGTACATGGGCGGGTACTACGACAACATCGAATTCGACCGCGACGCGGCAACCGGAAATTACGGCCCCTCGTACGAACGCCTGAGCAAGGTCAAGGCGAAGTTCGATCCCGGCAACCTGTTCCGCCTGAACAGCAACATCGAACCGGCGGTCTGATCGCGCACGCTGGCGAGTTACCCGCGGGCGATCGTTTGCGTGTCCTCGACCGGTCGCCCGCGGGGCCCACTCCTGCGGAGGCGGTGTACGCCTTCGAGCACGGTTACCAGGAGTGCAGGGAGGAACGTCAGCGTGACGAGCGTCGCGAACAGAAGCCCGAAGAGCACGACGGCGCCGAGTCCGCGATAAAGCTCCGTGCCCGCGCCGGGCAGGAAGACGAGCGGCGCCAGGCCGAAGATGGTCGTGATCATGGTCATCAGGATCGGCCGGATGCGCGTGGCGACGGCCTCGCGAACGGCCTCCGTCGCGTCGCGCGCGCCGCGCTTCAGGTTCGCCAGCGTGCGATCGACGATAAGGATCGGGTTGTTCACGACGAGGCCCAGCAGGATCAGGAATCCCAGCATTGTGATCATGTCGAAGGGCTGGTGCGGGATCTGGAGACCCGTGAGCGAGAGCAGGCTGCCCGCGCCGTTCAGGAGCGCGAGCCCGCCGATGCCGCCGGCGATACCCAGCGGCACGGAGGTCATGATCACGAGCGGCCAGCCCCAGTGGTTGAAAATCGCCACCAGCACGAGGTAGCACAGCACCAGCGCAACGAGATAGTTCTCGGCCAGCGCGTCGCGCGTCGCCTCGAGCTGGTCGCTCGCGCCCGAGATGTCCACGCTGACGTCGGCCGGGATCTGCCCCGCCGCACGCATGGCGTCGAGCAACTGGCGCCGTACCCGCTCCACGGCCGTCTCCAGCGCCACCTCGCGCGGCGGGATGATGTTGAGCGTGACCGTGCGACGGCCATCCACGCGCCGGATGGAGTCGGTATCGACGATCTCGACCACGTCGGCCACGGCGGCCAGCGGCACGACGGCGCCGGCGGGCGCGTACAGGGGAAGGTCGGCCAGGTTCGCGAGGCGCTGGTCGGTGCCGGCGTCGCTGTAGAGAAAGATGTCGATTTTGTCGTCCCCGCGAAAGTACTCGTCCACGAAGGCGCCGTCGGTGAGCGCCGCCACGGAGAATCCCAGCCCCGCGGCAGTGAAGCCCAGCTCCGCGGCGCGCTCCCAGCGCGGCCGCACCTCGATCAGCGGCTGGTCGAGCGACAGCGAGCTCGGGTCGGAGCCGATCTGCGGATTGTCGAAGATCTCCTGTGCCCGCCGGTACGCGATCTCCGCCACGCCATAAATCGATGCGAGATCGCTGCCGGTGATGTCGAGGTTGACGCTGCGGGTGCCGCCGTCGTTGCTGGATATGATCGAGCCGCGATTGACGAACGCCCGCATCCCCGGGAACGTCTCGAAGTACTCCGTCAGCTCCCGCACGAGATCGTTGATCTGCCCCGGTTCCACGGTCTCCGCGATGATGCGGAGGTTGTCCGGGCTCACCGACATGTTGAGGCTGCGCATCGCCGGAAGCGCCGCCTCGCCGCGCGCATAGCGCTGCGGGTCGTCCTCGACGAACGGCAGCAGGTGCTCCTCCACCCGGGCCGCGATCGCGCTCATTTCCTCCAGGTTGTAGCCGGGCGGCGCAATCATGCTGGCAAAGAGCTTCGGCTCCTCGCCCTCGGGCAGGTACTCGGCGGGCGGCGTCAGCAGCAGCACGATCAGCGCCACGCCGCCCGTGACGACGCCGAGCGTCGCGAAGCGGCGGCCCGGCGTGGCGATGAGCCCGCCGATGCGCTCGACGATGGACTGGCGGAATCCTGCTCCCGCCGTGCGGGTATCGCCGCGAACGCCGAACGCGAGCCGGGAGCTGAGCGTCGGGACCACGGAAATCGCCACCAGCATCGAAACGAGAATGGACGCCGAAATCGCGACCGCAACGTCCGAATACAGCTGGCCTGCCTCCTCCCGAATGAAGAAGATGGGCGCGAAAATCAGCACGGTGGTCAGCGTCGCGGCGAGCACCGCCGGCCACACCTGGCGCACGCCGTCGAGCGCCGACGCCACGCGATCGAGCCCCTCGCGGCGCCGCCGCTCGATCGCCTCCAGCACCACGATGGAATTGTCGAGCGTCATGCCGATCGCGAAGGCGACGCCCGCCAGCGAGATAACGTTGACGGTGCGGCCGGCGAGCAGCAGCCCGATGAACGCAGCGATCGTGCAGATGGGGATCCCGAGCACGGCGACCAGCGTCGCCGGCGCCGAGCGCAGGAACAGGAACATGACGAGTGTCGCCAGGCCGGCGCCGATCGCCAGGTTCTGCCAGACGTTCGCTATGGACTCCTGGACGTATTTCGCATCGTCGGTGTTGAGGAGCATCTCCATGCCCGCCGGACGCAGGATCTCCGCGTTGATCTCCTCCATCACCGGCATGAGCGCCTGCTTGATGGCAATCACGTTCGACCCCGGCTGCCGGTCGACGGAGAGGCTGATGCTGGGCTTGCCGTTGAAAAGCGACAGGTCGCGCTGCTCGTAGTGGGACAGCTCCACCGTCGCGACGTCCGAAAGCCGTATCAGGGAGTCGCCGCGGCGCGCGATGATCAGCTCCTCGAGGTCCGAGAGGTCCGTGAACCGTCCGACGGTGCGCAGCAGGTAGCGCCGCTTGCCGGTATCGAGATCGCCGCCGGAGGCATCCCGATTGCGGTTGCGCACGGCGTCGCGAACCTCGGCAAGGGCGATCTGCCGCTCCGCGAGGCGCCCCGGATCCACCCGTATGCGCACCTGGCGCTCGGCGCCGCCGCCGATGTTCACCTGCGACACGCCCGGGGCGCGCTCCATCCGGGGCCGCACGTAGTCGTCGACGAAATCCCGCATGAGCTTCATGTCGAGCTCGAAGGGATTACCCGCGAGCGGCACGATACGAAAGTACATGAAGGAGTTCTCGGAGAAGGCGCTGGCGGAGAGGCGCGGCTCGTCGACGTTCTCGGGGTAGGACGGCACCTGGCTCAGCGCGTTGTTCACCCGGATCAGCGCTTCGTTGATATCGGTGCCGAAGGGGAACTCGAGGTCGATCTCCGCCTCTTCGCCCGATGCCGTGGCGACCATCCGCTCGAGCCCCGGCACCGTGCGCAGGTACTCCTCCTGTTCGATCAGGATCTCCTTCTCGACGTCCTGCGGCGTCGCTCCGGGCCAGCGGGTTTCGACGTCGACGACCCGCACTTCGAGGTCCGGGATCATCTGCACCGGGATGCGCAGGGCGGCGAGCACGCCGATGACGCAGACGACGAGCACGGCGACGGCGAGCACGGTGCCGTGGCGGACGATGGCGGCGAACATCAGCCCCTGCCCCGCGGCCTCACGAGCCGCCCCTGACGCTGACCGGCTGCCCGCGGGTCAGCACCTCATTGCCGCGGACGACCACCGGGCGCAGCGGATCGATACCGCCGACGATCTCCACGGTATCGCCGAAGCTGCGGCCGACGGCGACTTCGACTTCGTCGGCGCGGGTGGCGCCGTCCCGCTCCTCGACGACCCACACTGTCGTCGTCCCGTCCGGATAACGGATGACGGCGTCGCGCGGCACCCGCAGCACCTCGTTTTCGCCCGGCAGACGGAAGCGCGCGCGGCCCGACATCCCGGGTGTCACCGTCCCCGGTTCCGCCTCGAACGACAGTCGCACGAGAAACGTGCGGGCGGAGGGGTCGCTGACGGGCACGCGCGCGTGGACGTAGGCATCGAGCGTCATGTCATTGAACGCGTCCAGCACAATCGACACGTCGGCATCGGGCCGGAGCTCCGGCCAGTACTGCTGCGGCGCCCGCACATCCAGCCACAGCTCGTCGAGGCTCACGAGCTCGGCGACGGCGGCTGTCGTCTCCACCCATTCGCCCGCCTCGGCAAGCTTGCGGCTGATGACCCCGTCGAAGGGCGCGATGACGACATGCCGCGCAACGCGTTCACGCGCTGTCGCGAGCTGGCTTTCGCTGCGCGCCACCGCCGCCTCCGCAAGCTTGAGCGCCGCCTCCTGCGCCTCGACCTCCGTCTCCGACACGAAGTTGTCGCGAACCAGCCGGCGGCTTTCGTCGCGCAGCCGCCGCGCTTCGGTCAGCGCCGCCCGGCTTTCCTCGAGCGATGCCTCGGCTTCCGTCACGGCGAGCTCGGCCAGCGTGTCGTCGAGGCGCAGCAGGACGTCGCCCTTCGCCACGCGGTCCCCCGCGTCCACCCCGACCTCCGCGACGAGTCCTGAGGCGCGCGGCGACAGCGCGGCCGCGCGTCGCGGAGTGATCGAGCCCGACAGCTCGAGCGTCCGGTCGGAACGGCCGGCTTCCGGCATGACCACTTCGACCGGGACAGGCGCCTGCGAAAGCGCGGGCTGGCTGCTGCACAGGAAGAAGCCGGCCACGACGGCCAGCCGGACGGATGGCGGCGCGTTGGGCATGGTCCGATTCTATAAGTACCGGGGAGGAAAGCTAAGGAAAGCGGGCCGAACGGCCCTTGTCTTCCGGTTCCTGGATGCGCGCTACAGCTCGTCCGACTGCCCGATCGTCCGGAACCGCTGGCGGAAGCGGGGCTAGAGGTAGGGGGCGAGCAGCCGCGCGGCGCCGTCGCGCAGGCGACGCGGCAGGCTGCGGCCGTCCATCTCCTCCTGCGTCACCTCGCGCCCCGCCGCGCACCGGCGCTCGAACCAGGCTCGCATCCTCCCGCTCAGGTCGGCGTCATAGCACTCGAGGTTCAGCTCGTAGTTGAGCCGCAGGCTCCTCGGGTCCCAGTTGGTCGAGCCGACGAGCACCCAGCGATCGTCCACCAGCATCAGCTTCGAATGATCGAACTCGCCCGGCACGTGCCAGATCCGGCACCCGCGCTCGAGCACCTGCCAGTACAGCGCAAACGACGCCCACTGGACGAACTTCAGGTTGTTCGTCTGCGGCAGCAGGATGTGCACGTCGACGCCGCGTAGCGCCGCGGTGTTGAGCGCGCTGATGAGGGCGGCATCCGGCAGGAAGTACGGCGTCGCGATCGCGACGGATCGCCTGGCCTGGGCGAGGGCGCCGAGCAGCACCATCTTCTGGATCTCGAAGTGCTCGTCGGGGCCGTCCGGGATCGTCCGCGCGACCACCGGCCCCACCTCTGCCTGTTCCGGAAACCACAACGCCTCTCCGAGCTGTTCACCGGTCGCGAACGCCCAGTCATGCGCGAACACTTCCATCAGCTGGGAAACGACCGGCCCGCGGACGCGAAACTGCAGGTCGCGTACCGGGTGCCGGCCCTGCCTCGCCAGCACGTTGCCGGCACGGATGTTCATGCCGCCGGTAAAGGCGTCGACGCCGTCCGCGATCAGCAGCTTCCGGTGGTTACGCAGGTTGAGCGCCGCCGGATTCCGCGGCACGAGCACCGGCATGAACGCCGCCGCCGTCACGCCCGAGGCCTGCAGCCTGCCGATCATGCTGCGGAAGCTGTAGTACTGCCCGACGGCGTCGATCAGCACGCGAACCTCGACGCCGCGCCGGCGCGCGGCCACCAGGGCATCGGCGAATTCCCGGCCCACGTCGTCGTTGTCGAAGATGTACGTCGCGAGCGCAATACTGTGTCGGGCGTCGTTGATGACCGCGAGCATCGGCGGGAAGGCCTCGTCCCCGTTCTCGAGCGGCTCGACCGAATTGCCCGGGCACAGCGGGAACGGCGCCACCCGGTCGGCCAGCCGCACCAGCGGCGCCCAGTCCCGCGGAACCTCGACCGCCGAGGCGCGGCCCTCGGCGCGGTCCGCGCTCAGCTGCCGGCGCAGCATCCGGGCCCGCCGCCGCACGCGATTCACGCCCAGCACCCAGTAGAGGGCAGCGCCGGCCAGCGGAACGAGCGCGATGAAGCCGACCCAGGCGATGACGGCGCGGGTATCGCGCTTGTAGAGCAGTGCATGCCCGCCCGTGACGACGGCAAACGCCACCACGGCCAGGGCGAGCAGGCTCAATACCGCCTGGTTCATTCGCTGGCGCGGGACCCGGCACCGGCGAGGCGGACGCGGTCGAGTGCCGGCGGGGACACCGGCGATCGGGACTGCAGGTAGTCCTCGAGCGCATCGATGTCGAGCCTCCCGTTATGGCGCTCCGTCCCCTCCTGCAGGACGGGAAAGCCGTCGCCGCCGCCGGCGAGGAAGCTGTTGACGGTGACGCGATAAGTGTCGCCGGGCCTCACGCGTTCGCCATCGAGCATGATCGACGACGGGTCCACGCGCTCCCCCGGAGGCCGGTCCTCGCTCCACGCGTACCTGAAACCGCGCGACGGCATGAGGACGTTCAGCGACTGCTGACTCAGCCACTGCTGCTCGAGGAGCGCGTGTATCTGCTCGCCGGTCAGCGACATCGTGACGAGGTAGTTGCCGAAGGGATGCACCGCAAAGAGCTCGGCATACGTCACTTCCCCTTCGTCTTCGTCGCCGGATGGCTCGAACAGGAAATCCTCGCGTATGCCGCCCGCATTCATGAACGCGACCTGCGCGCCCCCGTCGTCGGGGGCACGCGTCGCCGCGAGCTGGGCGTCGGCGATCAGTGCGCCGATCGTGGAGATGCCGGCCTCGTTGCGCTCCCGCGTGAGGTCGGCGGTGAAGGTCCCGACGATCCGCCCGGCCGCCTTCTCCACCCGTTCCCGGTACTTCGCGACCAGCGCCTGCAGGTCGGCAGCGGGCGGCACGTCCTGCGTGACCGGCACGTTGTCGAAGCCGGTGACCGCGAGATTCCCGGTTTCGCGGTCGAGCAGCGCGCTGATGCGCGTGTACCAGCGGCCCACCGAGCCGGCACTCGTCACCGGCCGGCCGTCCAGCCTGCAGAGGTAGTGCCGGTGCGTGTGCCCGGTCACGAAGAGGTCGACGGCCTCGTCGGCGGCTGCCACGATATCGACGATCGGCCCTTCGAGCTCGTTGCACTCGTCCTCGCCGCCCTCCGCCGGATAGCCGCCCTGGTGAATGACGACCACGATCGCTTCGATGCCCTGCCGCCGGATCTCCGCGACGAGCGCGTTGATCACCCGGACCTCTTCGAGGAAAACCAGCCCCTCCACGCCGGCAGCCGTCACCAGGGAAGGAGTGTCCTCCAGTGTGAGGCCGATGAAGGCAACGGGGATCCCGTCGAAGCGCTTTACCGCATAGGGAGGGAACAGCGTATCCCCGCGCTCCTCCAGCACGACGTTGGCAGCCAGGAAGCGGAAATCCGCGCCGCTGAAGGGCCGGGAACGGGGCCCGGTATCGTCCGGACGGGGGCCGCCGTACTGCATCCGCAGCAGCTCCTGCCGGCCTTCATCGAACTCGTGATTGCCTACCGCATGAAAGTCGAGTCCCATCAGGTTCGCCGCGCGAATCGTCGGCTCGTCATGGAGCAGGCTCGATATCAGCGGCGTCGCGCCTATGAGATCACCTGCCGACACCGTCACGCTGTGCTCGGCGGTGTTTCTTTCCCGCCGCAGATGGGCAGCGAGCCAGGCGGCTCCGCCGTAACCGTCGCGGGGCGCCTCGAGGCTGCCGTGAAAATCGTTGAACGCGAGAATGGTGACTGCTACAGGGTCATCCCGTTCAGCGATACCGGCGCACGCGCCGAGCACGAGCGACAGCGCCAGGACCGCCGACGTTGCCAGGCGGGTCGCATAGCCTGCCGCCCACCCTGCTGCACGGGACCGATTGGTTTTCATTCTCTTCCCTTCACCACGATGCCGCCCGGACAGCCGGCACCAGGCCCGCCCGGCATCGGCGGCTACAGCCAGCCCCGCCGCTTGAAGTACAGGTACGGCAATATCGCCGATGCCACCATCAGACCCACGGCAAACGGATAACCGGCCAGCCATTCAAGCTCCGGCATGTGATCGAAGTTCATGCCGTAGATCGACGCGATCAGCGTTGGCGGGAGAAAGACCACGGCGGCGACCGAGAAAATCTTGATCGTGGCGTTCTGTTCGATGTTTACCATCCCGAGTGTTGCGTCGAGCAGGAACGTTATCTTTTGCGACAGGTAGCTCGCGTAATCCATGAGCGAGCGCGCATCGCGTGTCAGGGTCTTGATGCGGGCGCGCACTTCCCTGCTGATCGTCCGCTGCGCCGCATACTGGGCGAGAAACCCGAACATCCGCTCCAGCGTCACCAGACTGTCGCGGACGCTGGAGCTGAGATCGCCCTGGCGGCCGACCTGACCCAGAATCTTGTGGAAATCGCGGCCGGAGGCGCGCGCCTGATCGGGGGCTTGAAAAATGTCTCGTGAAATCAGATCGATATCTCTGCCCACGCGTTCGAGGATGTCGGCCAGCCGGTCGATAATCGCGTCCAGCAACGCAGCGAGCACGGCTGCCGCGGTCGCCTCCGGCAAGGCGAGTTTGTCTCCGCGCTCGGGAAACGTGCGGAACACCTGCGGGTCGTGGTAGCGCACTGTAATCAGACGATCGGCGGCAAGCACGAAGGTCACCGGAGCAATCTGGTGAGCGTTCGCATCGACACCCGAGGGCAGGGTCGCCGTCATGAAAGCGGCGTTGTCCTCGTAATAGAGGCGGCTCGAGACCTCTATCTCCTCCATGTCCTCGCGCGTCGGAATGTTGACGCGCAGCAGACCCTCGAGCTCCTGCTCTTCGTCGCGGTTCGGCGACAGGAGATCGTACCAGATGATTTTCTCGTCGGCTGCTGTCCCGCGCTCCACCTGCCGCAGTC
>CAZTAE010000007.1:0-37314 GCA_964611535.1 uncultured Woeseiaceae bacterium
TTGTTGAATCACGCCGGCAATGAGCACACACTGATTTCGCTGAAAAAGGCAAACCCATCGAAAGATGGGGACGCAAAGCCACCGGTCTACCGACGAATCGTCCACGACAGCGGGGTCGCCAGTGCGGAATTTCTGTACGTCCTGTACGTCCACCCGGAGGTCTTCCTTCCGGGCAGCCGGCGCTCCCCCATTGCATTCGCCATTCGGTGACTCGCGTCCACCGGTCTCACGTTGTGAGCGATCAATGTTACTGGGGACATAATGATGATTGGAAAACTGCGAGATCCAAGGATCGATCTTTATCTGATCGGCGCCATCGGTGCCGTGTTCATGCTGCCATCCGTTGCAGCGGCGGCTCCCAATGAAAACAGCCTGGCGGACATTGGCGTCTGTCAGGAGGAGACGACAACAGCGCGTGTATGCTCTTCAAAGGAACTCTCCAACATCGTGCTTCAATGCGGCGACGCGGAGACGTCGTATTACGTCAAATTCGATGACCTCGACGATCCGGAGAACTGGCCCGACGGTCAATTAACTGCCAGCCAGGGCTCCTTCAGCTGTCCGGAAGGCGACAGCCTCCTGGCCGTCTTCGTGAAATCCGGAAGCGCGAAATACGAGGGAGAATCCCTGGTAGGTCTGCCGCCGGGCAGCGGTGCGGTCTGGTCCCCGTCGTCATGTGCTTCAACGGAATCGGGATCCGACTGCGAGACAGTGTCCGAACCGGACGAAGGGTAACTTCAAAAAAGGCATTCCCGCGCCAGGCGATCTTGCGATACGCGGGGTGGCGGGTGCCGAAGCAACCTTTGCTTGAAACGCCTTCAGCCCCGGCTCTGCCGGGGTTTTTTTTGACGCGCCGGCGCAAGAGGGGCGGAAATCGCTCCGGTACGGACGCCGTCGCGATGACATGTCGTGCCCCGTCATCCGCGCCACGCAGCCTTCGTCTGGTAGCAGGAACGCGCCCGCGCAGCTCGAGGGCGCTACACTCGCCGTTTGCACACGTATGGAGGGTACTGGATGTTCCAACCACGCCCGAGGTCCCGAGCGGGCAGGACCGGCGCCGCGGTTGCGGCTTTGCTGTCGCTTCTTGCGCTTCCGCCGGCAGCGATGGCGGACACCGATCTCGCCTCGGTGCAGGCGGCGATCGATGCCTGGCGGGCGGACCGGGAGGCGGTCGTCCTCGAGGATTTCGTCGAGCTGCTGTCGATCCCGAACGTCGCCTCCAGCCTGCCCGACATGGAGCGCAACGCGGAGCACATCGTTGGCCTGCTGGAGCCGCGCGGCTTTCGCACGCAGGTCCTGCGCGCCGGCGGCGCGCCCTATGTTTACGCCGAGCTGTCCGTTCCCGGCGCCGCCGAGACCGTCCTCATCTATGCGCATTTCGATGGCCAGCCGGTGCAGGAGGAGAACTGGGCCTATCCGCCGTTTTCGCCCACCTTGCTGGACGGACGACTGGAGGCCGGCGGCGAGCCCGTGGATATCGAAGCCGTCGACGGATCCTTCGATCCCGAGTGGCACCTGTACGCGCGCTCGGCCGGCGACGACAAGATGCCGGTCGTCGCGCTCGTGCACACCCTGGATGCGCTCGCGGCGAACGACATCGAACTGTCGGTCAACCTCAAGCTCCTGCTCGACGGCGAGGAGGAGCGCGGCTCGCCGACCGTGCACCGGATCATCGAGGAGCACGGGGAGCTGCTCGAGGCGGATCTCCTCCTGTTCTGCGACGGGCCGATGCACGCCTCACGCCGGACGCAGCTCGTGTTCGGCGTGCGCGGCGACGTCACCGTCGACGTCACGACCTACGGCGCGACCCGCCCGCTGCACTCCGGGCACTACGGCAACTGGGCCCCGAACCCGATCATGCAGCTCGTGCACCTGCTCGCCGGCCTGCGCGACGAGACCGGCCGCATCCTGATCAACGGGTACTACGACGACGTCGTGCCGCTCGGCGAGCTCGAGCGGGACGCCATCGCGAACATGCCCGATACGACCGAAGCACTGAAGGACGAACTGTCGGTGCACACGCCGGAGGGTGGCGGCGAGCGGCTCGAGACGCTGATCGCGCGGCCCGCCGTGAACGTGCGCGGTATCGATGGCGGGGGCGTCGGCGAAAAGGGCCGCAACATCATCGTCTCGTCCGCGACGGCCTCACTCGACCTGCGGCTCGTGCCGGACCAGACGCCGGCGTCTGTACGTGAGCGGCTGGAATCGCACCTGGCCGGGCAGGGCTTCCACCTCGTTCACGACGAACCCTCGGCCGCCACCCTGCGCGCGCACGAAAAGGTGGCGAGACTCGAGTGGGGCTCCGGCTATCCGGCTCTGCGAACGCCGCTCGACGATCCGATGGCGGCGCGGCTCACCCGGCTCATGCGCCGCATCGCGCCGGACCTCATCGTGACCCCGTCGATGGGTGGCAGCCTGCCGCTGCACGAGTTCGGCAGCCGCCTGTCCGCGCCGATCGTCATCCTGCCGCTCGCGAACCACGACAACAATCAGCACGCGGAGAACGAGAACATCCGGCTGCAGAATCTGTGGGATGCGATGCGGATCTACGGCGCGGTGCTGGCCGGCTTCGGGCAGCAGTAGGCGGCGCGGTGGACGAGGGCCGGGCGCCCCCCGCACAAATTTGATTGGCGGCGGTGATCCGCCAATAATGCCGGTCCGGAACTGACCAGGAGGCACCTGTGCCCTCGACCCGGACCGCCCGCAAGCGAAAGACCAGGAAGCCCTCCGGCAAGCTCCGGATCGGCGACGACTGGAACGCGATCAACATCATCGCGCTGTCGCAGACGAATCCACTAAAGGCCGTCGCCGAGTTCGTCGAGAACAGCATCGACGCGAACGCGCGCCACGTCACGATCACGCGCGGGCGCGAGAAAGGCGAGACCTACCTGCGCATCCGTGACGACGGAGACGGCATACCGGTCGACGACGAGGGCAAGCCGAACTTCCGCTACGTCGCCACGCACATCTGCGACTCCATCAAGCGGCAGCTCAAGGCAGATGGCGCGCGCGGCATCCAGGGCGAGTTCGGCATCGGTCTTTTGAGCTTCTGGACCGTCGGCGAGAACCTCCTCATGTCGACGGCCGGCGCGGACGGCAGGACGTACCAGATGCACATGCGCAAGGGCAGCCCTCATTACTCGCTCAATGCGAAGCGTACGCTGCTGTTCCCGGACTCCGGCACGGAGCTCACGATCAAGCCGCTGCTGCCGGGTGTGCGGCAGCTCAATGGAGACAAGATGCAGTGGTACCTGGCGTCGGAGCTGCGCGACCGCATCCGCAATTCCGGCGTGCAGGTGAAGATCATCGACCGGACGGCGCGCAAGGAGTACAAGGTCGAGCCCCGGCAGTTCACCGGGAGGCTGCTGCACGAGTTGCCGGCGGCGGCAACAGTTGACGGCGAGGTCTATACGGAACTGTACCTTACCGATCAGGATGTCGGCCACAGTGTCGGACTTTACCGTGCCGGCACGCGAGTGCTTGTGAACATCGCCGAGCTCGACGCCTTCGCACATGAACCGTGGACCGGCGGCTTCCTGCAGGGCATCGTCGACGCGCCGTTTTTGAGCCTGACGCCCGGCACCCGCACCGGCGTCGTCCAGGATGATGCGTTCGAGCGCTTCGTCAACGGGCTGCGCGAGGTCGAGGCGGCGCTCGTCAGGATCATCGCCGAGCAGCGCCGCGCGGAGGACGAGCGCGCGAGCCGCAAGATGCTCCACACCATCCGCAAAGCGTTTCGAGAGGCTTTGCTCGCGCTGCCGGCCGAGGAATACGACTGGTTCGACCTGCGCGCGCGCCGGCCGGGTCGCGAGCCGGGCGCGCCCGGGGCGGACGAGCCGATGGAGGCGGTGGACGAGGACACTGGCGGCGCGCCGACCGCGGAATCGGCGGCAGGCCAGAAACAACTCTTCGAGTACGCAGGCCCGCTGTTCAGCGTGCGCGTTTCACCGCAGTCGAGCGTCGTGCCGGTCGACGAGTCGAGGACACTGCGGGCGCTCGCGCGCGATCGCTCGCGCATTGTCGTTGAGGAGGGCGTCACTTTCGAGTGGCGCATCGTCGAGGGCGAGGGCCGGCTGGAAAACGAGCGCGCCGAGATCGTCACGTTCATTGCGCCCGCGCAGCCCGGCCTGACGCGCATCGCGGTAAGGGCGCGGCAGGGCGAGACCGCGTGCGACGGCGAGGGCATCGTCACCGTGACGGATTCCCTGCTGCCGGAGATGAAGGAGCCCTCGGACGACCGCCAGGGCCTGCCGGGTTACACGTTTCGCAAGGCGCCTGGCGAGCTGTGGCGGTCGCGCTACGACGCCGAGCAGAACGTGATCGTCGTCAACAACGGCCACCGCGACTTCGTGTTCGCGTCCCGCAGCCGCGCGCTGAAGCTGCGCTACATCTGCCGCCTGTTCGCCAAGGAAATGGTGCAGAAGAACTTTCCCGGATACTCACCGGACGAGCTGCTCGAACGAATGATCGAGCTGTCGCTGTACACTGAGGAGAACCTGCGCTGAGGCCTATCCGTGCAAGGGTCGGTGTATGTGGGCAGGAGTAACGGGTCAGTGGGCGCGCATCTTTCGCGGCGGCGGCGTCTGTATCAGGGCAGCGGTCTTTGCGTTTGCGGTGGGGGCAGGTTGTACGATGGCGCCGTCGGCAGATCGCGAATCGATGGCGTACCAGAGAGCCGATGCGCAGCTCAGGGCAGTCGAGCAGTTCCAGGTGCTGAAGCGCAGCGCGCATCGGGAGGGGTGATCCACATGGATCGAAGCTCGTCGGCAAAGCGTCCGCCGACAGCCAGTGACCTGAGAACGGTTGTCTGCACGTCACCTGCTGTCCGCACGCGCCGTTGATCGTGCGCGGGATCTGTCCTGCTGCGGCCGGCTTCGCCAGCCCCTTTCCCTCAACGATTCGCGGGCAAGATCGAGAAAGCCCGCGCAATCGGGTGAGCGCAAGGGGCTAGTTATCCAGCAGCGGGAACCGCCCCGCGATCTTGTCCCCGGTGAAATTCGCCATCCAGCCTTCCGGGTTGTTGAACAGGCGGATAGCCGTGAAGCTGGGGTTTGGTCCCATGTCGAACCAGTGGCGGGTGTTCGCGGGCACGGATATCAGGTCGTCCTGTTCGCACAGCATCGAATAGACCTTGTCGCCGATGTGCATGACGAACAGCCCCTGTCCCCGGACGAAAAACCTGACTTCGTCCTCGCTGTGCGTGTGCTCATCGAGAAACTTCAGGCGAAACGCGTCCTTTTGGGGATGGTCCGGATGCATGCTGACGACGTCAAAGCTCTGGTAGCCGCGCTCGGCGACCAGCCGGTCGATCTCGTCGCGATACGCGGCGATGATCGCGTCCTGGTCGGCATCGGCCGGCAGGTCCTTCTTCGCATCCCAGCGCTCGAAGCCGACGCCGGCGGTGTCCAGCTCCGACGCGATGCGCCCGAAATCGGTGGTTTCAACGAGCGGTTGCCCGGGCTGCGATTCGGAATAGATGGTGAGGCGGCTCATAGCCAAAATTCTAGATGACTATGCCGGTGAAATCACGCGCGAGCCGGTGGCGGCTGGCCGGCGCGGGCTCGTTGCGGGCGATCTGCAGGGTCTGCATTCCCGCCTCGGCGGCCGCATCCAGTTCGTCCGCGACGTCGGAGAGGAACAGGATCGACCGGGCGGGCAGGCCGATGTGATCCGCGATGGTCCGGTAAGAAGCGGCATCCCGCTTGTGGCCGATGCGGGTGTCGAAATAGCCGTCGATCAGCGTCCTGAGATCCCCGGCGTCGCTGTGCTCGAACAGCAGTTGCTGCGATCTGACCGAGCCGCTCGAATAGATGTATATGCGGACGCCGCGGTCGTGCCAGCGGTGCATCGCCGGCGCGGTGTCGGCGTAGACGTGGCCGCTGAAGTCGCCACTGCGGTAGCCGTGCTCCCAGACCAGCCCCTGCAGGGCTTTGAGCGGCGTCGCCTTCCGGTCCTCGGCGATCCACTGCAGCAGGATCTCGATCAGCCGTTCGACGTCGGCGTCCGGCTGCCCGGCTTCGCACTTGGCATCTTTCAGCAAGGCGGCGACCTCGGGCTCATCCGCATGCGCGCGCACGAACGCCGGTAGCTGCCTTGTAGCGTAGGGGAACAGAACCTCGTGCACGAAACCGATCGAACTGGTCGTCCCCTCGATATCGGCAAGCATGGCTCGGACTTCCGTCATCGCTCGAGCAGCCGCTCCTGCCACCAGCAGGACAGCAGGAACTCGAGCCCTTCGACGTGGCGTTGCGCGGCGGCGAGGCTTGCGCCCCAGGCATACAGCCCGTGCCCGCGGACGAGAAACCCGCAGGCGCGTAGGTGCCCGAGCGCGTACCGCTCACGCATCGTCCCGGCAAGCTGCGAAATGTCCTGGCTGTTCTCCAGAACCGGGATGACGAGCCGCTCCTCGTGCGACATCACGCCGTTGATTGCCTTCTGCATCTCGAAGCCGCGGATGACGACCTCCGCGCCCGCGGTCCGCGAAACCACCGTCGACGTGACCGAGTGCGTGTGCAGCACCGACTGCGTGGCGTCGTCCAGCTGGTACAGGCAGGTGTGCAGAGCGGTCTCCGCGGAGGGTTTGAGGCTGGCATCGGCCGGTGTGCCGTCGAGATCGCAGACCATCAGGTCGTCGACGGTAAGCATCGCCTTGTCGACGCCGGAGCGCGTGATCAGGCAGCGCGCCCTGTCGAGGCGGAGGGAAAAGTTGCCGCCGGTCGCGAGACACCACTGGCGCTCGCCGAACAGCCGGCCGACGTTACACAGCGCGTCGGCATTGCCCTCGCACGGCGCTTGCTGAAGCGATGCGGCGGTCATGCTGCGTCGAACGCTGCTGCGGCGAACTGTTTAGCGAATCGCTGCTTCGCGCAGAAATACCGACAGCAGCTCGGCCTGGGACGAGATTTCGAGTTTCCCGTGCTGTCCAGTTTTTCAATCGTCTCGCCCAGCGCCCGTGGCCACATTGTCAAGCCTGCCAGTCCTTTCCCGTTTGAGTTTGGCACCAAGCCGCGCCCCGAATCAAGCAACGCACCTGCCGGCGCTGTATGCGGCGCCACCGGGGCGCTGAGGATGCGCGGATACGCCGTTCGGAGGCAGCGGAGCCGCTGTCCCCGACCGTGAAGTTGTTCACAGTCTCTTGCGCGTTGGCGCCGGAGATACGCTGGCGAACGTCCTGTTAGCTGGCGCAGAGGCCGAGGTCTCGAATTCGCGCAACCGTGCATGCCGCGCCGACGGCTGTTGTCCCGCATCCGCGTTTACTCCGCTTCCGGGCACTGCCGTTTTGAGCACTGCGTCACAGATCAGAGTGTGATCTTGTTCAAAACTTGCGGCCGACAGCATCCTGCGCCAGACGCACAAGCTGCGGCGCAGGCAGATTATGTTGCATCACCGGGGCTCCCGTATGACGAAAAGTATCCGGATCGCGTTGCTGGTTGCACTAACCGCCATTCCCGGGTGGTCGGTTTGCGCGCAGGACATATCGCAGCAGCAAATGCGCAGCCTCGACGAGCAGGTGCAGGAGATAAAGTCGGACGTGCTGAACATCGCGGCCGAGCTGAACCAGCTCGAGGAGAAGCTGCTCTATCCCTCCAATACGCAGCTCGCGGTATTCGTGTCGATGGCCGATGGCGACCCCTTCAGGCTCGACGCCGTGCAGATCGAGATCGACGGCGAGCTGGTCGCGCATTACATCTACAGCTTCAAGGAACTCGAAGCGCTGCAGAAGGGCGGTGTCCAGAGGGTGTATACGGGCAACGTTCCCACGGGCAGCCACCGGATCGGCATCTCCGTGATCGGCAAATTGCCGAGCGGCAAGGAGTACAGCAATTCCGGCACCTGGGAGTTCGTCAAGGATGTCGAGCCGAAGCTCCTGGGCATCACGCTGGCAGGAACAGAGTCCGGCAACTCCGGCATCCAGCTCGGAGACTGGTAAATCATGACGCGAGCGCCGTTCTCGGGGATCGGGCTCCTGCTTTTCGCGTACCTGTCGGTGAGCTCAGCCCGTGCCGACGACCTCCGGGATCTCTATTTCGGAGAAGCGCTCTATTACGCGCAGCAAGGGCACTATTTCGAGGCACTGCAGCGGCTCGATACCGAGGTGGCTCAGCATTACGGCCTGGACGAGCCGCAACTCGATTCCCTCTGGTACCACATCAATGATGCCGAATTCTCCCTGGGGGATTTCGAGCTGCGTTACCGGATGCACCACCGGGCGGGGAGGGCCATCAGGGCCGTGCTGGAAGCCGACGTGGACGAGATGGTCCGCAACGACGCCGCCTACAGGCTGGCGCGGATCCACTTCCAGAAGAACCAGATGGCCGATGCGCTGAGCGCGCTGCAGCGTATCGAAGGCAGAGTTCCGCAGGCGATTCGCGACGACATCGAGCTGCTGCGGGCGCACGTGTACATGTCGGTGGGGCGCCCATCGGAAGCGGTCGCCGTGCTCGAGGGGTTGTCGAGCGGCGAGGACCTGAGGCCGTTCGTCTCCTACAACCTCGGCATCGCGATGCTGCAGAACGGGCAACAGCAGGATGCCCTTCAGCAATTGAGCCGGGCCGGCCAGGAAAGCGTCGGCGGCGATGCGGCCCTGGCGATACGCGACAAGTCGAACCTCGTACTCGGCACGATCCTGCTGGAGGCCGGGCAGTACGAGGAGGCCAAGCTGTACCTGGACCGCGTTCGTCTCGACGGCCCCTTCTCCACCCAGGCGCTGCTGAGCTCGGGCTGGGCGGACGTCTACGCCGAGAACTTCGAAAGAGCGATTGTCCCGTGGGGGATACTCGCCGGACGCGAGGTGACCGACAGTGCCACGCAGGAGGCCCTGCTGTCCCTGCCGTTCGCGTACGGAAAGCTGGACGTCCACGGGCGGGCGGCGCTCTACTACGGCCGCGCTCTCGACGCCTTCGGCCAGGAAGTGGACAAGCTGGACGCGTCGATCGAAAGCATCCGCGAGGGCAAGTTCCTGGAAGCGCTGATCCGCGAGGAGATCCGCCAGAACAAGGACTGGGTCATCCGTCTGCGCAGCCTGCCCGAAACGCCGGAGACGTACTACCTGATGGAGCTGCTGGCCTCGCACGATTTCCAGACGGGCCTGCAGAACTATCTGGACCTGGCGGACCTGAAGAGAAAACTGAGCGCATGGCAGGCGAGCTTCGATGCTTACGATGACATGGTGGCTTTGCGCGAGACGCACTACACACCGCTCCTGCCGGACGTCGATCGCGAGTTCCGCAAGCAGGACTCGACGATGCGCCTGCGCCTGGAGCAGCACAGAATGCTGGAGCAACGACTCCAGGCGATGCTCACGGCACCGCGGCCGGAGTTCCTGGCCACCGGTGAGGAACGGCAGCTCCTGGCGCGCATCGAAGCGCTCGAACAGCGGTTGCGGGAGATGGGCGACGCCGATGGAAGCGACGTCGATCAGCGTCTTCGACGGTTGAGAGGCGTGTTGACGTGGAGTCTGGAGACGGAATACCACGAGCGCCTGACGTCGTTCGACAGGAACCTGCGCGAGCTGAATGCGGCCGTGGAGCTGCTCCGGGAACAGTACCACCAGTTCGTCAGAGTGCGGCAGGCGGCGAGCCACAGTTACGAGGGCTACGCCACGCCGATCATGCGCTTGCGCAGGCGCGTCCGCGACGCTGCCGCAAAAGTCGACCTGCTGATGGGCCGGCAGGGGCACGTGATCGAGGTAGTCGCCATCGAGGAGCTGCAGAACCGGCGCCAGCGGCTGGAGACATACCAGGATCAGGCGCGCTTCGCGATGGCCGACAGCTATGATCGCGCGACGCAGGCCCAGGCGAGGAGGGAGACCGAATGAATCGCCTCCTGGTGACGATGCTCGTCGCGGCCTCGGTTGCGGGCTGCGCGACGGCGTCGAAGAAGGGCACGCTGGCGGAACTGCGGCACGTGGAGCCGGAGGTCGACGAGGTGCATCTCGCGGACAGCCTCGAGATGGCCGAGCGGAGCTACCGCCGTTACCTGCAGGAGACGCCGCAAAGCGAGAGGACGCCTGAGGCGATGCGGCGCCTTGCCGACCTGCAGATCGAGAAAGAGTTCGGAATCATCGGCGACGGCGGCCTGGTCGAAATGGCGACGCCGGAAGCGGCGCGGAGGCCGGAGGCCCCGGCTGCCGCCGCCGAGGTTCCGGAACCCGACGGGAACAGGGAGTCGGCGGAAGAATTCGAACGCCGCGCCAGCGGCCCGGTGGATCTGGCGACCGGGTTCCCGGTCGTCGCTGTCGCCCCGCCGGACGGGCCGGGTCAGCCGGAGCTGAGCGGACCGCGGGAAGCGATAGAGACGTACAGGAAGATACTGGAGGCCTGGCCGAACTACGAGAAGAACGACCAGGTGCTGTACCAGATGTCCCGCGCCTACGACGAGCTCGGACGCAGCGAGGAGGCGGTCGAGGTGATGGAGCGCCTGGCAAAGGCATATCCCCATTCCCGTTACATCGACGAGGTGCACTTCCGGCGCGGCGAGTACTACTTCGTCAGGAGGCAGTATCTGGCCGCGGAACAAGCCTACTCGGCCATCATCGACATGGGCACCGGCTCCTCGTACTACGAGCTCGCCCTCTACAAGCTCGGCTGGGCCCTGTACAAGCAGGAGTTCTACGAGGAGGCGCTGCACCAGTACGTGGCGATGCTGGACTATCGGCTGTCGATCGGCTACGACTTCGAGCAGGTGAGCGAGGAGGACGACGACGAACACCGGATTGCTGACACCTTCCGCGTCATCAGCCTGAGCTTCTCCAACCTCGGCGGACCGGAAGTGATCGATGAATACTTCACGGTCCGCGGGCACCGCAGCTACGGCGACCGCATCTACAGCAACCTCGGCGAATTCTACCTGGAGAAGCTGCGCTACCACGACGCGGCATCGGTGTACCAGTCTTTCATTGCGCTGAACCCATTCCACCAGAAATCCCCGCACTTCAGCATGCGCGTCGTCGAGATCTACAAGCAGGGCGACTTTTCGAAGCTGGTGGTGGATGCAAAGAGGGAGTTTGCCACCCGCTACAGCCTGAACGCCGAGTACTGGAGACACTTCAGTGCGGAAGACGCGCCCGACGTCCTCGAGTTCCTCAAGACCAACCTGACGGACCTCGCGAATCACTATCACGCACGCTACCAGGACGAGGGGCTGGAAGACGAACGGCCGTCCAGCTTCGCCGAGGCCTCGCGCTGGTATCGGGAGTTTCTCGATTCCTTCCCCGAGGATCCCGATTCGCCGCCCATCAATTATCAGCTCGCCGACCTGCTCCTCGAGAACGAGGACTTCGGCGACGCTGCCCGCGAATACGAGCGCACGGCATACGACTATGCGCCGCACGATCAGGCGGCCTCGGCCGGCTATGCCGCAATCTACGCGCACCGCGAGAACCTGAAGCTTGCGACGGCCGCGAGGCGCCGGGAGCTGCTGCAGGGGACGGTTGCCAGCTCGCTCAGGTTCGCCGATACCTTTCAGGATCACGAGCAGGCGCCAGCGGTGCTCGGGGCGGCAGCGGACGACCTCTACGACATGAACGAGTTTGCGGGGGCCATCGAATCGGCGCGCAAGCTGATCGAGCGCTATCCGGGCGCCGACCCCGGCCTGGTACGCTCCGCCTGGGCGGTGGTGGCGCATTCGTCCATCGACATCGCCGAGTACCAGGACGCCGAGTACGCCTACACCCGTGTTCTCGACCTGACGCCCGCGGACGACGAATCGCGCCCGGCGATCGTCGACGGCCTGGCGGCCTCGATCTACAAGCAGGGCGAGCAGGCCAACCTGCTCGAGGATTACCGCGCCGCGGCGGACCACTTTCTCAGGATCCGGAAAGTCGCCCCCACGTCGGCGATACGTACCGCGGCCGAGTACGACGCCGCGGCGGCGCTCGTCACCCTCGAGGACTGGTCGGCTGCCGCGGAGGTGCTCGAGGACTTTCGCAGCACCTTTCCGGACCACGAGCTCAATCCGGAGGCCACCAGGCAGCTCGCGTTCATCTACCGTGAGGATGGCCAGACCGAACGCTCGGCGGCCGAACACGAGCGCATCGCGGCTGAGGCCGATGAACCCCGGCTGAAAGCCGACGCGCTGCTCGTGGCCGGCGAGCTGTACGAGCAAGCCGGCAGCATCGATAACGCGCTGAGGGTCTACCTCGGCTACGCCGACGAATTTCCGCGCCCGCTGGACGTCGCGCTGGAGACCCGGACAAAAGCCGCGGACATGCTGAAGAAGCAGAACGACCAGGAGCGGTACTACCGGCAGCTGAGGGAGATCGTCGCGCTGGACCAGGCCGCGGGAGCCGACAGGACGGACCGCAGCAAATACCTCGCAGCCCGGGCCGCGCTCGTGCTGTCCGAGCAGCTTTTCGCGCGCTTCGCGGAGCTCGAGCTGCAACAGCCGTTCGAGGAGAGCCTGGCCGAGAAGCAGCGACGCATGGACGAAGCAATGGCGGCGTTCGAGGATCTCGTGCACTACGAGGTGGCGGAGGTCACCGCGGCGGCCACCTTCTACATCGCCGAAACCTTCCTCGAATTCAGCGAAGCGCTGGTCGAATCGGAGCGGCCGGCGAACCTGAGCGCCGCGGAGCTGGCGGAGTATGAGCTGGTCATCGAGGAGGAGGCTTATCCCTTCGAGGAACAGGCCATCGACGTCCACGAGGAGAACCACGAATTGCTGGTGGCCGGCGTGTTCAACGGCTGGGTGGAGAAGAGCCTGGAAAAGCTCGCGATCCTGATGCCGGGCCGGTACGCCAAGAGCGAAATGAGCGCCGGCTTCGTGGGTTCGATCGACGCGTATGCCTACCGGATGCCGATCGCACCCGCGATAGGGGTGCACGAAGACGGACCGGACGTTTCGCAGAGCCTGTCCCCTGCGTCGGAAGGCGACGCCGTACCTACCGCGAGCCGGGTGCGGTAGCGCCTTGCGCTACCCCGGCATGGAGGCCGAGGCATGTATTCGTTTGTCGATACCGGCACGCTGAGGATCTTTCGTCGTGCGCTCCCGGCATTCGCCTTCGCGCTGGCGCTGGCGATCACGGGTTGTGGCAGTGCCGGCAAACCCCGGAAGCCGGCGCACATCGAGATCCAGGAAGAGGTGGGCTTCGTCATCACCGAGGAGGCCCGCATCACCAGCGCCGTCCGCGCCGATTACGAAGAAGCCGTGCGCCTGCTCGAACAGGGTGAGCACACGCGAGGGGTCGAGTTACTGGCGAAAGCCGCGGAGGAGGCGCCGGAACTGAGTGCCCCGCGAATCGACCTCGGCATCGCCTGGCACCGCGCCGGCAACCTCGAAGCAGCTGAGGAGCAGCTGCAAAAGGCTGTGGCGACGAATCCTGATCACCCGGTCGTGCACAACGAGCTCGGTATCGTGTACCGCAAGGCGGGCCGCTTTGCCGAGGCCCGCCGGAGTTACGAAGCGGCGCTGGCCATTTATCCCGGCTTTCATTTCGCGCGGCGCAACCTCGCGATCCTCTGTGACCTGTACCTGGGGGATCTCGAGTGTGCGCGCGAGCAGTACGAGGCGTATATCGAGACGGCGCCGGAAGACGAGGAAGCCGAAATGTGGCTGGCCGACGTCCGGAACCGCATCGATCAGTAGGGGGAAGCATGAAGACGAAATTGCTGTTCTGGATGGTGGCTCTGGCTCTTTCGGGCTGGGCGATGGCGGAGGAGCCGGAGAAAGAGGCGGACGAAAACGAAGCCCCGGCCCGGGAGGAGGCCGCAGGCGCCGACGATGGGCCGAAAACGCTGTCCGGCATGTCGATCCTGGGAAACGAGGAGGCGCCGAAGGCGCTGGTCATCGTGCCGTGGAAGAGCTCGGAGCTCGGCGCGGACATGAGCCTTTCCGACACGCTCGACGACCGCGCCCGGCCGGTGGACCGGGAAGTCTTTATGAGAGAACTGAGCTACTACAGCCTGCGATCGGGGGATTAGCTTTCGCAGTCACGGAACGTGCGCTGCGTCACATTTCAGAGTGTGAACTAGTTCTATTCTGCTCCGCATCCTGATCCGGGCTTCAGGATATTCTGTTAAATGAGGGCTTTGCGATGGATTTCTTCTATTCGATTGTGGGCTTTTTCGCGTCGGGCGGCTTGTTCATGTACCCGATACTGCTGGTGTTCGCCGTCGGACTGGCCATTGCCGTCGAACGGTACGTGACGCTCACGCTGGTGACGAACAAGAACCAGAGCGTCTGGGAAAAGGTGCAGCCGCTGCTCTCCAAGGGCGATTTCGAGGCGGCGCGCAGGATGACCAGCGATGACGATGCGACGATTTCCCAGGTACTGAACATGGGCCTGTCTCTTCAGGGTGCCGTACGCCGCCGCGAAGATATCGAGATCGCGATGGAGGAGAGCATGATGGAGATCGTCCCGCGGCTCGAAAAGCGCACGCCCTACGTCGGGCTGGCTTCGAGTATCGCCACCCTCCTGGGACTGCTGGGCACGATCATGGGTCTGATCCAGGCTTTCACCGCCGTCGCCAACGCGAATCCGGCGGAGAAGGCCGATCTGCTGTCCGCCAGCATCTCCGTCGCCATGAACACCACGGCCTTTGGCCTGATGTGTGCGATACCGTTGCTCGTGGTCCACGCGGTACTGACCAGCAAGACCGGCGATATCGTCGACAGCCTGGAGATGGCGACGGTGAAGGCGCTCAACGTCTTCTCGAAGAGGGCCAAACGCCAGCTCGACGTGGCGGCCTGAGGCGCGACCGAGATGGCCAGGCGGCATCATTACAAGCGGCGCACCAAGGAGAGCGCCGAGCTGGATGTCACCACCTTCCTCAACCTGATGGTGGTGCTCGTGCCCTTTCTGCTGATAACGGCGGTTTTCTCCCGGCTGTCGATCGTGGAGCTGAACCTGCCGTCCAGCGCCGGTGGGCCTTCTTCCCGGGACGTGCCTTTCACCGTCGAGGTCATCGTGCGCGAGGCGGGACTGGAGATCACCAACGGCACGTCGGTGATCGCATCCCTGCCGAAAGAGGATGACGAGTACGATCTCGATGCCCTCTCCGAACACATGACGTCCCTGAAGCGGGAGTATCCCGATCATGACGCGGCGTCGGTGCTGCTGGAACCGCAGATTCCCTACGACTACCTGATCCAGGTAATGGACGTGGTGCGCAGCGTCGAATTGCCGGCAAGCGATGGCGAGCTCGCACTGTTTGCCCTGTTCCCGCACATTTCCGTTGGAGATGCGCCATGAGGAACACTCGCAGGATCAAGCGCATGTCGAGGAATCGGCTGAAGATCGGGAAGATGAACCTCACGTCGCTCATGGACGTCTTCACTATCCTGGTCTTTTTTCTCCTCGTGAATTCGGGATCGGTCGAGCTGGTGGAAGCGCCGAAGACCGTGACGCTGCCCGAGTCGCGCGCGGAGGCGAAGCCTCGCGAAACGGTCGTCATATTCGTCACCCCGGACGAAGTCCTCGTGCAGGGACGCGTGGTCGCACAAGTCGCTGACGTACTCGACGCCGATGTTGCTTCGATTGATTCCATTACGGCACGGCTGGAGGAGTTGAGCGGGAACATCATCGGCCCCGCCACGAAGGCTGTCGCCGGAAGCCAGGAGGTGACAATCCTGGCCGACAAGTCAGTGCCCTTCGCAGCCATCAAGAGAATCATGTCCGCCTGCACCGGCGAGGGGTATGGACATGTGTCCCTGGCGGTAATCCAGAAGGCGTCGCAAGTGCCGGCGATCTGATGCGGTTCCGGATAGCAAAATGAGCTCTGCAATGTCCACGGAAGAACAGGCAATACGCGAGCGGATCGGCGAGGCCAGGCAGAAGCTGGACGGGCTGCAGCACGACCTGGCCACGGTCGACGGCGAACTGGAAGCGCTCTCCGATCAACGCTACCGGTATGAGCTGCTGGACCGGGTCTGCGGTTCGCTCGAGGAACTCGAGCAATTGGGGGCCGCCAAGCTGTTCTGGGGGCAGTCCAGCGACCTGGAGCGTACTGCAGCGCATGTCGGCAAGGTGCGCCGGCAGGTGGGAAGGTTCGACGCCTACATCGCGGACCTCGAGCAGCGCCGGCGATCCATAGCTGAAAGGATAGCGGCTGGTAACGAGAGCCTGGGCTTGCTCGGCGAGGACCTCGTCGATGCGCTGGAAGAGGAAGAGAGCCGTCGCGCTGAATGGGTCGTCGAACGCGAAGAAGGCACCCTGCCGTACCGCGAACAGGTGATGCCGTGGATGCGCGGGCTCGAGGAAGACGGCAGGTTTCGAAAGTCCCTCGCAATGTCCATGGCGGCCACGTTGTTGCTGGCGTTCGTCCTGCAGCTCATCGAATTGCCGATACCGGAGCGTTTCGAGCTGACCGAAGTACCCGAGCGGGTGGCAAGACTGATCCGCGAAGCACCGGCTCCCGTACCGCAGCCCGTCATCGAGGAACCGGTCCAGGAAGAGGAATCGGAGCCGGAGCCGGAGCCCGATCCGCTGCTCGCGCAGGAGACCCCGCCGGAGCCCACGCCGGATCCCGTGGCCCAGCCGGAACCGCAGCCGGCGGCGCAGGCCGCCGAGCAACAGGTGCAGACCAAGGGCATCCTCGCGTTCAGGGAGAGTTTCGCGAGCCGCGCGCAGAGCAGGCCCTCCGCACAGCTCGGCGCACAGGCGCGCGTCGGGAACGCGGGAGATGCGGCGGTCGGTCGGCCCGAGCGCTCGATGGTGACGACGACGGGCCCGGGCTCCAGCGGCGGGATCAACCTGGCCGACATCAGCCGCAATGTCGGCGGCGGCGGGGGCGGCGAGATCGCCGGGGTCCAGGTCACCCGGGTCGCGAGCTCCATCGGCGGCGGTGGCGCGGCGGATCGTCCCCTGAGCGGGGGCCAGTCCGCCGGCCGCACGGACGAAGAGATTCAGATCGTGTTCGACCGTTACAAGGCGGCGCTGTACCGGCTGTACAACCGCGAGTTGCGCAACGACCCCACGCTGCGCGGGCAGCTGGTGGTTCGCCTGACGATCGAGCCCGACGGCAGCGTTTCGCTGTGCCGGCTGGAGTCGTCGGATATGAACGCACCGACTCTCGCCCGGCAAGTGGTGGAACGGATCCGTGCCTTCGACTTCGGCGCCAAGGAAGGAATCGTGGCGATGACGATCATCTATCCGATCGACTTCCTCCCCGCCGCCTGAAGCCGGGACGATTTCAGAGTTTTTGTTCTTGCACTTGAAGTTCGCATTCAGATAAAGGCAAACCCACCGAAAGGTGGCGACGCAAAGTCTCCGGTCTAAAGGGCTCCGGCCCCAGGACAGCGGGACCGCCAGAATCCTGCTCCGCGATCGAGCTCGATCCGTCATGGCGCTGCAGTCGTCCAGTTCGGTGGACCGAGGTCGATCATGAACTCAGGGAATGCGCACTGCGCCAGGAAAGGCGGCATCCGGACAGAGTTCCGGCTGCTCGCATTCCTTATGTTGCTGGGTGCGGCCGCCACGCCCGGCATGTCGCAAGCGCAGACGTCAGTGACCTGCTCCGACTTTCCCGATAGCGTGATCGACGGTAACGTCAATCCCAATCCGCCGTCGAGCATCGAGATCGACGGCAACTGCACGATCCAGAACTTCCCCGAGTCGAATCCGCTCACGTCCAATTTCAACTTTTTCGCACCCGGCGGCGCCAGCTGGCTGATCATTTTCGACAACGTCGTCCACACCGGAAACATGTCGTGCAACAGCAACGACATTCATCAGCACACGATCTGGTTCACCAACGGTTCGAGCAGCGGCATCAAGGAGAATTGCCGGGATCTCTTCATCCCGGTCGAGAAGATCGACAAGCAGAGCCCGGCGTCCACCGCGGCGATCGGCGTGCCGTTCACGTACACGCTCAGGATCCCGGTCCTGTTCCAGCCCGGCCCGGAAGGGGAAGAGGGCACGATCATCGACGACGACGGCTCGCTGAACGAGCTGCACAGCGTCACGATCTGGGACGATCTCAACGAGACGGGCGCCGACCTCACCTACCTGAGTCACGTCGCCTACTGGCGAGACAGCGGCACCCCGGTGACCCACACCTTCTCGAACCTGGGCGGTTTTCTTACTTTCGACGACTTCCCGATCCTCCCGGCCGGCGAGCAGATCATGCTCGAGATCACGGTGGTGCTCGACGAGTCGCCGGCGAACACGCCCGGAACCGAGTTCGTCAATACCGCGAAGTGGGACTTCGGCCGGCTGATCGACGGGGTGTTCTTCGAGCCGCTCCCGGGCGAGTGGGGCATCTCGCCGCCCATGACGATCGTGGCGCCCGACCTCGTCTTCACGAAGACCGGACCCGCCACGCTGAATCTGGGGGAGCAGGGGGATTTCACCCTCGACGTGCACAACATCGGCAACGGCGATGCCTGGAACGCGACGATCGTCGATCGGCTGCCCGACGGCCCGAACGGCGGCATGTGCGACGTCACGCCCCAGGTGCTGAGCGCGCAGGTCTTCGCGGACGACGGCACGCCGGTCGCGGGCAAGGGGCCGCTCGTCCAGGGTACCGACTTCTCGTTCGACTTCGCGTCGGGCAATGGGTCGGGCTGCGTACTGACCCTTACCATGTTGACGGCTTCCGGCGCGATCGGTGGCAACGAGCACCTGGTCATCGCTTACCGGACCCAGCTCGATCCCGATACGCAGAACGGCGTGTCGCTCACCAACGTCGCCGGCGCAACCGAATGGTTCAATGGCGACGCCGGCGCCGCCGACCGCGTAGCCTTCGTGCGTACGCTAACGACCGGTACCG
The DNA here is from genome assembly GCA_964611535.1 of uncultured Woeseiaceae bacterium. Lineage (GTDB taxonomy): Bacteria > Pseudomonadota > Gammaproteobacteria > Steroidobacterales > Woeseiaceae > IDS-8. The sequence goes on from CAZTAE010000007.1 coordinate 18,708, forward strand.
TCGGCACACTCGACCACCAGGACGCCCATACGGTCACAACCGCGTTCACCGGCTATTTCTTTGAGAAGAGCGTCGCGAATCTCACGAGCGGGACGAGTCCGGCTACAGGCGCCTCTCCGGGTGACACGCTCCGGTACACGCTGCGCCTCACGAGTGCCGATACGCCATTCGACGACGTCAGGTTCCATGACGACCTCGGCATCATGAACCCTGAGGCCGTTTTCCTCCCGGGCTCTTTGTCGCTGGTCTCGGTTCCGGCGGGCGCGGATGCGAGCAACACAGATCCGAACGGCGGCACGAACGGAGCCGGCATTCTCGACGTCCGCAATCTGAGCGTTTCCCCCGGCGAACAGATCGAAATGCAGTTCGACATCACCCTGGAGTCGGTCATCGACGACGGCACGGTCGTCACCAACCAGGCGGACCTCATCGACTCCGGCGGCGTCAAGCTTGCCGACAGCGACGACCCGAACGTCAACGGTACGGCCGACCCGGACGTCGCGGGCGATGAAGACCCGACGCGAGTCGGGATTGGCGCCGGACCGGAGTTCAGGGTCGAGAAAACGTCGAGCTACGTTACCGGCGATCCGAACGTACTGCTGGCCGGGGAGACGCTCCGCTACACGATCACTGTGCAGAATGTCGGGACGGCCGATGCGTTCGATGCCGTCATCGTCGACCAGACGCCGGCCAATACCACCTACGTCACCGGCAGCACGACGCTGAACGGCGTTGCCGTGCCGGATTCGTCGTCCGGCGGCTCCCCGCTGGCGGACGGGATTCCGATCCACGCGCCGGAGGAGCCGACGCCCGGCACGATGCGCGCCGTGACGCTGCCGTCCGACAGCAACGTTGCGACGATCGTGTTCGACGTCGTCGTCAACCCGAACGTCATAGACGGCACGGTGATTTCCAACCAGGCGTTCGTCAGCGCGCCGGCTGGCGGCGTCGGCAACCAGCCGTCTGACGATCCGCGCACATCGACACCCGACGATCCGACGCGCGACATCGTGGGCAACCTGCCGCTGCTGTTCGCGGAGAAATCCGCCGAGCTCCAGGTCGACGGGGGCTCGCCGGGCATCGTCGATCCGGGTGACGTGCTGCGCTATACGATCGCCATCCACAACAACGGCGCGATACCCGCGACCGGCGTCGACCTGGCCGACTCCGTACCGGCCAACACCACCTATGTCGCGGACTCGCTGACGCTCAACGGCCTGCCGGTCGGCCAGCCGGACGGCGGCGTTTCGCCGCTCACTGCCGGCATCCCCGTCAGCTCGCCGGACCTGACGCCGCCGCTGCCCGGCCCCGGCGAAGGCATGCTGACCGCGGGCGAGACGGCCATCGTCCAGTTCGACCTGCGCGTCGACGACGGCGTGCCCTCCGGCACGCTGATTACCAACCAGGCCGTGGTGGGCAGCGATGAGCTCGACGATCTGCCGACGGACGGTGACGGCAACCCGGACACCGGCCCGGAGCCGACGATAGTGGTCGTGGGCGACAGTCAGCAGCTCGCCATCAGCAAGCAGGTAGCCGTCGTCGACGGCGACCTGGCCCTTCCCGGTGCAACGCTCGAATACGTCGTGCACGTGACCAACATCGGCGCCGTCCCGGCATTCGAGGTGGAGATCCGGGACGATCTCGACGTGCCGGTGCCGGGCCAGCTCGCGTATGTCGACCAGTCCGCCACCATGAACGGCCTGACCGCCGGGATCGCCTTCAACGGCTCAGTACTGACGGCGGATTATTCGACGGAATACGGGGCGCTGGAGCCGGGCGGAACCGTCACGCTGCGATTCCGTGCGACCCTCGATGCGGACCTTGCGACCGGCACCACGGTGACGAACATCGCGGACGTCTTCTGGAATTCCCCGCAGCAGACGGCCAGCGCCAGTGTTTCGATCAACGTAGGGGGCTTGCCGGGCTCCGGCATGCTGGGCGGCACCGTCTGGCACGACACGGATTTCGACGATGCCCCCGACGGCGGCGAGCGTCTGCTCGCCGGCTGGACGGTGCAGCTCTATCGTGACGGCGACCTGCTGCACACGGCCCTGACCGACGCAGACGGCGAATATTCGATGGCCGGCCTGCCGCCGAATGACCAGTCGGGCGTGTCCTATGCCATCGTGTTCGCGGCGCCGGACGCCGGGCCCGCGACGGCTGCGCTCGGCATGGCTGCTTCGGACTTCACCAATTCCCTGCAGCGCATCGAAGATATCATCGTCAACCCCGGTGACAACGTGCAGAACCTCAACCTGCCGATCGATCCGAACGGTGTCGTCTACGATGCCCTCGTGCGATCGCCGGTCGCCGGCGCGATCCTCACCCTCACCGAGGCCGGAGCTCCGGTGCCGGAGAGCTGTTTCGAGGATCCGAAGCAGCAGAACCAGGTGACTCTGGCGGACGGCTACTACAAGTTCGTCGTCGATTTCTCCAACCCGGCCTGCTCCGGCGCCCGTGCCTTCGTGATACAGGTGACGCCGCCCGGCGCCGGCTATGTCGGCGGCGAGTCGGAGCTCATTCCACCGGCATCGAATGCCGTGACGCAGCCTTTCGACGTGCCCGGATGTCCAGCCTCGGTCGACGACGCAATTCCCGGCACGCCGCAGCACTGCGAGGTCCAGGTATCGGAGTCGGCCCCGGGTACGGGCGTGGCGGCGCGAAGCGGCGGCACCCGCTATCACCTGCACCTGACCCTCGGCGGGAGCCAGCTGCCGGGCTCGGGGGAGATCTTCAATAACCATATCCCCGTCGACCCGGAGCTGGACGGCGCCGTGTCGATCACCAAGACGACGCCGTTGTTGAATGTCACCCGGGGCCAGCTCGTACCCTACGTCATCACGTTGACCAACACGTTCCCCGTGGACCTGCAGGATGTAAGCATCGTCGACCGGTTCCCGGCCGGATTCCGGTACATAGAGGGTTCGGCGCGTCTCGATGACGAGCCGCTGGAACCGGTGGTCAACGGCCTTGAGCTGGTCTGGCCGAATCTTGTCCTCGAGGATTCCGGTCGCCACACGCTGAAGCTCCTCCTGGCGGTCGGCGCCGGTGTGAGCGAGGGCGAATTCGTCAACCGGGCCCAGGTATCCAGCACGCTGACCGGCGATGCGCTGTCGGGCGAGGCATTCGCGACCGTAAGGCTCGTGCCGGACCCGACGTTCGATTGCACCGACGTCATCGGCAAGGTCTTCGACGACAGCAATCGCAACGGGTACCAGGACGGCGACGAAGGCGGCCTGCCCGGGGTGCGGGTCGTGACGGCGCGCGGATTGGCAGCGACCACCGACGAGCACGGCCGCTTCCACTTCACCTGCGCGACCACGCCGCACGAAAGCCGCGGCAGCAACTTCGTCCTGAAGCTTGACGACAGAACGCTGCCGAGCGGCTACCGCGCATCTTCCCACCCGGTGCAGGTGAAGCGCGCCACGCGCGGCAAGGCACTCAGGTTCAGCTTCGGCGCCTCGATCCATCGCGTCGTCGGGCTGGATGTCGCCGGCGCCGCGTTCGAACCCGACTCCACGGAGATTCGTCACCAGTGGAGGTCGAGGATCGGCCTGTTGCTGGAGGAACTGCAGAAGGGACCGGCTGTTCTTCGCCTGTCGTACCTGGCCGACGTCGAGAGCGAGCAGCTCGTCGAGCGCCGGCTCGAAGCGGTGAAGACCGAGATAACGAACGCCTGGACGGAACTGGCGTGTTGCTACGAGCTCGTCGTCGAGCCCGAAGTGTACTGGCGGCTGGGCGGCCCGCCGGACCAGCCGAAAGGGACCAGCAGGTGATCGGGATGTCCAAGCCAAGCCATCTGTTGATATCTGGCCTGTTCCTTGCGCCGCTGGCGGCGCATTCGGCGACGGTCGAGGAGGCGCCGCTGGGTGAGACCGTCGAGCGCCACTTGCCGAGCGACGAGCCGTTCATGCAATGGGTGCAGGACCCGGAGCGTGTCGAAACCGACCAGGGGGACACCCTGGAGAATCGGGAGACGGTCCGGAACGAACTGGAGACCGTGAAATTGACGGATCTCGTGCCGCCGATCCGCTTCGAATCCGGCGTTGCCGACATACCCGGAACGACCGTCATCGCGCTGGGCGAGATCCTGGAGCGCATGAAGCACCGCAAGAACGTCCGCCTGCACCTGATCGGGCATGCGGACAACCAGCCACTGTCCGATGCGCTGGCCCGGATCTACGGCGACAACGCCGGGCTCTCCCGCGAGCGCGCGGGCGAGGTGGCGGAATACTTCCAGACGGCGCTCGCGTTGCCGGCGGAGGCAATTTCCTACGAGTGGGCCGGCGACACCCTGCCGGTGGCGTCCAATGCCACCGAAGCCGGCCGCGCGCTCAACAGGCGCGTCGAGGTGGAGGTCTGGTACGACGAGGTCAGGGAGCGGGTCGCGCAGGAGGAAGTCCTCGTCCCGCACGAGATCAAGCGGGTCAAGGTGTGCCGCGTGGAAACCGTCTGCAAGCTGCGGTACAGGGAAGGACACGCACACCGGGCTCGCGTGCAGAATCTCATCGCGCCGTTGCATTTTGACGAGGAATCCATCGACGTGAGCGAGGACTTCGTCGCCAGCGTGCGGCAGGCATTCCGGGATCTCGGCGACAAGCAGAACGTCGTCGCCACGTTCGTCGGCTACACGGACGACGCGCCGCTCACGGGGCGCACCGAACGCATTTACGGCACTCACACGGGCCTCTCCAAAGCGCGCGCGCGCCGCGTGGCGCTGGCCGTGCAGGACAGCCTGAACCTGCCTACCGCCTCGATCGAAAGCGATGGCCGGGGGACCGAGAAACCGCTCGGTTCCAACGAGACCGACCGCGGGCGCGCCCTGAACCGCCGCGTCGAGGTCGAGTTCTGGTACGACGATCCCCTCCAGGAGCTTCCCGACGAGCCCCAGCTCTGTCCCGGCGCAACCGGCGCCGAGATGGTGAGCAAGGTCTACGATCCGCCATGGGGGCCGATCGAACACATCGAGTTCAGCGGCGGTAAGCCGGTCGTCCCGACGGGTTACGCGCAAACGCTCGAGCGCGCGATGGACGACGTTGCGGACAAGACCAACGTCCGCCTGCGGTTCGTCGGCTACACCCGGAACGAGCGGCTGGATCGCCGGACCGCTCTCGTGTACGGCGACGATATCGGGCTTTCCGCATCGCGTGCGCGCCGGGCGATGGGCGTCGTCAGTGAGGAGATGCAGCTGGCGGAAGACGAGAGGGAATACGAGGGGCGCGGCTATCTGCACTCGGACGACGTCGTCAACGCCGGATTCACTCAGGGCGACACGTCCTACGTGAAGGTCGAGGTCGTCTACGATGAGCTGGCGCTGCTCGACAACTACGACGGTGTGGACATCACCCGCATCACCCGCGAGCTGAAGCCCCGGAACCCCCTCGGGCTGAATCTGATGCGCATCTCGGTAGACGGGGTGCCGATCGACGACCCGCAGCGCAGTTCCTCGGACATCCAGCGCTGTACCGACGTCGCGATGCAGGAGGCCGACATTCAGTTCGGCTTCGACAACCTCACATCGGCGCCGAGGTTGAGCGTTGCGGCGCGACCGGCGAGCGTGAGGATTCCGCGGTGGGAGGACGTCGACGATGCCGACGACGACGTCGGGGGCGGCGACCGCGGCTCGGTCCGGTTCAGGATGTACACGAACTACTCGCGTTTCATCGACCACGCCGAAGTACGGATATTCGACAGCGGCCAGTCGTTGCGGTCAAAACCGCTGGACGTCGTCGACATCGAGCTGGACGGCGTTGCCGAATGGCAGCCGCCGCCTGGCCGCTACCGCTCCCCGGCCCATGAGCTGGCCTATGTCCTGCGGGCGTACGGCGCGGACGGGAATTTCGACGAAACCCTGCCGCAGCCGCTCTGGCTGGTGTACGGCGGGAAGGACGACGTCGAGCCGGGTTACGGAGACGATGATGCGGCGGGCGAAGAATCGCTACTCGCGGCCTGGGGAGAAAACGGGCTTGCCCGGCAGAACATCGGGTTGAGCAGCGGCACCGTCAAGGTCAAGGGCAGCGGCATCCCCGCCGATCACCAGGTGTGGGTTGCCGGCAGGCCGGTGCCCGTCGACCCGAAGGGGAATTTCGTCGCCGAGGAAATCCTGCCGCAGGGAACGCATACGGTCGAGGTGGCGGTTCTGGACGGGCAGGGCAACGGTGAGCTCTTCCTGCGAGACCTGCAGCTCGAGGACAGCGACTGGTTCTACGTCGGCATGGCCGATGTGACGATCTCGTCCAATAACACGGTCGGGCCCATGGATCTCCTGCAGGGCGAGAATGCGCCGTACGATAACGCTTCGAAGGCGGATGGGCGCCTCGCCTTCTACGTGAACGGCAAGTTCGGCGATCACTGGCGGCTCAGAGCCAGCGCCGATACGCGCGAGGGACCACTGGACGAGATCTTCGGCAACTTCATGCAGAAGTCGCCGGATGCGCTGTTCCGGCGCATCGATCCCGACTACTACTACCCCACGTTCGGCGACGACGGCACGGTCGAGGAGATGGCGCCGACGATGGGCAAGTTCTTCGTCCGGCTCAGCGAACGCGACAACTACGGCCAGTGGGGCAACTTCAAGGTCGGCTACATGCAGAACGAGCTGGCGCAGGTGGATCGCGGCCTGTACGGTGCCAACCTGCATTACCAGACGGAATCGACGACCGACTTCGGGGAACAGAAGGCGGCCATCGACATCTTCGGCGCCGAGCCGGGTACGGTAGCGAGCCGCGAGGCGTTCCGCGGCACGGGCGGCTCGCTCTACTTCCTGCGTCGCCAGGACATCCTTCCCGGCTCGGAACGCGTGCGCGTCGAGATACGGGACAAGGCGTCCGGCCTGGTGACGGGCGTCCTCAACCTGACGCCGTCCCTGGACTACGACATCGACTATCTGCAGGGACGCGTGATGCTCGCGCAGCCGCTGGCCGCCACGGCCGACGACAGCCTGCTGATCCGCAGTGGCGCAGTTTCGGGCGACGAGGCGCATCTCGTCGTCCGCTACGAATACACGCCCGGCTTCGAGGACATCGACGCCCTCGCCACCGGTGGGCAGGCCCACTACTGGCTAGGGGAGCACGTCAAGCTCGGCCTGACGTCCAATGTGAACGAGCAGGATGGCAGCGACAGCGATCTCCGCGCTGCCGACGTCACGTTCAGGAAGTCGTCCGAGTCCTGGCTGAAGCTGCAGGCCGCCAACAGCGAAGGGCTGGTGTCCACCGCCCACTTTTCCGACGACGGCGGGTTCGGCTTCACCGGGCAGGACGAAGCCTCCTTCATGAACGTCAGCGCCGGGGCGTATCGCGCAGACGTCAGCCTGGCGCCCGGTGATTTCTTCCGCTTCGGCAACGGCCGCATCACGCTCTACGCGCAGGAGGTCGAGGCCGGGTATTCGGCGCCGGGGCTGGCGACGGTCCGAGACACCCGCAACGTCGGCGGCACGTTCCGCATGCCGGTACGCGAGCGGCTGTCCCTGAACGCCAAGGTGGACAACCGGGTGCAGGACGAGGGCCTGGAGACGACGGCGCAGGAGGTCAACTTCGAGTACGACCTCACGGAAAGCTGGGACGTGAGCGCGGGCTATCGACGGGACGAGCGGACGGACAATTCCCCGCTCGTGCCGTTGACGCAGGAGCAGGGAGAGCGCACGGACGCCGTGGTCCAGCTCGGATACGACTCACGAGCCGACTGGAATGCGTACGTATTCGTGCAGGATACGCTTTCGACAACCGGCGGCAGGCCGGAAAACGGCCGGATAGGCACCGGCGGGTCGTACCAGTTCTCCGAACGGCTGCGCGTCGACGCAGAGGTGTCGAACGGGGATCTCGGCGAGGGCGGTAAAGTCGGTACGAGCTACCTGCACTCCGATCGTACGAGCCTGTATCTCAACTATACGCTAGAGAACGAGCGCACCGACAACGGTCTCCGGCGCGTCGGCGGAAGGGAAGGCAACCTGGTGGCCGGCATCAGGTCCAGGCTCTCGGACAGCGCGAGCGTTTACCAGGAGGAGCGATACCGGCACGGGTATACGTCGACGGGGCTGACGCACGCGACCGGGATCAGCCTCGCTCCCACGGAACGGCTGAATCTCGGCATGAACACGGACATCGGCACCCTGCAGGATATGCAGACGGGCGCCGAGACCGACCGCCGTGCGGCGGGCGTGCGCATCGGTTACGGCTTCGAGCTGCTCCAGGTGTCGAGTGGTGTCGAGTACCGGCACGACGATACGGAACAACCGGACCAGAGCAGGACGCAGAGAAAGACCTGGCTCATCCGCAACAGCCTGAAGTACCAGTTCAGTCCCTCGGCGAGACTGCTGGGCAAGTTCAACCACGCCGACAGCACCAGTTCGCTCGGGAGTTTCTACGACGGCGGGTTTACCGAGGCTGTAGTGGGTTATGCCTACAGACCGGTCTACCACGACCGGCTCAACGCGCTGGCGAAGTACACGTACTTTTACAACGTGCCGGGGGCCGAACAGATTACCCTGACCAACACCGCGGCGGAGTTCATCCAGAAGAGCCATATCGCGGCCCTCGACATCACCTATGATCTGCTGCCGCGTTTCTCGATCGGCGGCAAGTACGCCTATCGCCTCGGCCAGGTCAGCCTCGACCGGGAGAATCCGCAGTTCTTCTCCAACGACGCAAGCCTGTATGTCCTGCGGGGAGACTGGCGATTTCGGGAGATCTGGGACCTGCTCGTGGAGGCGCGGGTGCTGGACATGCCGGACCTGAACGAACGCCGCAAGGGCGCCTTGATGAGCATCTCCAGACAGGTCGGCGATCACCTGAAGGTCGGGCTGGGCTACAACTTCACTGACTTCTCCGATGACCTGACGGATCTCGATTTCAGGCACCAGGGCATGTTCCTCAATCTCACCGGCACGTTGTGATCGCCTGAGAGTCGAGTGGGAATTGCTGCCTGATCTTCGTCGAGCACGGCCGGCACGCAAGGCAACGGTGATCGGAAGGCGAAGCGGTTTGCCAGGAGCCGTGCTCCTCTGCACAGCTCATCCGGCGGAATGCCTCCGGCGCTCACGCGCGTATTCCGCGAACGCGTGAACGAAGTCGCCCAGTTGCTGGCGGATCTTGTCGTCGGCGAGCTCACCCTGTTCGTCGACGACGTCGCCGGCCCGCGATACCAGCAGGCGGCCCTCGCTCCAGAAATCGGCCCTGAGCGTCCGCAGCACCGGCAGCCAGGCGCTCTGGCTGAGTATCGTGCCGAACCCGCCGGCGGAGGCGCCGATCAGCGCGACCGGCCGGCCGTGGAAGACGCGCTTGATGTCCGACGGCGGCCGGGACAGCCAGTCGACCGTGTTCTTGAGCACGCCGGGCATCGAGTTGTTGTACTCGGGCGTGGCGAGCAGGAGCCCGTCCGAGGCAGCGATCGCGTCCTTCAACGCTTCCACGGCTTCCGGCACACCCTCCGCCTTCTCGCGGTCCGCGTTGTAGAGCGGAATGTCGTCGATGCGCTTGATCGTGAGGCGGGCGCCTTCCGGCATCAGCGCCGCCGCGGCACGCAGGAGCGCCGTGTTGAACGAGCCCTGCCGCAAGCTGCCTGAGACGCCGATGAGTTCGGTCACCATGCTCCTCCTTCCCCGCGCGGGGGTGTCCTGTTGCGGAACGTGCACCACACCGTATCAGAAGGTGCGGCAAGTCATGTAGAAATTACAAGGAGGCGGGTAACTCGTGCACAGCAGCGGCGCCGCCCCTCGTGCCGCGGAGCCGCAGAGACAAGGCGATCCGACCCGGCCGCGGCGGCCAGGGCCGTACCGGCGCCGTCAGCCGGCCGGTGGCTGTTCACCCTCCGGTACCTGCCGGCCGGCGCCGTTACCCGACTCCTGCCGTTCCCGGGCGTACTCCTGCAGCCGCCGCGGCATCTCGGCCGGATGCTCCGCCGCATCCCGCGGCAGCTTGCCGGTCTCGAGGAAATTCTTCATGCGCAACAGGTCGTCGTCCATCTGGTGCTTGGGATCGGCGCCGAACAGCCAGGCGATGGCATGGCCTACCGCGCCGGCGACCGGGTTGTAGACCATCTTGATGTCGACGGTGGTCGAGCCGTCCGGATTGCCCTGGAAATGAATCCGGCCCGCGTGCTGCACGAAAGCGTCGCCCTCGGTGCGCCACGCCAGCAGGCGGTTTTCGTCCCGCGCGGTGACGATCGAGTCGAACTCGAGCTCCGTGCCGGTCGGCCCGGTCACGGTCCAGCGCCAGCGGGCCTTGCCCTCGCCCGTCTGCAGCCGGCGGACGTGCCGGACGTGACGCATGAACCAGGGGAAGTTCTCGAAATTGTCCCAGAGCGCGAAGACGTCCTCCACGGCCGCGTTGATGTGAATGTTCTTCTGCACGTCCACGGCGTGGCGGGGCACGCCGATGCCCAACAGCCGGCGCAGCTCGAGATTGGTGGCGGCGCGTCCCATGAGCAGCACGCCGGCCGCGCCGATCAGCGTCCCGCCCGCGCTGCGCTGGCCGAAGCCGTAAGCCGCCGCGAGGGCACCGCCGAGCCCCGCGGCCGCGCGCGCGGTCGGTGACCAGTTCGCCTGCATGAACGCGGCGCGGGGGCCGTTCCGCGGCCCGGAGCTCCCCTGCAGCCCCGGCACGTTGCCGGGCTCGGACCGGACGTCCAGCTCGTTCTTCAGGTCCCGGACGCCCCGCACGCCGAGGGTGCAGTCGATCAGCAGGGGGACTTCCTCCTCGAGAATCAGGCCGGACAGCGTCACGACGCCGTCCGTCGCGTCGACCTTGACCGAGTGCGGATGGGTCACCGCCCGGCCGAGGCACGCGCGCACGCGTTCCACGAGTACGACGTCGTCCGGCTGTCGGCGATCGAGCAGCGAGCGCAGCCTCGCCGCGAGACCCACGGCGCGATTGCGGGTGTCCCGGCCGACGACGTTCACGCCGTGCTGCGTCTCGTGCCCCAGGTGCACGAACTGGTTGCACACCAGGGCCCGCCGGTAGCGGCCGCGCGCGGGGTCGAAGTAGTACATCGCCGCCGCGCCGAGCCCTCCCGACAGCAGCAGCTTCAATCCGTTATTCATGGCATTCCTCGCATCGGTTGGGGCCGTGGGTAAGCTGGCCAATGCCCGCTTCCTCCCCGGTTCGAGCAAGACTCGTGCCAGCGCAGTTTTCTCGAGCGCGAGAAAATTTCAGTCGCTCGCTGGCTCATCGAGCGGTTTGAGCGCCGAGCCTTCGGTGCGTCGCTCCGCCGGTGCCGGCTCGAAGTCCTCGACGATGTCGTCCCACAGGTTCAACGCGTGCCGCAGGCTGGGCGGGACGATGTCATCCAGCAGCGTCGTGACGCGGTGCCACGTGTCGGATCTGACGAAGTCAGGAGCCCGGGCCGAGCTCACGGGCAGCTACAGGAAGTACAGGTAACGGCGGCCGAACCGCCAGCGGCCGCCTGCCGCGTCGAGCGCCCGGGCTGCGGTTGCTCTCTGCTTTGCGTACAATGCGGCAACGATTCCACGAACAAGAAAGCGCGCAGCCGCGAAGCGGCGTCGTGTGCATCGAAGGGGGACACATGGAAAACCTGTTGGAAGGACAGGGCGAGATCGGCGAGCTGATGCAGATCGCCGTGGCCATGATCATCGCCTACACCCCGAAATTCCTGCTGGCGATCCTGACGCTGGTCGTCGGTCTGTGGCTGATCGGCCGGTTTACCGCCATGGTGGACCGCAAGCTCGGCGAGCGGGATCCCACGCTCAACAAGTTCCTCACCGGGCTGCTGTCCGTTCTGTTCAAGGTGCTGCTGGTTATCTCCGTCGCCTCGATGGTCGGCATCGCCACGACATCCTTCATCGCCGTCCTCGGTGCCGCCGGCCTTGCCATCGGCCTGGCGATGCAGGGCAGCCTGGCGAACTTCGCCGGCGGCGTGCTGATCCTGGTCTCCAAGCCCTTCCGCGCCGGCGACGTGATCGAGGCGCAGGGCTTTTTGGGGACGGTCGTGGAAATCCAGATCCTCTACACCATCGTCAACACCTTCGACGGTCGCCGCGTCATCATACCCAACGGCGATCTCTCCAACAGCAGCCTGATCAACTACAGCGCCTACGAGAACCGCCGCTGCGAGCTGGTGTTCGGGATCGGCTACGGCGACGACGTCAAGAAGGCCAAGGCGATACTGAAGCAGCTCATCGAGGAGGACGGCCGCGCGCTCGCGGACCCGGAGCCGGCGATATTCGTCAACTCACTCGGTGACAGCTCGGTCAACCTGTCCGTGCGGGTATGGACCGCGAGTGCCGATCTCTGGCCCTTTCAGTGGGACATGCAGGAGCGGGTCAAGGAGGCCTTCGACGCCAACGGCATCAACATTCCGTTCCCGCAGCGCGACGTCCACCTCTACCCGGCCGAAAGGACTGCGGAGACTGCTGGCGCAGGGTAGGAGTCGGCGCAGACTCCTGCGTTTGCCGATTCCGTCGCCGATTGCTTCTGTAGGAGCCCGCCCCGCGGGCGACCCCACCCCGGTCGCGTGCGGGGCAGATAAATGCTCCTGCTTGATCTGCATTCGCGCCATCCATGGCGCTCGGCGCGCTCCTGCAGGGCGCCGTCCGCAGCGTCCGGCAAGTCGGCGGCAGCATGCCCCCCGCTAACTTCAAGCTGTTCCGGCGGCTCCCTGGGCGGATCGCGCTCCCGGCGGCGGCGTCTTCGTCTCCGAGCCGTCGTCGGCCTCGTACGTCCGCCCGAACCCTGTCAGGGCCGCGATCAGCATGACCGCGGCGAGGAACCAGCCGTGCAGGACGTAGCTCCAGACCTCCGTCGGCGGCACGGCCTCGATGAAGTCGTACTGCGGCTCCAGCGTCCGGATCGTCTGATAGCCGATCAGCACGCCGCCGCCCCACGGGAAGATGTAGCCCAGCGCCGAGGTCACTGCGTCGAGCATGTTCGCGCGCCGGTACGGATGCAGGCGGAAGCGCTTGCCGAGCTGCGATATCACCGGCCCGGCCGCGATTTCCGCGGCCGTGTTGATGGTGATGAACACGTTCAGCGAAAAGACGATGCTCCACATCGCCGCTTCGGCCCGGGCGACGGAGGCCTGCGCGAAACCCTTCAATCCGCCGATGATCGCATCGAGCGCGCCGCCGAGGCGCATCAGGTGGCTGCCGGCGACGATCAGGAGAATCAGGATCGACAGGCCGAGGTAGCCGGCGACGCCGTCGACCAGCGCGCCGCCGACCAGGTCGGCTGAAGGGTCGAAGTAGAGAATGGCGTCCGCCGGCGCCAGCCCCAGCCCGAGCTCGAGGGCCGCGGCGGTGATGATGCCCCAGGTCAGGGCCACGAGGATGTGGTAGCCGCGCAGCGCCAGCGTGATGACGAGCGCGAACGGCGCCAGCAGCACCAGGCCCTCCGGCGAGGCGGAATCCGCCAGTAACTCGATGGCGCGGCTGCGATCTACGTCGTCTTCGCGGCCGCCGAGCAGCGTGAACAGCAGCAGCGCGGGCACCGCCGCGATGACCGCGTATTTGAAGCGCGAGCGCACGACGCCGGGGATGTCGGTCTCCTGTGTGGTCGCCGAGACGACCGTCGTGTCCGATACCGGCGCCAGGTTGTCGCCGAAAGCCGCGCCGGACAGGATCGCCGCGAATAGCCAGACGGGGTCGGCGCCGAGGGTGATGCCCGCCGGGTACATCAGCGTGCAGAAGGCGACGGTCGTGCCGTAGCCGGTGCCGACGGCCGTCCCGAAGATGGCGGCGAGTACGAACGTCGCGCCGACGAACCAGCCGCCGGTGGCCTGCGACTGGCCGCCGAGCCAGACCAGCCCGTCCACGAGGCCGCCGACCCGCAGCACCTGGGCGAACATGCCGGCCCAGAACCAGGCGATGATCGTAACGGTGGCAACGCGGTTGGCCATGCCGGTGAAGACGGCGTCGGCGTAGTCGGCCCAGCGGCTGCGGCACAGCAGCATGCCGATCGTCAGTCCGCCGATCATGCCGAGGATCAGGCCGCGCTCGTCGGGCGCGCCGGCGACCGAGATGCCGATCGCCCAGGCCACGAAGAACAGGAGCGGCACGGCGGCGCCGAAACGCCCGCCGTAGAATTTCAGGGATGGCTCCACCGGTTTTCCCCCCTGCCCGAAAAGAACACGTCCGCGGCATCGGCCCGTCAGCCGCTGCTGTAATCGCATCGACCGCCCGGTCGATCGTGGGGCAGGTTATAGGCTTTTTCGTCCCGTGCCCAGCCCGGGCTCAGGCTGCGGCGATCGCGAGGGGCCGGCGTTTCGCGCCCCACTTGCCGGGGTGCACGTCGAACCGTCCCGCAATCTCGCTGCCGCAGCGCCGGCAGGCGCCGCGGCCGTCATGCACGGCCACGTTCCACGTCGACAGCACGTACCAGTCGCGGCCGATCAGCACCTCGCCGCAGCCCGGGCAGTAAGTGCTCGAGCCGGCGAAGTCGTGCACGTTGCCGGTGTAGACGTAGCGCAAGCCGTGTCGGAGCGCGATGTCGCGCGCCCGCGTCAGCGTCGCGGGCGGCGTCGGGGGCTTGTCCATCATCTTCCAGTCGGGATGGAAGGCCGTGAAGTGCAGGGGCACTTCGAGTCCCAGGTGCTCCGCAATCCACCGGGACATCGCCTCGATCTCGGCTTCGCCGTCGTTTTCGCCGGGGATCAGCAGGGTCGTCAGCTCGAACCACAGGTCCGTCTCACGCTGCAGGTAGACCAGGGTGTCGAGCACCGGGTCGAGGTGCCCGCCGCAGACCTTGCGATAGAAGCGCTCGGTGAAGCCTTTCAGGTCGACGTTCGCGGCGTCCATGGCCCCGAAGAATTCCCCGCGCGCCGCTTCCGTGATGTAGCCGGCCGTGACGGCGACGGTCTGCAGCCCGCGTTCGCGGCAGGCCCGTGCAACGTCGACGGCGTACTCCAGGAAGATCACCGGGTCGTTGTAGGTGAAGGCGACGCTCCGGCAGCCGCTGGCCAGCGCCGCCTCGGCGATGGCCTCGGGGGAGGCGAGGTCCTGCAGCCGGTCGAGCTCCCGCGACTTCGAGATATCCCAGTTCTGGCAGAACTTGCAGGCCAGGTTGCAGCCCGCCGTGCCGAAGGAGAGGACGGGCGTCCCCGGCAGGAAGTGGTTGAGCGGTTTCTTCTCGATCGGGTCGATGCAGAAACCGCTGGAGCGGCCGTAGGTTGTCAGGACGATTTCGTCGCCGGCGCGCCCGCGGACGAAGCAGAGCCCCCGCTGGCCGTCCCGCAGCTTGCAGAAGCGCGGGCAGACGTCGCATTGGAGGCGGCCGTCGGGGAGGGCGTGCCAGTAGCGGCCCGGGACGCCGGCAACGGGGTCGCTTTGCGGCCGCTTGCGGCTTTCGCTGCGGTTCTGCGTATTCGTGCTCATGCGAATGGGCTTGGACCGGAACGACGCGCCGTTTACGTCAACAATCCTGCACCGTCCCGGCGGGCGGCGCCATGGCCTCGTCTCCCCGTCTGCCGTAACATGGCGCTTTTCCCTGTTCCGGCGGGCGGGTGCCCGCCGCAGGGTCCAGGCAGGCCAAAGGAGACAAACCCATGAGAAAAATTCCGGTCCTGTTGTTCTCGCTGGTGCTGCTGGGCTGCGGGGAGTCGGAATCCCCGGAGACGGGCATGCCGGCGACCGACGAGCCGGCTCCGCAGCCGGAGGAAGCGCTCACCGACCCGGCGGAGGCGGCGGAACAGGCGGACGCAGCGCTGGGCCAGTCGCCTTCCGAGCGGCTCGAGGTGGTGCTCGAGAACCAGCCGCCGGAGACGAAGGTTCGCTACGAGCAGCGTCACCCGAAGGAGACGCTGGAGTTCTTCGGCATCGAACCGGGCATGACCGTGGTCGAGGCGCTGCCCGGCAGCGGCTGGTACTCGCGGATCCTCGTGCCGTACCTCGGGCAGAACGGGCACCTCATCGGCGCCAACTACGCGCAGGACATGTGGCCGCTCTTCGGTTTCTTCGGCGACGATTTCATCGAGTCCATGGAAACCTGGGTCAAGGACTGGCCGCAGGAGGCCGATGCCTGGGCCGGTGAGGATGGCGCGGAGGTGGACGCCTTCGAATTCGGCTCGCTGCCGGTGGCGCTGGAAGGGCAGGCGGATGCCGTCCTGTTCATCCGTGCGCTGCACAACCTCGCCCGCTTCGAGAGCGAGGGCAACTATCTGACGACGGCGCTGAACGAGGCGTATCGCGTCCTGAAGCCCGGCGGCATCGTGGGTGTCGTGCAGCACGAGGCCAGGCCGGAGATGTCGGACGAGTTCGCCAGCGGCGAGCACGGCTACCTGAAGACGGAGTTCGTCAAGCAGCGCTTCGCCGACGCCGGCTTCGAATTCATCGACGAAAGCGACGTCAACAGGAATCCGGCCGACCAGCCGACGGAGGCGGATATTGTCTGGCGCCTGCCGCCGACCCTGATGACCAGCCAGGACGATCCCGACCTGCGCATCGAGATGGAAACGATCGGCGAGTCGAACCGCATGACGCTCAAGTTCCGCAAGCCGGAGGACGCGGGCGAGGGAGATTCCGGCGAGGACGAAAACGACGAGTAGCGCAGCCGCAGGCGCGCGTGCCGGGCGAGGGAGCGCGGGCGAGTCGCGAGCAGCCTTCGGCGATAGCACGGCGGGGTCTTCGCTCGGCCGCCGGTTGGTGAGAAAATCGCCCCATGAGCGCCATCCGCGAACCTGCCGTCGCCGGGCAGTTCTACCCGGGGGGCGCGGCTGAACTGGCGACGGCCGTCCGGTCGTTGCTGGATGAGGCGCCTTCGGCGGCGGGACCGCCGCCAAAGGCGCTGATCCTCCCGCACGCCGGCTACGTCTATTCCGGGCCCGTCGGTGCGCGCGGCTACGCGTACATTCGCCCGCACCGGGACCTTTACCGGCGGGTCGTGCTGCTCGGGCCCAGCCACCGCGTCTTCGTCCGCGGGCTCGCCCTTTCCGGCGCGCAGGCGTTCCGGACGCCGCTCGGCGACGTGCCCGTCGACGTCACGGTACGCGATACCCTGGCCCGACTGGGCGTCCGCGTGGCCGACGCAGCGCACGCCGCCGAGCACAGCCTGGAAGTCCACCTGCCGTTCCTGCAGGCGCTGCTCGGGGAGTTCACGCTGGTGCCCATCGCCGTGGGCGACGCCGCCTCCGGGACGGTGGCGGACGTGCTGGATGCGCTCTGGGACGGTCCCGAGACGCTGATCGTCATCAGCTCCGATCTCAGCCATTACCTGGCCTATGCCGAGGCGCGCGCGAGGGACGCGGCAACCTGCCGGGCCATCGAGACGTTCGATGCTGCAAGCATCGGCTACGACGATGCCTGCGGCGCGGCGCCTGTTCGCGGTTTGCTGATCGCCGCCCGGCGTCATGGCATGTCGATCACCACGGTCGACCTCCGCAACTCCGGCGACACCGCCGGCGGCCGCGGCCCCGTCGTCGGCTACGGCGCCTGGGTCCTCCACGAACAGGCTGGCGATAGCCCGCGGTAACGACCCGCCGGCTTGTCAGGTCGCCGGGAGCGTCTTGCTGTTTCGGAGGACCGCCGCCGAAATCAGCGTGATGAGCAGGCCGACGGGAAAGATCTCGAGGAACGTCATCGGCAGGCGGAAGAGCGGGTTGGCGTACTGGCGGCGCATCGTCTCCATTTCCTCGATCAGCGTCCGCAGCTCCGCACCGCTCAGGCCTTCCGCCTCGCGGGCGGCGATTACGCCCTCCGTGTACCGCTCTATGAACGCATAGTCGGTCATCGCCAGGTACGCCTCCCAGACCGCGACGTAGATGACCCCGGCGACGGCTGCGATGCCCAGCCCGACGAGCGTCGCGGTGCCGAAGCGGATCACCCCGCCCAGGTACCGGTCCCGGTAGCGCTTGATGCCGACGAAGATCATGCTGAGTGCGATCAGCATGACCAGGTACCCCAGCCACTCCTGCGAGTGGTGGGTGCCGCCTTCGCCCGCGATCGCCAGTCCCAGGACGATGCTGCCGATGACGATGGCCCCGGCGATCACGCCGTACACAAGGATGATGCGTCCCATTATCGTTCTCCCTTGCCGGTAATCCGCCGCGTCTGCGCGGCCTCTCGAAGCCTCAAAAGCTAACCGGCAGTGTCGGCGGAGGAATCGTACGATCGGGTGATTCGGAAGGAATCCGCCGGTCGGGCGAGGCGGTCACGGGATCAGCTTGAGCGAGCGCGCCTTGCTGATCGCCTGCGTCCGGCGCGAGACGGCGAGCTTGTCGTAGAGATGCGCGAGATGCGTCTTCACGGTGTTCGGCGAGACGAACAGCCGCTCCGAGATCTCGCGGTTGCTGAGGCCGGCGGCGAGCAGCATCAGGACCTCGTATTCCCGGTCGCTGACGCCGAGGTACTCGAGCGCCTGCCGGTTCTTCTCGAACGGCGCCGCCCGTGGCCGGTCCGTCAACCGCCGGCCGAGCCACAGCCCGAGCGCCGTGAAAGCGGCTGCGATCAGCGCCACATACACTTCGGTCGAGAACAGCCGCACCGTGTACTGGTACTCCAGCCAGCGGAGCGCGAAAGCGCCGGCGGCGAGGGAGAGCCCGTAGATGATGGCTGTTCGTTTCACGTTCGGCCGGCGCGCCCGCAGCGGATATGATTTGAACGGGTCATTCTTTCTCGAGCTCCGCCTGGATTCGGGCGGCGAGCTCGGTGGCCTCGCGTCGAACGCGT